>NZ_CP020946.1:2198896-2513024 GCF_002208115.1 Bdellovibrio bacteriovorus | reverse complement strand
TTTGTCCCAGCGAGAATATGGCGTTTCTAGGGTGGCGCAGGCGGTTGTAAGCAGGGTGGTTATGGCTATTTTTGTCGTCATAATATGTCGCGTTATTTTTATCATATTATCTCCGCTTGTTTATGCTCTTATCGGAAGCCCCTTCCTATACTTTACCTTCCTATAGGAAGAGTGATCGTTCTTATTTGTCTCAAAATTGTTATATGGACAAGAAAGAACGGTTTTTAAAGAATTTAGGGGCACACATCGCCAAGGTAAGAAAACAAAAAGGTTATAGTCAGGATCGACTTTACCTTGAGGGGGGATTCTCCAGAGGTACCATTAGTAAGATCGAAAATGGTCTTACTAGCCCCGAAGTCTATACTATTGCGAGGATTGCCGATGTTTTGAATGTGCCGATTCGCAAGCTGTTGGAGTTTGATCCTTAGCCTTACTTGTAAGTATCTATAATTACTGTGGTATTTATATAGATAAGACCGCAACTAATGTTAGCGTCGACTACAAGTCAGGCAAGAGAAGGCTGGTGGAAGGAAAAACGTTAATAGCACTGGTCGGAGCAACGGTCACTATCGATAAAGGACCAGCTAAGATTGTATATTCAGTTCAGTACGATGTTATTTATAAGTTGCCTATATCTAACATCCCTAAAGAAGTTACTCAGGAAATGTTTGATGCTTTTTCTAAACATAATGGTCTGCTGAATGGTTGGCCCTACATTCGAGCATTGATTACTAATCTGTCGAGTGAAGTTGGATTCCCTGTCGTGCTTCCGTTGCTTAAAATTCAAGCGAAGACGGATGGGGTAGAAAAAGAAAGTCAGTAACTTTTAATGAGCATGTCATCAATAGTAGTATTCGTGTCGGGAGGCTCAAGGATTTATTGGCCGGACAGTGAAAACCGCAAATTGGCTAGATAGTTAAAGATGCGAACTTTGAGAGCTAAACCTTTTAAGAGGTGCTATGGGTAAGTTCTGTAAGTGCTGTGGGTATTCTAACGTGAAGAATTATGGTGACTATAGTGCCTGTTCGATGTGTGCCCCGAGGGCCCCAGATGAGAAGATAGTCGAAGCGTACATACGAGATGGCTGTGGCGTACGTAAAGCTAAAGTGCGAGAATTAACTTATAAGTGCACCTCCTCCCTATGCAATCGAAATAAGTTGCTCGCTAAAGAAAATACTGTCCTAGAGTGGCTTGATTAAAGGCCTGTAAATGAACAGCAGAGAATCCAGAAGAGAATTCAAACGACAAGCATCCAAGTTACTTGCTACGGCAGAGCAATGGTATGGAGGTCGAGATAAAACTTGGAATTTCGCTGGAGTAACCTTCTCAAGTGACGGACCTTATCTTTACTATCCCCCAGGCGATGAAAAAATGGTCGAGATACATCTGATGAAGGGAGTGAAGGATGATCAGGCTCTTTATCAGTTATCTCATGAGGTCGTTCATTTGTTAGCACCTGCACGGCATCCTCCAGCGATAATGCTAGAGGAGGGGCTCGCTGTTAAGTTTAGCATAGAAGCCCCTAACTACATGGGACGTGACTATAGAAGGTTAGCTATCGAGGACCTTAAAACGAATTCGAATTACTGTGCCGCCTATAATTTGGTTAGAGAGTTACTTATTTTAAAGCCTAAGGCTGTAATGCAGCTTCGTTCTGAAGAACCAAATTTTTTTGCAATGACTCCAGAGTTTATCACGAAGACCCTTGGAGTTGATCTAGAGTTTGCAGTCCGCTTAACGGAGCGCCGCCAGATGCGATAGAAATATGGGCATACCCAATGAGACTGTCCTCTTTTTCTGGCGCTAGATGTCAATCCTTCTTAATAACAGGGTCCCCATTGTGGTTGTAAAAGTTGGTAGTAGGCCAAGCTTCGGCTTTGCTTAGGCGCTGCCTCATCGCATCAAGCTCCTGTAGTCTTCGTGAATTAATGTATTCTAGAGTTGTGCGAAATAGAGTTCGAATTTGATCAGAGTTTTGATCTGGCCCGACTGTTTCGGAATAGTCGGCCTGTACTGTTCTTGCAAACTCACAAGTAGTTGGGGTTGGTGCGGCAAATGAGTACTTAATAGCAATTTTGGATCGAGCTCCTTTCCAATGAACGTACTCGTCGTTCCTCAAGTCCATCAGCATTTGATATGTGGCTCTTTGAGAAGCGTCTGCAGTAACATTATTAATTTCAAGGTTGAGACTTCCTTTTTGATTTAAAAAACATCTCAGAAAATAACTCACCGATGACATGAAGCAAATGTCGATTTCCTCAATGTTGATCCCAATTTTTACTTTGTCAGTTTCTTTGTCATTTTGATCGAGGAGGCGATGATATCGCTCAAAAAGTGAAGACGCTTTCATTACCCATATTTCCATTAAAGTAAGCTTCTCGATTCTTTTGTTCATCTCGATTAGAGGCCTGTCATTTGTTTTCAATGTAACGTAGAAATCTTGGGATGCCATTTTGTGTATCTTTCTTTGGAATTCTAATTGCGGGATTCGGTGCCAAAAGGCGAAATACACCTAGATGGATTCGCTGCGCCGAATTGAGGGTCGTTGACCATCTTTCATTCTCTGGAACTTTAAGCGATTGGCGAATTTATGGCAATTGAGTTCTAAACTCGTCCCATACGGCCCGCCATTTTTTCTCCGAAAACATGGCCAAAATCACCGAAGCTGAGTCTTCGGTTTTTTTATGCCCAAAATCAATCAACATACATGCTGCCGTATTTTTTAAACAAGGCCTTCATTTTTCCCGAACTTTTAATATCAGCGATGGCTTTGTCTACTTCCTTCTTCGTGATTCGCCCTTTGCGACTGATTGAACAGACAATGGGGTAGTCTCTCAGAAAAAGTGCTTCGCGGTTCTTTGCAATGTTGGGATTTTCAAGACGGAAATAATCGAAAAAAATTTGATCTGTGACGACGTACTGGATACGGCCATTGAGCAGTTTTTTTAGATTTCCTTCTTCGGATAAGCTGTCTTCGCGTAGAATTTTGCCGGACGCAAAGTAGGGATCTAGGGATCGAGCTTAGGGTAAACATACTGAAGCATCGTTCCGATTTTTTTGCCTTGCAGATCGCTTATTTTTTTTGGCATTGGTGCCGGGCCAATAATAACTTCTTTTTTGTTAAAAAGAACTTCAGAGAAATCTAATTTTTTAACTCCGTCATCCCAGATTTTGCTTGTATAGCAGAGGACATCCATTTGGCCTGTCAGCATGTATCTGTTAAGTCGATAACGAGTCACGACACTGAAGCTTGCGGTACGTCCCATAGCCTCTGCCAAAGCATTGACATAGTCGACGATAAGGCCGTCCACTTTTCCTTCTTTTTCAATCAAAAGAGGTGGTGCCAGACCCGCAGGAATCGCGGCGCGAAGTTCAGTCTCCGTTTTTGCCTGCGCTGAATGTGCCAAGATAAAAAAAGATAGGAAGTACAGCAGCTTCGTTTTCATACTCCAAGTTTATTAGACAGTTGAGATGTCGCAAGGTTTAATTTGAAGGATACCACGTCTTTTTTTTAGACATTTGATTGTGATAAACAACAGAATGTTGTTGTCACAAAGGCGTTTTGAACTCGTCTCCTTCGGGCCGCCATTTTTTTTTCAAAAATGGGCCAAAGTCAGGCGATATTAAAAGCCAAATGACTTGGATCCGGGATACACTGCAACAGCTTTGAGCCAAGACCTGATACTTAGAAGCAGAAGGAAATCAAATATGGACGCCCATTACGGAAAAGTGATGCAAGCAAGAAATCAAATTCAAGGAACCGGAAGCAAATTGTATTTTGCATACTCGGGGGTTTTGGATCGCCAGGCTTTCGAGGTTTGGGCGGAAGAGCATAGCTACCAGTTTTTCACATTGCCCGAGGGGCTGGTGGCTGAAGCAAAAGGTGTCGATTTGATTTTTGATTTTCCTTCGCGTTGGTGGGGTGGGCGTGTTGCCGGGTTGGTCGCCAAAGAAGACTCGTCTGTCTTTGGAAGGTTATTTGAGATTCCGGAAAAAGAATGGCCCATTATTCAGCACAAAGAAGGTGTCGTGACTGGGATGTCAGTTGAGACGACTCTGAGTGTTTCCGTCGACGGACAAGAGTTTGAGGCGACGGCCTTTGTGACGTCACCGAGTCGTCGCAGTCTTGATGGTCCTGTCAGTGAACGGTATCTCGAGGCCTTGATAAGAGGAGCCCGGGCTTCGGGTTTGCCAGAGGCGTATGTGGCCTCATTGCCAGCTAAAGCTCGAGGCAATCCTTAATATCCTCGTCTCACTTTGCAACAGAAGCTTCGTATTTCAATTTAAGACATAACAAATTTGGAAGGCGCCTTTTGGCGCCTTCGACAGTGCTTGCTTTGTATAAACAAGCTTTATTGCAGTTGACGCTGGAATGACTCTCGCAGTGTAAATGGGCAGAGGTGCCCTATGAAAAGAGTCTTGTTGGCAACTGTCTTAATTTTGAACTTCTCCGTTTTCCACGCCCACGCGAACCTGCTGCCATTTACTCAGGATGTTAATGTCGGTGAGAACTCCGTCGCGGTTTCCAAAATTAAGTTTAGCAAACGCGCTGACGCGGGTTCATTCTGTCACACTCTGGGCAAACAACTTGGCTTGAATATGAAGCTGGCGGACCTGGAAGAAGTGATCCGGGTTGCGGCATTCGGCAAACCCCAAGTGGACAGTATGATGGTGCAGATTAAAAAGAAAGATGGCTCTGTTGATACGGCTATCGTCGCTTGGGACAACAAGAAAAAGATCAAAATCGACAAAGAGAATCCAGCGAACGTTGATACTCATCTTGTACTTAGAATTCGCGGCGGTGATGGCGTCGTCAGGGAAACAACCCTCAAAGAACTGAAAGAGCTAGGGGCCGTCGACTATCAGGATCGACCCCTTGATAAGCTTCCGGCCTTTTGCGTTCACGACAATACAAAATAAGAGTCAGACTATTTGCAGTGAGCCTTTGAGCTCAGAACAAGCGCCCGTGCTTGTTCTTCAGTGGCGGCGGTGCCAATCGAGCAGGTGTCCGCCCCATCCAAACGAACCGCATACACCACTTCCACATCCGACATTCCATCTTCAGTGGCTTCAGACAGGCGATAGATAAAGCCAATCCACTGCAACGATCCGCTGCCGTCCTCTAAGGAATTCGTTTTGCGGTACATCCATTCCACCTCAGTTGAAGCCACGTCATGGAAGGAATACGGGTTGTTAAGGGCAATCTGCTGCCCACCGTAAGCCAGCTCCGGATGATAGCGAAGGTCGCCGCCTGAGATGTTTAATTGATACCCGCCAAAGCCCTTGCATTCGGCATTATAGAAATCAATCGGGGATTGTTGGTTTGCCGCGCTGACTTCAACACACTCCGTGGTTAGATTGGTAAACACACTGCCAATGGTGACTTGCTGGCTTTCCCCGGCGAAGGCCGTCAGAGCTGTCATTGAAATAATCGCTATTGAAGATATAAGCTGTTTCATCGTTTGTTCCTTTACGATTGCTGAGTTGCTGATGAACTGTTTATTGCGCCTTCCAAGGAAATACGAGCCGAACTCAAGGCTCCTGCTGAGTGACAGCAACATTTTGTACACTTGGATCAGGTTAAGGAGCGGGGGCTTTTTATTTGTCTTCCGATAATGGTGTCGTTACAATTCCCCGAAATTAGACCTGTCTTTTGTAAAGGACTGATATGGACACGCCTCAAGATTCCGAAATCGCAGAAAGAGAAGTACGTCGTAAAACCCTTTGGGTGATAGGATTGACCTTCATATTACCGGTGCTGATCACTTTGTGCGGGATCTATTACGTCGTGTCCACCGGGAAGTAGTTCTGGTCCGAACAGAAGGACGACAATGTCCGTAAATGGCCAGTATTTTAAGTTGAAATATCCTAGCCTGCCTTGGATCTACCAGGAGGTTTTATGGATTTCAAAGGAAAGAATGTTTTTATCACCGGAGCCAACCGCGGAATCGGTGCCGCTTTAGTCAAGGCCTGCCTCCGTCGGGGTGTCGCCAAGGTTTACGCTGCCGCCAGAGATAAAAACAAATTGCCGATAAATGAAGACCCGCGCGTGGTTCCCGTTCAGCTCGATATCACCAACTTTGAGCAAATCAGTGAAGCGGTGTCGTCCGCTGCCGACGTGCAGATTCTGATCAACAATGCCGGCACTCTTCATGCCGGAAGTTTTTTGGAAGGGAATAGGGACGGCTTCATCCAGGACATGCAGGTTAATTACTTCTCGACAATGGATGTGATGAGGGCCTTTGTCCCCGTGCTTAAGCGCAACAGCGACGGTCGTATTGTGAATATCGTGTCGATAGCCAAGTTCGTGAACTTTCCTTTTATTGCTGGATATTCGGCATCCAAAGCCGCTCTTTATTCAATGACTCAGGCGGCTCGTATCGAACTTAGTCCCTACGGTATTGCCGTGCATGCGGTGAATCCGGGTGCCATCGATACGGACATGAATAAAGGTGCCGAGATGGATATGACCTCTCCGGCCGACGTAGCAGACAGTATCTTGGCTCACGTCGAAAGAGAGGTTTTGGATATTGTGCCCGACAAAATCGGCCAGGAGATGTTCAAGGTGTGGCAGGAGTCTCCGGTGAAACTGGAGAATCTGGCCAAAGATATGTACTTTAAAAAGCCTGTTCCCTGAACTTCTTATAGGCCGGGGCTCTGAACAATCTCCTGACTTGAGGGGCGCCCGAAAGTCAGCTAAAGCCAAAGGCCTATAGCTTTTAAACAAAGGTAGAACATCATGAACAAAGTCGCTTTTGCTTTTTTGTCTTTTTCTCTGGTCCTGAGCTCTCAGGCTGCTACAGCCAACTGTGATTTACAAATCTCTGAGATCGCAGCCAAGCACGGACACCCCAGTGATCGTCCCTCGTCTCCGGTTCTGGTAGGTACTCTGCAGGCAGGGGATGCTCGTCGGGGCGCACAAGGGCAAATTGGTCCTTCTACTCAGGACGTCTATCTTTATCTTAATAGTGGTTCTTATCACAGTGGCTGGTTTCAAGAAGCCTTTGCCTTGGACTTGGACTGCAATCTGAGAGATCATGGCGTTCTTTACGCTGAGTAAGTTCAAGCAGTGTGGCGACCTCGTTAGCCACAGGCCTTAAGGGGTCACCGAATAGATGACCTCAACGCAGGTGTCTCCGTGCTGGCGGATGTCCTTTATCTTAAACGCGGTGTCGGTTTGGCGCGCAAAAAGTTTTTTGCCTTCATTTAGAAAGACCGCCACAGTCTGAATGTGCATTTCATTCAACAGGCCTTGATCGTAAAACTGTCCGGCCAGATCACCACCGCCCACAACCCAGATGTTCTTTCCTTCAGCCAGCTTCTGCATTTCTTTGTGGTGACTGGCAACATCCCCCTGAACAAAACGGATGTCGGCGTTGGGGAAAGGCTTAAGGTTTTGATGGGTGAAAACAAAGCAGGGGACTTTATAAGGCCATTCCTCGGCATGTTGTTGCATCCACTTGTAGGTTGAAGTGCCCATGGCCAGGGCGCCCACCGTATTTACAAAAGTGTCGATGAAACTAATATCCGTGGGGCCGTTTTTGAAGAGCCATTCAAGAGAGTCGTTGGGATCAGCAATATACCCATCCAAGCTGGCCGCTGTGAAATAAATGGTCTTCATCAGGTCCTCCGTCTCAAGCCTTGGATGATACCCACAGTTTCGATGCAGCGGCAAGTGCTGGGTTTTCGTTAGGGATTGATAACATCCAGAATCTGGTTGCTGCCGTTGATCTTAAGTTTCAATGGAACGCGGCTTTCCTGAGATTCCGTCAACAGGTGCAGTTTGGCTTCAGGGAAGCTCATCAGATTTTTGATGATCAGAAGCTTTGGCAGGCCCACCAGCTTTACCATGGCTTCGTTTTCCATGGCCTCGATGTGTTCAACCACGCCAGTCACGTACAGTTGCGACGCTGCACCGGCACTGACAGTGGCGTTTGCCTGTGACGTCACAACATTGAAAGATACGAATAGACCCACGATTAAAAGATATTTTGCCATAATTACCGTCCTAATCCTTTTACTTGAGATAAAATTAACTGATTGTGTCCGTAAACGTCTTCCACAAAACGGATAACACCGTCCGAGTTCATTTGGGAAGTTACAGGTACTAAATAAACCGGCATCGGCTCTTTAAGGTCCACCCGGGTTTCCTTATCAACCACTTGACCTTCTTTAACCACGAAGTTTTCAATCTGCGGTCGGGACCATTGCGTTCCTGCAAGCAGATATTCGGCCAAATCCAGCGGTTTTTCCAGGCGCACACATCCTGAACTGCGCAGGCGCTGCGCCTCGCCGAACAAGTCGCGCTGATTGGTGTCGTGCAGATAGATCGCATAAGGATTTGTCATCATGAACTTCACAACGCCCAGTGCATTATTGTAGCTCGGTTTCTGTCTGATATAAAAGTTCACGCTCGAAGACTTAATCGACTTCCAGTCAATGCTGGTGGGGTCAATGGTTCGGCTAAAGTCAGCGGTGTACACTTCAAATCTGTTGTCAGTGAAGTACTTGCGAATACCCTTGGAGTCGAGTTTCTTCAGAATCTCCACTTTGTCGTTCAGGAACACCGTGGGCGGAATTGTCCATGTCGGGTTCATCACCAGATAGGTGATCCGATCCCGAAGCGTGGGCGTTTTTCGTTCCGCCGTGCCGTTGATCGCCTTGAAGCTCATTGAGATATTGTTCTTTTTATCCGTCATCATGAAGTGGGAAAACGCCGTATTCACGAAAATATGACGGTCTTCAAGATTCTGCGGGAACCAGCGCAGTTGTTCCATGTCCGCTTGTAACTGGCTCAATCGGTCCAACAGGGAAACGCTGAAAAACTTCCAGGTGCGGCCGCCGGGTGAAATCACGCCATCCGGTTTCATTTTCAGATTCATTTGAATGTCATTGATTGCGGCCAGCATGTCCTGATCAAAGGTGTCATTCATGCTGTCGATGCGATAGCCCAACTGGCGCAAACGTTCTTTCAGCTTGATGATGACGGGATCTTTTTTCCCCAGGGACAGGGGCTTTTTTGCGGGGGTGATGCTTTCCCACAGTCCGGTTTCCATCAGCGGATAAAGCCTTTGCAGCGCCATTTTCAGGGACTGATAGACAGGAAATTGCGGGGCCATTTTATCAAGGGCCAGTCTTGCGCTGCCCTGACTGCTCAGGACGACAAGGCGAACCTGTTCGGCCGTCAGGAAGTCCTTTCTTTTGACTTTGATATCTGATGCCAGGCCGGTCGGATTGACCGATCCACTATAGACGTCGCGCAGGGCCTTCACATAGACCGCCAGAATTTGCCGTCGGTCGAAGTCAGTCTCCAGGGTTCCACGCAGGAAGGATTGCTCCAGTTCGGCACTCCAATAGACGGAGGGATTCAGGCCATGCTGCCACGCTGTCAGCAGAGCTTCGCGGATTGAAGCCGCACTGAGGCTGTCGACAGCGGTTAAATAATCAATCGCACTTTGACCTTGGGTTGGCGCCGCCGAATAATACGGAAGACTTTGAGCCTTTGCCGTAGAAAGCCCGCTTGCCACAATCAAAGATGTGATCGCAAGAAATAAACGAACAGGTTGCGTATCCATTTCCATTCACCTCGTGGCAGCAGGTAATACAAGAACTCTGCCAGCGTAGGGATGGAACTGGTTGTGATTTGCAGATTATTTGAGAAATATCTTCATATAAATATGTCAGCCGGTGACACTTCTGGTGCCTCGCTCAGTTGCTGGACAGCCGGGGGCCGCCAAGAGCGGCTTATAGCTCTTCTAAGATCAGGGGGCCGCAGGCATGAGACTCGCATGGATGTTTTAAGCCCCAGCGAAAGTATCTTATGAAAAAACTGTTAATGCTTCTTTCACTTCTTTTGATCAATTGCCAGGAAAGCCCTGAAAGCTTTCAAGGGACCCGCATGGAATTGGAGCAAGGGCAGGGGATTATCGGCGGAGCTTCAGCTTCTTTTCAGAGCGACCTGTCCCAGATGGTTGTCAGTGTGCGCACCTACTATAACACCCGAATCGAGGTTATAAACGGCCAGAAGGTGGAAATGAACGACGTGTTTCAGTGCACGGGGATTCCACTCAGCAGACAGTTGATTCTGACCGCCGCCCATTGTCTGAAGACACCGCAAGCGTATTTACGCACGGTCGAATATAAGACCAAAACCGGAGAGCACCTGGCCTATGCCGAAGAAACGTTCGTGGTGCCAGAGCAGTACAAAGCCGGAAATCAGGATTTTGATTTTGGGATTTTGAAGTTAAAAAAGCAGTTGCCTGAGGATATCATAGTCACGCCTCTGATGGATCATTCTGTAGGGGATCTGCGCTCTGTTCTGGCGGCAGGCTATGGGCGCACCAATGGTGTTTGGTCGGACATTAAAGGTGATGGCGGCAACACCCTGCGGTCGGTTCAGTTGACGGTGTCGGCTTTTGCAAAGAACGAAAGCCGTTTCCGTGTGCAACAGTCTCAAGGCAAAGGTTTTTGCCAGGGGGACTCCGGTGGTCCCGCCTTTGCTCGAATTCAAGGGCGGACCTATGTGGTGGGGATCGCCTCAAAAACAACACGATCGTCAGAGTCTGCCACGGCCGACACTGAACGCTGCACCGATGAGGGTATTTACATCAGCGTTCAGAAACAATTTGCCATGATCGTGGAGCTGGCAAAGTCCTTGGCCCCTGAGGTCCCTTAGTTAGGGGAATGTCGGTTTTTTGCTGGCGTCCCAGGCAGGATTGGATTGGTGATCGAAGAGGGTGTTGTTCACGCCCGCGGGAAGGACCCACCCACTGATATCCTGATTGAAGGCGTCGGCGCCGAAGAACATCTGCTCCATGCTAGTCAGCCCAGGGGTAGCAAAGACCCAACTGGCCAGGGGCTGGTTGAAGGCGTCTGCATTTTGGAACATGGATGTCATATCCGTGACTTTGGATGTGTCCCAGAAACTTACCGATTTAGTCAGAGGCTGATTGAAGGCCAGAGCCCCCATGAACATTCTAGCCATGTCGGTGACATTGGCCGTATTCCAGTTGCTGATGTTTTGATTGAAGGCAAGGGCATCGCTGAACATACTGTTCATTGTGATCACGCTGGAAGTGTCCCAGTTTCCGATGGGCTGATTGAAAGCTGCCGCTCCCATGAACAAATTGCTCATATCCTCGATCCCGCTGGTGTTCCAATGACCGATAGGGCTGTTGAAGTTAGTAGCCATCATAAATGCGCCGCGCATATCGGTCATTTGAGTCAAGTCCGGAGCATCTGTCGCAGTGACTTGCATATTCGCGCAGCCCGCAAACATCAGTTGCATAGTGCCCCACTGATTGGTGCCCCATTGTTTTACGTCGATGACTTTCAGATAATCACCCGCACCGGCAAAGCGGAACCAAGGCATGGCACCTTTGATTTTGATGTCATAGATTCCGCCCGTCGCGTAGTTGTGTGAAATTGCGGGCATGCCGGGATTCCAGCTTGCAGAATCAACAGGATCGGAACTGCCGTCACCCCAGTGAACCACAAAGTTGTATCCGGACCAGCCATTCAGTGGCAGCTCCATCGAGTTGGCAGCATTGCCTTTGCTGGTGTCGATGGTCATGATGAAAGAGTTTTTTATCGTGGCACTTGTTGATGGTCCGTATGCGGGTGCTAAAAGGCCATCTGCATCTGCCGCCGTGTCGGCAGCAATGGAGATATTCACCGGGCCATCCCCCGAACATCCGCTGATGGTGACCGTCGGGGTCATGGTGGTTCCATTCGTCACCACAGCCGTGCAGCCGGCCGTGTCGGAGCCACCCAGGGTGATGTCGGCATCTTGTAAGTTGACGGTCGTGGCATCAGTGTAGCTGACGGTATAAACGAAGTTTGTCGCCACGGTTCCATAGGGCACGGACGGGGCACTGACGTTCAAGGTCGGCCCTGTCGGGGCCGGCGGGGTCATATTAGGAGGAGTTTCTGAAGGCAGGACGACGCTGGTAGGGACCAGTTGCAAATCAAACGTGCAGCCCGTTAAAGCCAGTGATACCAGCAAAAGCATGATGTTCCAGAGTGAGACACGTACCGGTGTTATCATGACTTATATTTCGGTTTACTATGAAGAACCCTTGAATACATCTTGGTAACGTTGGGCCCTTTTACCGGCGGGAAACTGGAAATTTCCGAAAAACGAGCTAGGCTCTTCTTTTTTGTTCCAGCTTCCCTTCACGATCTATTAGTTCAAGGCTTCGGCATCAATTTGCATCATTGTGGATCTGCTTGCTTGTATCAGCGCGTTGGTCAGTTCTTTTGTCATATTCTCCAGACGATCCAGCTCTGGGTTGCCTTTGACTATCATTGTGACAAGACCACCGACGCTGGCAGCAGCAACTACGACACCAATCCACTTTAGCATGCTGGGCTTGGCTGCATCGTCATTGACAAACATGATCGCAGTCAGGCATCCCGAGATCACGGTGTTCAACACCAGCGCGCCTCCGATAGTTGATTCGTTGCCTTCTCCCGCCTGTACAGACAGATAGTAGTGAAGTCGTTGCAGCTGCACGAGGGCTGCCTGAAGAACTTCCAGACGCTGTTCAGCGGTCAATCCAGCCGTCGCTGCTGAAAGGGCCTGCAGGTCTTCAGGGGATACTTCTGACTTTCCGGACTGCAGAAGTGTCAGGGATTGGCTTTTAATTGCTTTCACGGCAGCAAGGGCCTGGGGGCTCATGGCCTCCTGAGAGGCGATACTTCTCTGGGGCGTCACCGCGTAGGCCTGAGCTTGAACGGATTGAGCCATCATCGCACTGGCTAGAATCATCAACATTGCTTTTTTCATCTTAATCTCCCTTTTTATCCCTGAGCTTTTTCGGCCTTTTCGCTTTGGCCGGTTGTCTGGAACTCGTGAAGTTTGAACTCAAGCCCTGAAATGGTTTTTATGTTTTGCTCATAAACCGCTTTGGTCATGGCCGAGGCTGACATGAGCGCCTGATTCTCGATGTAGGCAGAGGGGTCCGTGATGACTTGATGATGAAAGACGGTCAGCCAGGAAAGCAAGCCCACGAATACATACTTATTCAGACTGGAAACGACGACGTCGGCCCCGTGGCGAACCCGGGAACTGACATAGGCCTTTGTTAACGGGCCGCCCTCGGGCTGGGTCAGGATTTCCATGAGGACCGCGTCAGGAATTTTCTCTGGGCGGAAGAATTTGAAGTGCGGGACAGAGACAATAAACCCGGCAGACCCGAGATACTGATAGCTGAGGTAATTAAGGCCGGCGTTGGCCCCAAGAGAAAACAAAAGGCGGAAGTAGTGAGCATTGTGGCGCAGAAGTGTCATCGGGTCCAACTTGACTTGGACACCCATTTTTTCCAAGGCGCGTTTGTAGTCGCGGCGCTGGATTTCAATGGTCAGTTCTTGTCGATAGTCTTTATTTAGCTGAAAAATGTTAAAGAACTCAGCCGCAGCCATTTTGGCTTTCGCGGATAAGTTGCGGTCCCCCAGAACATCGGATTTGGCAGCTTGATAGACTTGAGTTTCCGTGACTCGTGATTGATGCGAAAGTGACTCAAAGTGAGACGTGCGGGTGTCCAGGAAAGCACCGCCACACGCAATTTGCGCGGCTGCAGGCAATGCTATCAGGATCATGAAGGCTGAAACTACCAGGCTTCGCATGGGGGACACCTCTTCCTAAGAGGTGTCAATGCAATGACAGAACCAAGTAAGAGGTCCTTTATTTTAATTTGATCACTTTTTTATGCAGCCCTAACATTTTTGGGCAATCGACTGTTGATTCTATGGGCGTGGCCCGATCCCTCGGCCCCAAGGTCCTTTCTATTGACGCTTCTTCAATCTTTTCAGTATAGTTTCTGCGGGGAGCTGGGGATCAGCTCTGAACACTTCATGTATAGGATTTGGTAATGAAAAATAAAAAATGGTTCGCCGTTAAGACCCTTTATGTAACTCGTGCTGTGGGCAAATCCAGCGCCAAAGGCAAACAAGCCTTCGCAGAACTGCTTGAAGAGCGCGTGGTGTTGTTCCAGGCTGCGAATGCGAACGCAGCGGTAAAAGCGGCTGAAAAAGACGCCAAAGAATACAGTCAGTACACATACACGAACTTTGAAGGTCAGGCCGTCCGCACAGAGTACCTGAAGGCCTGTGATGTGTTTGAGCTTTATGAAACTTTGGAAAGTGGTGTGGAATTGTTTGCTTCCACGGAAGTCCTGACTAAAAAGGTTTCCAGCAAAGAACTTATCGCCCGCAGACTGGGTGTTTTGGAAACAAAAAACACGATTAAAATGCGCAAGCGTTTTATGAGCAAGGAACTGGGTTCTTACGTTTAAGCTGCAAAAAATTAAAAGGCCCCGCTTCCGGGGCTTTGTTTCAGTTGCGAGATCTGGAATTTGGCCGACAGCATTAGAGAAATCAGGACAAAGACCGCGCCCACATAGCCCACTGAGCCGATATGGTTTGTGGATGAAATACTTCCCAGCAGGGCACCGCCACCAATACCAATATTGAAGATTCCCGAATACAGCGACATGGCCACATCCTGCACATCAGGGGCTTCTTTAAGCACGGAAGACTGGAAGATCAGGCACAGGATGGTCAATGCCGTTCCCCAGATAAAGGCCAGCGCCATCAGCCCGACTTGCGAATGCACCGCCCAAGACATTAACAGCAAACTGGCAAACACGATCCCTAACGACACCCACAGGGAGTTTTTAGGGTGCTTGTATATGATCTTGCTGCCCAGAATGCTGCCAAAGATGCCGGAAGCACCAAACACGAAAAGCAACACCACGACAAAATCAGTTGAAATTCCGCCAACGGCCAGCAAGAAGGGCTTGATATACGTAAACGCGGTGAAATGCCCGGTTACGGTCAGGGCGGTCATCAGGTAAACCAGCACCAGGGATTTTCGTCTGAATAACGACGGAACATTTTTAAATGTAGTGACGCTCTGGCTGGGTAAAGCGGGCAGCATGCGATACAAAATCAGGTAAATAATGAAGGCCACCAATGCGATCACGCTAAAGGCCATGCGCCATCCGAAGCTTTGCCCCAGGAAGGTGCCAAATGGGATGCCAAGGATATTACCCAGGGAGGCTCCCATGGCAATAATCGAAAGCGCCTTGGCGCGGCCTCCGGCAGGACCCAGGCGAATCGCCAGCGGAATTGCGATAGACCAAAACACGGCATGGGCAAAGGCCACGATGATCCGGCACACCAGCAGCATGCCAAAACTTGCCGCCAGGCCCGAGGCAAGGTTTGCCACGACAAATGTTCCCAACAGAATCAACATCAGGCGACGTCGGTCCCAGTGAGAACTCACCACCGTCATCGGTAACGACATCGTCGCCACAATCCATGCATAGATGGTCATCAGCAGGCCGGTGAAGGCCTCGCTTTTACCAAGCCCTGCCGAAATCTCTGGCAGCAACCCAACGGGAATAAACTCGCTGGTCACGAAAATGAAGCTAGCCAGACTGATGTTGACAGTGGGAAGCCAGGATTTGAGAGAATGTGTGTTCATGACAAGACTCACTCCATGGGAGTGTCGCCAGTATGAACCTGTTAGAAGGCACTGGAAAGGGAAAACTGTTGCCAAAACAGAAAAATGACTTTGGCTACGAATCTTATGGCGGGCCTGCTCGCTGGACTTGATGATGGCAGGGGTTAAGAGGAAGATGAAAGAGTAATGAAAATACAAGGGAGTCTCTTATGAGGTTCGGGATTTTTATTCTCAGCTTTCTGTTTGCCAGTGTGCTGTGGGCCAAGGACAGTGATTACAAGAAACCTTCGGATGCGGAGCTTAAGAAAAAGCTGACGCCGATGCAGTATCAATGCACACAGCAGTCAGCAACGGAAAAGCCGTTCGACAATCTTTATTGGAACAACAAAAGAGAAGGCATCTATGTTGATATTGTCAGCGGCGAGCCTTTGTTCAGCTCCACAGACAAATATGACTCCGGAACCGGCTGGCCCAGTTTCACCAAGCCTATTGATGACGGCTCACTGGTAACAAAACCTGATTATGAAATGTCGGTGGAGCGCACCGAGCTGCGTTCTAAAAAAGCCGATTCCCATCTGGGGCATTTGTTTGACGATGGCCCGGCGGACAAGGGCGGCAAACGCTATTGCATCAACTCTGCTGCGCTGAATTTTATCCCGGTCGAAGAAATGGAAGCCAAAGGTTATGGCAAGTATTTGTCCCTTTTCCCGAAGTATAAAAAGGAAAAGAAAAAATGACGAACGAATCCATTGTTCGCGAAGTCTATGCACTGCTTAACAGTGACGACATCCCGGCCCTTCGCCAGTATTTTGACCCCGAGGTGGAACGAATAGAGCCTGAAGGCTTTCCTATGTCCGGAACCTACAAGGGCATCGAGGCGATGATGAAGCACTTCAGTACCGCGCGTGCCACCTGGGCCGAAGGCACCTGCAAGCCGGAAAAGATCCTGAATGCCGGGGACAAGTACGTGGTCTTCGTCAAAGTCCACGTACGCTTGAAAGACCGATCGGATTGGATCGAAGGCAACGTCGCCGATGGCTTTATTGTCCGAAACGGTAAAATTATCTTTATGCGCACATTCACCGACAGCCAGAAGGCAGTGGAGTGGGCTGAAATTTAGCCGGAACTCGCCTTTGGTATTAAGGTTTTTATGAAAACTCCGAAATGTTTATCGGATGAAACCTAATACTAAACTTGATCGAGCTCCACTTATCAAAATGATACAGGCTGAGAGGCGAGCTCAACACCATCAGTATTTGCACGAGACCGAGTCTCCGCTAAGTCATATCTGTGATAGTGGTGATGCTCTTGGACCTTTGGTTCTGAATGCAAAGCTTGGTGTTGCACGTTGGAAGTTAACGGGACGTGCCTTTTTTTCTCGATTTAGACCGGGAGAAAGAGTTGAGCTGAGAGTTAATAAAAACGGTTCAGATATTTCGGAACGCTTCAGTGATGGCTGGTTGGTGGAGTCAGTGAGATATCCAGTTCCAGGGGAAATTGAAGTTGTCATTTGTGGGGTTAAACCGCTTGATGATGACCGGGCTATCGAGGTTTTTCTTTTTAAGAGTTCTACCGAGGTGTTTAGTAATTTTCTGATTTCCCAGATACAAAGATTGCCTTCAAATTTTGAGTCTTTGGTTTTGGGCACCGAAAAGTTTGTATTGTCCGTAGATGAACCGGAATTCAAAGTACATTACGACCAACTTAATGACACACAAAAGAGCGCTCTGCATGATTTGGTTGGTAATAATCTCAGTGGGGCGATTCAGGGACCTCCCGGCACTGGAAAGACTCATTTGCTGCAGGCAGTTGTTGCTTTGGCTTTAAGTTCTAACATGCGTGTGTGTGTAACTTCTTTTACTCATTCAGCCGTTGACAATTTACTTGGTAAAATCGTCGGTGACGAGTTTCCTTATCCTTGGGTCAGAGTAGGTAATTCGGACAGGGTTAGGAAAGAGTTCTATCGCAGTCATGTGGAATTTGGCGGTTTTAGGGCGCCCACATTTGGGGATGTAAGCGAAGCTAAGTTAATAGGATCAACTCTTCATAAACTTGCTTTCGGTGGCTCTTCGCAGATGTTTGACTTATTGGTCGTTGATGAGGCGGGACAGGTGCCGGTTTACTTCTGGCCATTTATTCAGCGAATTACGAAAAGACTGGTTTTGGTTGGTGATCAATTTCAGTTGCCTCCGGTTTTAACCGCTGAACTGAACATTCGAACCTGCCTTTTGATAACCTGTTTTCTCTATTTGTTAATAGAGATACCCCAATGCTCGAAACTCAATATCGAATGAGAAGAGAGATTCAGGGTTGGTCATCTGAAAAGTTTTATCGAGGGAAGTTACGCCCACATGTTTCAGTAGCGAATCGGGACTACTTCTCTTGCAGTCCGACGTATTTTACTGACAGCGCAGTGGTTTCTAAGAGGTTCGATTCTGATTCGTATGGCAAGGTCTCGCAGGACGAAGCTAATTTCATTGCAGAGAAGGTTGCTCGGATGGTGAGAAACAAAGAAGATCTTAGAACGGTTGGAGTCATATGCCCCTACAGAGCACAGGCAGGTAAAATAAATGCTGCTCTTCAAGATAAATTGGGAGTTGGAGAAGCCTCCAAAGTGCTTGTAGATACGGTCGAGCGATTTCAAGGACAGGAGCGAGAAGCGGTATTCCTGTCGTTTGGAACATCTGCAAATTCTTCTGGAGATCTGAGTTTTTTGGCGGATGCTAGACGGCTAAATGTATCCATTACCCGGGCTAGATCCAGATTTTACTGTTTGTTTAGTAAAGCTTTATATGAAAAGTCCGGTTCGAGAAAATCAGCTGACTTAAACGAGTTTTTGAACTGGGTCGCAAATGGCCGTACTCCTATTAAAAAGGCGGCATAGAATAGATTTGTCATGATGTTTTTTGAAAGACAGGCAAGTACATTTTTAACATTGAATACCATTAATCTTAAATACCGAATTTGATCCTATAGACTCAAGGTGGGCTAAACCCCAAAAAAAGGAGTTTAAATGGAGCCAATTAAAAGCGGCAGCAAGCAGTCTGCCACACACAAAGGTTCAACCCCGCATTCGAAGCTGCTGGTGATCGATCGGCAGTATGATGTCCCTGTGGAAAAACTGTTTGCCGCCTTCTCAAGTCCTGAAGCCTTGAAACAATGGTGGTGGCCGGAGGGCATATATACCGATCATGTCGAATGGGAGTTTCGCAACGGTGGCAGGTACTATATCAACATGAAGGGCTACGAACAGGGCGGCGGAGGGATGGCCGGATCAATTGAAGAGGTCGTCGAAAACGAACGCATCGTCATGACCGATCAGTTTGCCAATGAACGGGGGCAGCCGATATCCGCCAAAGAAGCCAATATGCCCGGGGAGTGGCCGGAAAAAGGCTACATCACATTCGAGTTTGAATCCCACGGGAAAGAGCGCAGTGGCTTCACGTTGTCTCAAGAGGGCATTCCCAATGAGCTGCAGGCTGAATGTATTCAAGGATGGTCCCAATCCTTTGACAAGCTTCAAAACTATCTAAAGGGTTCCACCAGCCAACACTGACTTTCTTTGATAATTTCCAAACCGCAACACACTGTCACCCACCGTGAAGTGTGTTTGCGTCACATGCATTTATGCAGCTGTCTTTTTTATTAGTCGTGATTTCGCGTCTCACGATTCAGAATCTCAATTCGGGCTAAAGTCGTACTTCAAAACAACGAGAGAAAGGAATCTCAATGGAACGTTATTGGTCTCAACGAATAGTTGCATCGGTTCTGGCGCTGCAGTTTGCAGCCGTTGCGCACGCGGAAGTTCAAATTCCGGCTTATACCAGCGGGGCGGATCTGTTTAATGAAACACAGAACAAACCACCGTTCGAGGGGGTGGGTCGTATCGGCGATGTCACTCGTCAGACGGGTGGAAGTTTGTATAAACTGGATCTGGTCAAAGCATTGCCGCTGACCAGTCTCAAAGCAAAACCCAGTGCCGGAAAAGTGAAAATCGTTTCGGTGACTTTGGTGACCGACAAAGGCGATCGGATTCCCGTGAAGGCGTATAACAATGTCACTATCGCCAGCACAGATCAGCCTTTGGCCTCTGAGATTTTGAGCAGCCCGGCACCGATCGCAGTTGTTGAGGTTCAGGCCGAAGCGATGGGTGGCAAGGCGGCCTTGGACATCAATGCCATTTCCAACAGCGAGATTCCAAAACTGAATCTGCGCGTGGAAGAAGTGGCCTGCAAAAAGAACATCGATGCCACCCTGAAAGAACACCTGGACGTGGTGCAGGTGTGGGCGGGGCGTGCCGAAGTCAGTGCGCCGGGATCCATTCAGGAAAAGTACGCCACCAAAGAGTTCAATCGCTATGTGAACGAGTTTATCTCGGTCATCAAAAACGATAAAACCGCGTTTGCTTCGACTGAATACACCGTCACGCTGCTGAATTTCTTTGCGGAACGTCACAACACTGCCCGTGCAGAAAGTGCGGCAGATGTGGCTTATAAAAACATGGCGATGGAAACCTTCAATGCCTTCATTCTGGCTCTGCAAAGCGACCAGACCTGCTACAATATTGGCAGTGAGGGCATGATCAAAATTGCGACGGATTTCCAAAAACGTCTGGAAGGCAACAAACCTGACAGCCGTGCCCGTAAGCTTTACGAGGCGTTCGTTCTGGGTGTTGGCAAACTGATCCCAAATCAGTATCGCAAAGAGCTTGCGGCAAAAAGTCTGACCTTCCGTCAGGCGGATGCAGAAGGTCACAAGTACCACAAACTTGTAACCACAAGTAAACCGGACAACTTCCTGAAAACAACTCACCAGGATATGAGCGCATCGGCTTATACTGTGGCAGAGCAGGCCTTGACTCGTGAAGTGAAGACCATGACCAGTGACCAGCGTTACGAGCTGATTGTTGAGTATCAGGCGAAATACAACGATGCCGCAAATTATCCATCAGAGATCATGATGAAATACCTCATCATCCTTTCTGAAAGCGGTACTCTGTTCCGCATCTATCGCTAGAGTGCAGAATGAAAAAGGCCCGTCGCAGTGACGGGCCTTTTTTTATTTTTTGCGCAAATTCTTTCCGTGAACTTCCTTATAGGCGGGAAGTGCGCCAAGGGCTGAGGCTTCATAGACCCCGCGGGCCACCGCGCGGGCCAGAACGTCAGCCGCCACCAAACCAATTCGATTCACCAGATCCGCACGGTTTTCGATGTCCTGTCCCCAAGTGCCGGTTGCAACGGCAAACACGGTGTCGCCGTCAAACGGCGTGTGCACTGGACGGATGGAACGGGCATATCCATCCTGAGCCATGATGGCGATGCGCTGGGCTTCTGCTTTGGTCAGACGGGCATTGGTCGCCACAACTCCAATCGTGGTGTTTTCACCGGCCCGGGGGATCAGGCTATCCAGCGGCGACCCCGTCCATGCTTCCTGAGCAGAATTGAAATCAATTGCTGAAGTTGGAATCGGCTGTCCGCCCATTTCATTGTTTTGTTCAAAAGGCCACGCCCAAAAAGCGGATTGTCCCGGGATGATCGGGCTTCCCACGCAGTTTACGGCGACAAGGGCTCCGATTTGCAAACCGTCTCCGGAAACAGAAGAGGCTGTGCCCAAGCCGCCCTTCAGCGGGCCAGCCTTCGCACCAAAACCGGCGCCGGCGTTACCCAATTTGAAATCCAAAGAAGCGTTGTTCAAAGCGGTGCGACCCAGTTCCCAGTAAGGGGACTTGTCGCCCCAGTTTTTGTCGCCGCCATTTAGAAGGTCAAACAAAACTGCGCTGGGTACGATCGGGGCGCGTGCGGGGCCAATCGGAAAACCGATTCCGCGGGAAGCCAGAATGTCCGTGACTGCGGACGAGGCTCCCAATCCAAACACCGAGCCACCGCTTAGGACAATTGCATCGATACGGTCGACCAGACAGCTTGGATTCAAAGCGTCGGTGTCGCGAGTGCCCGGCGCACCTCCGCGAACATCCACACCGGCGACAGCCCCGTTATCCAGAAGCATTACGGAAACGCCGGTCCAGACTTTAGGATCTTCAGCCTGGCCAACACGGATTGAGTCAATGTCGGTGATGCTGTTTCGAGGGCCGGGTTTAAAGTTGAATTTCATAAGGGCTCCTTGGTTGGTTTTAGGGTAAATAACAAATTGTTACGAGAAAAGTCCGGCAGCGGCGCGTTTATTTCATCATCTCCCATACACATGGACCGTAGGTGGGCTGACGAGCGACATTGACGTTAAGACTGGAAACGTTTTCCGTATTTCCTACTTTATCGGTCGGGTGAAAAACCACCGAAGAAAGTGGTTTGGTTGGGGATGGTGTGAATTCACCGATCAGATTGTTTCCGTCACTTTTCAAAGAAAGTGGTTTTGCCAGGCTCTGGATCTGGCTGTCCTGCATTTTCAGGATGAAGCCGCCTTCGACTGCGGCGGTGTTTTCAGCAGAAAGGTTGTGGTCCACCAAAACGTCGACAAGTTTCATGAAGGAGGCAGAGTATAGTC
Organism: Bdellovibrio bacteriovorus; assembly: GCF_002208115.1. NCBI lineage: Bacteria > Pseudomonadati > Bdellovibrionota > Bdellovibrionia > Bdellovibrionales > Pseudobdellovibrionaceae > Bdellovibrio > Bdellovibrio bacteriovorus. Next base: position 2,491,057 of record NZ_CP020946.1, on the reverse strand, counting down.
CACCCTGGATTTGACCTTGATTGCCGGTGATAGACACGTGATTCAGATCCAGACATCCGGTGGAAGACCAGATGGCGCCACCATCCCCTTGCATTGCAGTGTTGTGTTCAAAAACAGTGTCCGTCGCTTTTACGGAAGTACCCCAGTGAAACAAGGCCGCACCACCATAGCGGGAGGTGTTGTCATGAATGTTCACGTGGTTCAGAGTCAGCATACTGTAATGAGGGGCCGCCGGCCCCGAGGCCTCAATCGCACCTCCATGGCTTGCAGAAGTGTTTTCAAAGAAGTCCGCATTGGTGATGTCAATTCTGGAACCTTCACTCAGAATATTGATGGCACCGCCTGCAGGATAAGTCGTCAAAGTGGCTTTGTTGGAATTTCCGTGGGTGAAGTTGATATTGGAAATGTTCACGTTCAGATTCAATCCGCTGATCATGAAAATGCGGCTTCGGTTTTGAGCATCCACAACCGGGCGGGAGTTTTTCGCGCCTTGCAAGGTCAGGCTTTTCTGAATCACGATCTCGCCATCACTCAAAGTCAGCAGTGTCACATTTTCGTCGATTTCGATGGTGTCGCCGGATTGCGCTTCAGAAACCACGGATCGCAAAGAACCCGGGACTGAGTCCTTGCCGGTGGTGACATGAAGAACATTCGCCATCGCAGCGGTGTTACTCATCAGGATCATCAGGGTCAGAAGGGTGGATTTTTTCATTGTTAACTCCAGTTTGATTGTTATGTCTGGATCTAAAAGCATCAGTCATGCCGAGGTGAAACCACCCTCTAAAGGCCTTTATTTCGAGATGAGCCGCCTTCTGCCGGGTTCCCGGCGGGCCCTGTGCCGGTGGTTCGGTGGGTGCCGATGCTCCGGCATGGGGCTTTTGCCATTGTGGTGTTCTTCCAGGGCGAAATAAGCTATAGTGCCATTGTGGTGTTCTTCCAGGGCGAAATAAGCTATAGTGGTCCCTCGTTTTATCCCGGAGTTTCCCAATGAATACCTTTGCTGATTTTGAGCTGCTGCCGTCTCTTTTGAAAACCCTTAAGACTTTGAAGATTTCCAAACCGACGGAGATTCAAAAGCAGGCGATTCCGTTGATCATGAGCCATCAGGCGGTGGTCGGTGTTTCTGAAACGGGAAGCGGCAAAACTTTGGCGTATGTCCTGCCGATTTTGAATTATCTGAAGTCTTTGGAAGAATCCGGTGATCCGGTGAAAGAGGAAAACGCACCTCGCGCAGTGGTCATGGTGCCGTCCCGTGAACTGGGGGAACAGGTCGCCAAGGTCTTTAAATCCATGACTCACGATACAAGACTGCGCGTGCGCCCGGCCCTGGGCGGGATGAGTCTGGAGCAAGCCCGTCGCAACACCTCCGGAACCTTTGAAGTTCTGCTGGCGACGCCGGGGCGTCTGGTGCAGATGCTGAACCGGGATCTGATCAGTTTGCGTGATGTGCGATTTCTGGTTTTTGATGAGGCCGATCAAATGCTGGATCAGGGATTCTTGCCTGATACCAACCGCATTGTCGACTGCTGCCCTGAAGACGTGAACCTGGCGCTGTTTTCCGCCACGGTTTCCAAAACCGTGGAAAAGCTGATGAATGATTTATTCGCGAAAGCGGAAGTCATTCGCAGCAAGAACAGTGGCAAAGTCGTTTCCACTTTGAAAACCAAAAATCTGACGGTCGAGGATGGCAAGCGCTGGCCGTTGTTTGAAAAAGTTCTGTCGCAGAAAGTGGACGGGGGCACCATTGTTTTCGCCAACACCCGTGAACAGTGTGACAAGATTGCCAAAGAATTGACGGACAAGGGATATGCCTGCGTGGTTTATCGCGGTGAAATGGATAAAAACGAACGTCGCACGAACCTGAAGAAGTTCCGCGAGGGTCAGGTCGATCTGTTGGTGGCCACGGACCTTGCCGGTCGGGGGCTGGATGTGTCCAATATCGCTCGCGTCATCAACTATCATTTGCCGAAAGAAATGGAAAACTATCTGCACCGGGCGGGGCGTACGGCGCGCGCAGGTCGTCCGGGGCTGGTGGTGAATCTGGTCACCGAACGGGACGGTCGTTTGATGGCGGCTCTTGATGGAAACAAGCCTCCTTCGCTGGAGAAAAAGACCCAGCATATGGGGAAACCTCGGGTTGGTTCCACCACTCGTTTTAAAGACGCCAAAGGCAAGTCTGGATACGCGAAATCCATGGGAGTAAAAAAGCGCTAACTTGCGCATAGCAGCAGGGGGGCTTTCGGACTTTTTCAGAGCCAGTTAAGACCCTCCCAGACTTGACAGAAATCAGGGCGCGGAGTGTACTGGTACACTATGAGCAAGCCCAATAAAACACCTGTAGATGCGCCTAATTTCCTGAAACAAATCATCGAAAAAGACCTTGAGACTGGCAAAGTCAAAGGCGAAGTGGTCACACGCTTCCCGCCAGAGCCGAACGGATACCTGCACCTGGGGCACGCCAAGTCGATCTGTTTGAATTTTGGTCTGGCTCAGGAATACCAGGGTCGCTGCCATTTGCGCTTTGACGACACCAATCCGGAAACTGAAGAAACTGAGTACGTTGAATCCATCCAGGAAGATGTCAAATGGCTGGGCTTTGACTGGGGTGAGCACCTTTACTATGCGTCTGATTACTTTGAACAGATCTATCAGTGGGCTGAACAGTTGATCAAAGACGGGAAAGCCTATGTGGATTCCCAGAACGAAGAAGAAGTGCGCAAGAACCGCGGGGACTTCACGACTCCGGGCAAGGACTCTCCTTTCCGCAATCGTTCTGTTGAAGAAAACCTGGATCTGTTCCGCCGCATGCGTGCCGGGGAGTTCGAGGAAGGTCAGCATATTCTGCGTGCGAAGATCGACATGCAGTCACCGAACATGAACATGCGTGATCCGTTGTTGTACCGTATTCGCAAGGCGCATCACCACCGTACGGGTGACAAGTGGTGCATTTATCCGATGTACGACTATGCTCACCCGTTGTCCGATGCGATGGAGCATATCACGCATTCCATCTGTACTTTGGAGTTCCAGGATCACCGTCCGTTCTATGACTGGTGCGTTCAGAATGTTCCGGTGCCGGCCGAACCTCATCAGTATGAGTTTGCGCGCATGAACATGACTTATCTGGTGATGAGCAAACGCAAACTTTTGCAACTGGTGAAAGAAAAGCTGGTTTCGGGATGGGATGATCCGCGCATGCCAACCATTTCCGGTGTTCGCCGTCGTGGTTATACTCCGGAATCCATCCGTCGTTTTGCAAAACGCATTGGTGTGGCGAAATCTGAAAGCATCATCGAATACGATATTCTGGAAAGCTGTGTGCGCGATCATCTGGATGAAACAGCTCATCGTGCAATGGCGGTTCTGGATCCGATCAAAGTTGTGATCGAGAATCTTCCGGACGGCCATAAAGAGTTTATCGAAACATCTGTGCATCCGAAGAACACAGAGCTGGGGAACCGCTCTTTGCCGTTCACCAAAGAAGTGTACATCGATGCGGCGGACTTCATGGAAAATCCACCGGATGATTACTTCCGTTTGTCTCCGGGCAAGGAAGTTCGTCTGCGCAATGCTTATGTGATCAAGTGCAAGGACGTGATCAAGGATGCTGCCGGTAAAATTGTTGAGCTTCGCTGTGAATACGATCCGGTGACTTTGGGTGGCAAACCGACAGCCGATGGCCGTAAGGTGAAAGGTATCGTTCACTGGGTTTCTGCGACGGATTGTGTGGATGCGGAAGTGCGTGTGTACGAGCGTCTGTTCAAAGTGGCAGATCCGGAAAACGTGCCGGAAGGTCAGGATTTCAAAGTGAATCTGAATCCGAACTCTTTGAAGGTGATCAAAAACGCGAAACTGGAAAAAGGTTTGAAAGACGCAAAACTTGAAAACCGCTACCAGTTCGAGCGTGTGGGTTACTTCTGCCTGGACAGCAAGGACTCCAAGCCAGGGGCCTTGGTGTTCAACCGGGTTGTTGAACTCGCTTCCAGTCACTAAGAAATAAGAAAATCAAACGATGAAGGCAGCCTCAAGGCTGCCTTTGTTTTAGAGGTGGTCGTTTATGCTGTTTGCTGAAAATGTATATAAAACCCGTCAGGGTAAAGTGGCTGAAGCGTGGAAAAGCCTGCTGGGGCCACAGGATCTGGTGCTGGTTCACAGTGGTGAAGCGGTCCAGAAACCTGGTGGTCTGGATCAGACGTATGATTTCCTTCCTCATCCGTCCTATTTCTGGCTGACCGGACATCGCCGTGATGAGGGTGTGATGGCTTATTCCCTGAGCGAAGGCTGGATCGAACATCAGCGCCCGCTCAGTCCCGTGGATATCGTCTGGGAAGGTGCGGAAGGCAATTTCGAATGTGAAAGCACTCTGGTGGATTTGCAAAAGAAACTGCAGGGTGGGGCGTACAAGCGTGTCTTCCATCTGGGGCAGACTTCTGAAAAGACCTTTGAAGCCGAAACCCGCGAACTTTCCATCAGGCTGGATCAGGTTCGTCGTTGCAAAGATTCCCACGAAGTTCAGCTGATTCGTCAGATTGCGGATATGGCGAACAAAGGCTATCAGGCACTGCAAAATGCCCTGCGTCCGGGAATCACGGAACGTGAACTGCAACTTCACTATGAAAATGCCGTGCTGATGGCGGGTGCTGACAAGATGCCTTATGGCTCGATCGTGGGCAGTGGTGAAAATGCAGCAATTCTGCACGCAGTGCCGACCAAAAAGAAAGTCGCTTCCGGAGAGTTGGTTCTAGTCGATGCCGGTGCTGACGTGGAAGACTATTGTGTTGATATCACGCGTGTCTATGCGGTCGATAGCAAATTCACCCCGCAACAAAAAGACGTCTATGATCTGGTTCACGAAGCTTACAAGGCCTCAGTGGCGATGTGCCGTCCGGGCACGCAGTGGCGTGACGTGCACATGAAATCCGCCCGCGTGATTGCGGAAGGTTTGCAGCAGTGGGGGATCTGGAAAAGCTCGGTGGATGCGGCTTTGGAATCCGGTGCGATTTCCGTGTTCTATCCTCACGGCGTGGGGCACCTGGTGGGTCTGAAAGTGCGCGACACGGGTCATCCAGAAAACTTGAATCCACAAAGATACTATGGCGCACGATTGCGCGTGGATCTGGAATTGAAAGAAAACTATCTGATCACTGTCGAACCGGGTTGTTATTTCGCGCGCGCCTTTATCGAAGATCAGGAAATCCGCGAAAAATACAAAGACCACATTCAGTGGTCCGAGGCAGAAAAGTGGAAGTCCTTTGGCGGGGTTCGTCTGGAGGACGACATCCTGATCACGAAAGGTGAGGCCGAAAGCCTCACCAACGTCGTTTCGAAGTGATTTTACAAAGAGGTCTCCTGGCCTGCCTTAAGCCAGGAAGACCATTTGTGAGTGTCATAGTCGGCGTCTAATTCTGGGACACTCTCATGGGCCTCCATGGAAGTGTCAAAACCATTGGCCTTCTCATCTCCTTCGCGTAAAGGAGCATGTTCAATAGCAGGGGAACTTCCCGCTGCCGATCCTCTGGGCTCAGCCTCGACATTCCACTTCGGACGAGTCAGTATAATTGCCACAATGAAAGCCGCGACGATCAGCGCGATATAGCGTTTACGCATGCATCCCCCTCTCTCCAGAAAAGTCCTATTGCAAAGCTGTGCCGAGTGCTTCCGTGAATATAGGGGGACTACAGGGCCCATTGTTTTGACAGCCTTCAGTCTCTAGACAGGAAGTCAGTAATTGCCTGTTTCTACATTGGAAACAGCAATGATGGAAAAAAGGATTGTCCACTATTTGAACACAGAGGCCAAGTTGGGGGCTGGGGCGGGTGTCACAGGTGTGGTCATGCCATTGGTTTTTTCGTCGCCATCTTCTTTAAAGTGCGAGCGAGTCTTTTTAGGTTGTGCGTTCATTCTTCAATTTACCTATACCAGTCCAATCAAAGCGGCGCCGTATACAGGCGTGTTGCTCGACATCAAGAGTGTCGATGACCGTAACAGTTGGCAAGAGAAATGTTCCATGGGCGGAAAAACAGGAACGATGTTCAGATACATATTTGTTTAGATGACGGGCGGGGGGATTATAGTTCCCACAAACTTCCCAGGAGGAATTGTGGAATCAAACGCAACTTTAAACGTAGGTAAGAAGCTGGTTGAACTTTGCAAGAAGGGCGACAACATGAAGGACTTTGACGAGCAGATGGAAATGCACGGAATTGAAGTGGAAGGTCCTTTTCCATTCGGAGATCGGTTTGCAGTTCATTATAAAATGGACGCGACCGAGAAGAAAACCAACAAGCGGATAAAAATGGAAGAGGTCGCCCTGTATACAGTGAAGGACGGCAAAATTGTCAAAGAAGAGTTTTTCTATAGGATGTGAGTTAACTCGTGTTTTGATGTGAGTCCTTTGAGTATCAGCACTCCTGCTGATTAAGTTTGCGAAATCATCAAGACGTCCACAAGGTGAGAGCTGGTGGAACCGAAGCACGATTTATAGAATCAGTGTGTGAACACCCTAGCTCTTTCCTTTTTTACATTTCTTTTTCTGGCTTCCGCAGTCAGTCAGGCCCGTACCTACAACGTGGCAGTTTTGTATTGGAGCATGAAGATTCCCGGCCAGGTTGCAATGCGCGAGGGGTTTGAAGAAGAGATCAATGCGTACAATAAGGCCAACGAGGAAAACAAAATAAAATTGACTCCCTATGTGGCGGGGGAAGGTCGTGAGGGATTGCTCAGACAAATCGAGCAACTGGATCAGGCCGTGAAATCCGCGCCGGATGCGATCGTCCTCCAGCCTGCCGATATCACAATTCTCAGTCGTGGGGTTCAGGATGCCAACCGTAAAAATATTCCGGTCTTTGTCTATGACCAGTATGTCGTCAATGCCAAGATGACCTCCTACATCAGCAGCGACAACTATCAGGCCGGATGGGACAATGGTCTTTACATCGACAGTCAATTTCCTCCGGAAAAGGTTTTGAGGATTGTGCCGTTTGAATACTTTCGGGTGTCTGCGACCGTTGAGCGCATGGATGGTTTTTTTGATGCCCTTCGCAGTCGCAACCGCAAGTTCACCGTGCTCGGGCATTTTGAAGCGGTGGAGCCTGTCGGGGGTCTGAAGGCGGCGCAGGAATATCTGAAGAAATTCAAGCGCGGCAGTGTGGATGTGATATTCACCAACAATGATGGCGGTGGTTTGATTATTGTGAAAACCCTGTGGGATGAAGGGCATAAAAAACTTGTTCATGCGACCGTGGACGGGGATCCGGCCTCGATTGAAAATATCAAAAACAAAAAAATGACGGTGATTGATTCGGCTCAGTTCTGTGGAGAGCTGGGGCGGGAAACCGCGCGAACCATGATGCATTTTTTCCAGTCAGGCAAAGTGGAGCCGGTGAAATTCATTCCTACATTTCCGGTGACATCGGAATCCCTGAAAGATTATCCCGGCTGGATGGGGCGGCCGACAGAAAAGGTCCGCTTCCAGTCTTTGCGCGATCTGCTTATCAAAGAGGCCAAGGTCGGGAAGCTAAAAAGGGGCGCTATCATCAAAGTGGGTCTGACTCCGTCTTGCCCGTATCTTTGCGAAATGGGCCCGGCAGGATGGTCGGGATATCTTTATGATATTCTTGAAAGCGCTGCGAAGGAAAACAATCTGAAAGTGGAGATTGTCAGCCTGCCCAGTGAAAAGCTGCTGCCGGCTTTGCAAAGTCAGCAGGTTCACTTTGTGATCAGTCCTATTTCAAAGGTTCGCTACACACCGGATCTGCGCATTGTGGGGCCCAAGCTGGGGATGAGTCTGGCCGGAGCCCTGTTCACGCCGGGGGTGAAGCTTCAACTGGTGGATTCGGATTCGCTGGCGGATAAACGCATCGTCTTTGCTCAGTTGGCCCATGAAAAACCGATGCACCTCCCGCCGTCGGATTTCAATCGGTCTCTTAAAATTTCCGGCGGTGAAATCGGCGACCGCATGACCAAGTTGATTGCCGAAAGACGCGTGGATCTTGCTTTGGGGGACTATAATGTCCTTCGCTACAATATGCTGCGCCGGCAGTTGCTGAGCTTTGAAATTCAACCCACGTCTTTGGCGGGCTATAATGCGCTGGTGCTTGTGGGGCACCCGAAAGATCCTGAGCACGGGGGACTTCCGCTGATCCTGAATCAGTGGTTTGAGACTCACCGCGCGTCAGGAAAGCTGGAAAAGATTCTTAATAAATACAACCTGAAAGACTGGAACATCTTTGCTTTGTAGCAGTTTTTCGACATATGATTTTCATGGAAAATGGAGTTTCTATGAAAACACTGGGATTGTCTTTGTTCTTTGTGGCGAGTTCCTGCTGGGCTTTGCCTTCCTATCAAGCGCCCGAGATGCAGGTGCGTGCACACTATCGAAACGCATACAACCTGCCGCCGTTGACTTACCTCAGCAACACGTCACCTTCCATCAATAACCATGGCGATGTGACTTTCAAGCTGATGGCCGTGGATGGCACTCCGAATCAGGCGGTGTGGTACAAGGCCAGGAATGAAAGCAAATGGCAGGTTGTCTATGTAGCCCCGGAAGACCGCTATGTTTCTGATCCGACGGTGAATGATCGTGGAGAAATCACCTTCAGCCCATACACCGAGGTGATGAGTGACGGTCTTTTCGTGTTCGACACGAAGTCAGGAACAACCGTCGAGAAATTATCAGGTCCTGCCAATAAAATGGTCTTTATGGCTTATGTTCAAACCCTGAATGACGGCACTTCCGTTTTCAGAGGCATGGACACCGATTTTGAGCGCGGCTTTTATGAAGTTAATGGCGGCCTGAAAACCGTTGCCCGGGAAGGTCAGAAGAACTTTGAAGTTCCCTCGGCGTATTTGTTCAAACCTGCCGTGAATGATAAAAAGCACTGGGCGTTCAAAGTTCGTGTGGGTGAACGCGGTGAAATCGGCAACGAGCAATCCGATCAGATCCTGCTGGTTAAGCCAACGCCGCAGGGATATGACAAGATCATCGTGGCTCAGGATAACAAGGGCGACGTGAATTCTCCATTCACTGGGTTTGGTAACGGAGTGACCATGGCTCAAAACGGCCTGGTGGCTTTCGTGGGGTATGACAAGAACAACGCCAAGTCACTGATCCTTTGGGAAAATGGCAGCCAGACGGCACTGGTTAGCGAAGGCCAAAACGGAATCTCAGAACTTGAGCTGTTCTCTCCGAAAGTGAATTCCAACGGGGTGGTGGCCTTCCGTGCGAAAAATGAAAAAGGCTTGCGCGGCATCTATGTGGCCTCCAAGGACGGTATCAAACGCCTGATCGGCGAGGGCGACAGCATCCCGACGGATCTGGGGCCGGGACAGATTCTGCAAAGAAAAGACTTCCCGGGATTTGCCGGGGATATCGATATCAACGAAAAGAATGAAGTGGTCTTTGCCTGTGTGGTTGCCACCACCGACAATCAGATCACCGGAGACGCGGTTTATCGCATTTCTCCGGCCGGTCTTTAACGGGCACATTCCCGCAACAGCGAGGCACAGCGATCCAGGATGGTGGCGCGGATTTTATCCCGCTGCTCTGAAAACTCCGGATGCTTGCTTGTTTGCACGATTTTATAAAGGCTGATAGTTCGGACCAGATCTATCAGCCTTTGTTTTTCCGGCCCTCGTGAGAGCGGGAATTTTGGGATTTCGCGGTTCAGGGTCACGGCTTTTTCGACGGCTTCGGTCCAGTCGATTTCTGTCTGAGTCAGATAGATGGTCGGCACAAAGCCGGTCTTTTTGATCGCCTGCTCTTCACTTTTTAGCTGAGTGTTCAGCCAGCGCAGTTCGTTTACGATGGCATTAAATTCAGCGTCGTGCTTTTTTCCGAACAGGCTGAAGACGGTTTTTTTCCAGGCTGCGCAAAAATCATCGAAATCAATGTTTTCGGCTTTTTCAAAAAACGGCGGGTGAGTGATATAGTGCAGGGTCTTGCCAAGGACATCCTTGGAAATCACCGCGCTGTCCGTTTTATGTCCCAGACGCATCAGATTATGGGCCCAACTGACAATGTTCATGACTGAATGACTGTTCACCAGACCGCTGCGGAAATTCAGATGAAAACCTTCATACACGGCCATGCTCATCGGGCGGTCGAGCAGTTGATCCATATGGGATTTGCGGCGTTCGCTGCGGGCGATGGCAAAAAAATCTTCCAGACGGTCCGAGAACTTTTCAAAGGACTCGTTCCACAGACCTTCATTCTGGCAGGTTTTATATAGCTGAAAGGCTTTGGCCGGAGTGGGTTCCGCCTCGTCCAGCAGGGCATTGATCTTTTGTTCCAATAAACGTGGGAATGAATGCCATAGTTCCTTGATCATGGACTTAAGAATAGCACGTCTCTGACAGAGAAACTGATTTCCGTTTTTTGTCGATTCTTTTGACGATTCCCCTCTGAAAAACGACTTATTGCCACTTCGCAAATTACTGCGGGGATCTTTGCCGCTCTTTGCAGGGGAATTTAGTATAATAGGACTGAACAAGGAGGTTGCTCTATGTTGTTTTCTAAACCTTTTAAATCAGTTTGTGCGCTTTCCATGGCGGCATTCATTTCCCAGGCGCCCGCCGTGGCCTTCGCCGAGGTCAACCGCATGATTCCCACCACGACGCTGATTGAAGAGCTGAACCGGGAGGAGGCCACAGCTCAGGTGCAGGATTTCCTGAGCCGCGAGGATGTTCAGGCAGCCCTGATTCAACGCGGCCTTTCGCCTGCCGAAGCGTCTGAGCGTTTGGCCAGCTTGTCCGTGGCCGAGCTGAATGACCTTTCAAAACAGGTGCAGGAAGCCAAGGCCGGAGGCGACATTCTGGTGACCATCCTCATTGTGGTCTTGATCATCTTCCTGATTAAGCGAATCTAAGATGAAATTCATCTGGCAGATAACAGGAATTTTGCTGCTGACTGCGGGTTGTGCCAGCACAACTCCGCAGGTGGATTCGTTGAATCTGCATTCGTTGGTTCCGCAAAAAACAGAAATAGCCGGTGTGCCGTTTGTTGAACAAAGCGCAGGCCATTGTGGCCCGGCGACACTCACCATGGCTTTGCAGTGGGCGGGAAGCCGTGTGTCTGTGTCGACGGTGACCTCCCAGGTCTACACGCCGGGAATGAAAGGCAGTTTGCAAACAGACATGATAAGCGGCGCCCGTCGTCAGGGCATGATGGCCTTGCCGGTGACGGGTGTGCAGAATCTGATGCGCGAAGTGCGGGCGGGGCATCCGGTGATTGTTTTTGAAAATCTGGCGTTAAGCTGGCTTCCCCAATGGCATTATGCCATCGTCTACGGCTTTGATCCCGGCAGCGAAGAAGTGATCATGCACTCCGGACCGGAAGCGGGAAAACGCTGGGACATTCGTAAATTTGAGCGCTCCTGGAAGCTTGGGGATTATTGGGGGTTGGTGGTGCTGCCTCCGGGCAAGTTGTCGGTCACGGCGTCTGAACGAGCGCACGTTACGGCGGCGGCGGCGTTGGAATCAGTCGGAAAAAGTGCCGAAGCTGAAAAGTCCTATCAAAGTATTCTGGCACGCTGGCCGCAAAGTTTGGCGGCTTATGTGGGGCTGGGAAACATTCATTATTCGCGAAAACAGTATTCAGAAGCCATCAGTCATTTGCAGAAAGCCACATCCCTGCAACCGGAATCTGCCGTGGCCTGGTATAATTTGACAATGGCACAGGCCGCTGTGGGGCAGTTCTCCGCCGCACGCAAAAGCGCCCAAGAGGCTTTGCGCTGGGTGGGCCCGGAATCAAAAGATTTTTACGCGAAACATCTGCAGTCCTTTCTGGATGGACCGTGATTGTTGACAGCCTTTTGAGGGGGCGATGACGGTTGCGGGAAGCTCTTTTACCATAGGGTAGGGAGCTTTGATGCCAGCAGAACAGGAACAGAACAATCAACTGTTACGTCGCTATCAGACCATTTTTGATTCAAAAATGGTGGGCATCCTTTCCACGAACATGAACGGTCAGATCCTGGATGCGAACGACTATTTTTTGGAAATGGTCGGCTATACCCGTGAAGACCTGAAGGCGGGGAGGCTGAATTGGAAAACCCTGACCCATCCCAAGTATCTGGAGCAGAGCCTGAAGGTCGCAGAGCTTCTGAAAACCCAGCGTTCTGTTCCGGTTTTTGAAAAGGAGTATATTCATAAAGACGGACATCTGGTGGCGGTGCGCCTGGGTCTGACGATGTTTGAAGACGGCACTGTGATCACTCTGGTTCAGGACATTACGGAACAAAAAGAAAGCGAAAGAAAGCTTGAGGAGGCCAAAGTTCTGTTGGAAGAGCGCGTGGCTGAACGCACCCGGCAATTGGTGGAATCAGAGTCTTTTCTGTCGGCGATTTTTGAAAACATGCCGAACATGATATTTGTCAAGGATGCCCGGGATCTGCGTTTCGTCCGTTTCAACAAGGCGGGTGAGGATCTGATCGGTATTCCCCGGTCTGAGCTGATTGGGAAAAATGACTATGATTTGTTTCCCAAGGAACAGGCTGATTTTTTTACTGCGAAAGACCGTGATGTTTTAAAGGAATCAAAAATTGTCGACATTCCCGAAGAGGAAATCAATACCACCCACGGCGTACGTTATCTGCACACGCGCAAGATTCCGGTCTTTGACAAAGAAGGACGGCCTCAGTACTTGCTGGGTGCTTCCGAGGACATCACTGAACTGAAAAAAGCGGAAAGACAGCGCGCCATTCTGGTGAAAGAGCAAATCGCTCGCAGTGCGGCTGAACTTCGTGCCCAGCAGATGGGTTTTTTGTCGGATCTGACCTTCGCCATGACCCAGTCATTTGATCTGGATAATATTTTAAAAGCCTTCACTGAAAAATCGATTCCGACTTTGGCGGACATTTGCATAGTGGATCTAATGGATGAAGAGGGGCTTGAGATTTCCCACACCCAGATCGCCGCCAAGAATTCCGAAGACAGCGAATTTATTCAGAGCTGGCGGGAAAAGTTTCCGATGCGCTGGGACGGCACTTATGGGGCGGCCAGTGTGATTCGATCGCGCAAAACAGAAATCATCAACGGGGTGGATTTGGACCAGTTTTTGAAGTCCGCTTTCGGTCCCGAGGCCGCCCTGACGGAACGCCCGATTCATGCGGAAGCCTTTATGACAGTGCCGATCCTGTTGCGGGATGAAAAACCACTGGGGGTTATCAGCCTGATTTCGACCACGCCCGGCCGGCACTTTTCTCCGATTGATCAAAGTATGGCCGAAGAAATTGGCCGGCGGCTGGCGGTGTTGATTGAAAATTCCCGGCTATATTATCGGGCGCAGGAGGCCAGCCGGGCCAAGACGGCGTTCCTGGCCAATGTCAGTCACGAGATTCGCACCCCGCTGGGGGCGATGCTGGGGTTTGCTGAAATTCTGAAAGAAGATGAAAGTTTGCGCGAAGAACAGAAAGAAGCTGTCGAGACAGTGCTGCGCAACGGGCAGCAACTGCTGCATATCGTGGATGAGATTTTGGATATTTCGAAAGTGGAATCCGAGCGCATTCAGATCGAAAGCATTGTCTTTGATCTGCCGGATCTTTTGCATGATGTGATCCATCTGCTGCGTGGCCGGGCCGAGGAAAAGGGAATTGAGCTGCGACTGCGTCTGGGGTCCTTGCCGCAAAAGATTCAGTCAGATCCCACCCGGCTGCGCCAGATTCTGATTAATGTGATCGGAAATGCCATCAAGTTCACCGATTCCGGGTACGTCGAAATGGAGGCCCGCTCACGCAACGGCAGGCGCCGCGGTGGACATCAACGCATCGAATTCCTGGTCACTGATACGGGCATCGGGATTTCCGCTGAACAGCGAAACAATTTATTTCAACCATTTTCCCAGGCCGACAGTTCTACCACGCGGCGTTTTGGGGGAACGGGACTGGGGCTGTTTCTGTCCAGAAAACTTGCGCGTCTGCTGGGCGGGGATGTGATTTTGAACACCAGTTCCGCGGGGATCGGCAGCAGCTTCCTGATTTCCATTTTAGGCAAAGAGGTCACAGGGACTCAACGTGTGTATGTGCCAAAGACCTCCACCGACTCCATCCCGGCATCTTCCCGCAAGGTGGAAACCGTTCTTGTGGTGGACGATGCCATGGATAGTCGGGAACTTTTTAAAAGATTTATCATCCGCGCAGGGATTCCGGAAAACCGCATCCAGACGGCTGCCAACGGGGCCGAAGCTGTGCGCAAGGCGCTGGAGAAACCCTTCAGTCTGATTCTGATGGACATTCAGATGCCCGAGATGGATGGCTTCCAGGCGCTTAAAAAACTGCGCACACAAGGATATCGTGGACCCATTGTGGCTTTGACAGCCCATGCGATGAAGGGGGATCGGGAAAAATGTCTGGCTGCGGGGTTTGACGGGTATCTGCAAAAACCCCTGGATCGGGCCGAGTTAAAACGTGTGCTCAGTCTGGATTTTTCAAAACAACAGTCTTCGCGTGATGCGGAACTTTAATTCAGTGGCCCTTGTACCCGGGTCAGAATATCGTTCAGCAGGTTCATGTCGACGGGTTTGCTTAAGTATCCGTCGAATCCGTACTCCATCGATTTTTTCTGACCTTCCACGCTGGCTTGCGCGGTCAGGGCCACAATCGGACGGGTGTAACCCTTGGTGCGAAGCTGGGTGGTGGCCTTATAGCCATCCATGACCGGCATTTTGATATCCATCAGAATAACATCAAAAGGGTTGGCCATGGCTTTGTTGACGGCTTCCTCTCCGTTTTCAGCGGTGTCGACGTCGGCACCTTGCTTTTTCAGATAGCGGTTCATCAGCACACGCAAATCTTCAGAATCGTCCACCACCAGGACCCGGCGGTCTTTCAGGAAGCCGGTTTCCTTTGCGATCTTCACGCGGTCCAAAGCCTGGATCTTGTGTTTGGAAGGGGCCACAAGTTTCAGATTTTGCACCGGTCCGACATTCAGGGAAAGTTCAAAGGTGCTGCCTTTGCCCAGTTCCGAATTCACCAGGCGCAGACGGCCGTTCATCATGCGCGCCAGACGTTCTGAAAGGGCCAACCCCAAACCCGAGCCCTGCACGCGCTGAACCTCGGCACTTTCCCCGCGCACAAAAGGCTGGAACAGGTTTTTTTGAGTGGCCTCATCCATGCCCATCCCGGTGTCTGTCACAGAAATTGTCAGATGCCCGCTGTTGTTCATGTCTGAATAGAAAGCCACGCGCACGGTGATCGCTCCTTCATGGGTGAACTTCACGGCATTGGATAAAAGGTTGATCAGCACCTGACGGAAGCGCACCGAATCCGATTCGATGATTTCAGGGATCTGGGATTCATAGTAAATCTGGATGTCATGTTTTTGATCTTCCAGAGCCGACCGAATGACACTTAAAGAGTCTTCCAGTTCCCGCGCGGGATTCATCGGGGCTTTTTGGATGTACAGGCGGTTGGTTTCAATTTTTGAAAGATCCAGCAGATCATTCACCAAAGAGGCCATAAAGTTCCCCTGGCGGTGGATGGACTGAACATCCCGGCGGCTTTGTTCATCCAGATGCGGATTGCGCAAAAGGGTGTCGGCAAATCCCAGAATGGCCGCCAGCGGAGTGCGAATTTCGTGGCTGGCGTTGGCAAGCAAAACGGATTTTGCATTGTTGGCCGCTTCGTGCAGATCGCGTTCACGGCGCAAAAGCTCTTCATTGCGTTTCGTGGTGATGTCCCAGGCAATCCCAGTGGCACGGTAAGGAACATTGTCGGGGTTGCGATAGAAGCGCCCCTTCAAAGCCACGTGGCGGGCGGAGCCAAAGGTGTCGGTCAAGATCGCCTCTGTATCAAGCTCCAGAGTGGCGTGACGATTTTCTTTCAGCAAAGCTTTCAGTTGTTCAGTGCCATCGGGGAACAACGAGGCATTTCCTTCGCAGTGCAGACTGTCCGTCGCCATGTCCCAGTCCCAGGTCAAAGCATCGGAAGATGCCATGGACATGCGCAGATGTTCTTCATTCTTTTGCAGCCTGGTGTCCATGGTCAGAAGTTTGATGATCGCCTGATTCAGGTTTTTACCCATGACAATCATCAGACCGCAGTACACCATCACCAGCATTCCCACCAACAGATGATGGGGTTGTCCCGATGTCACATACCCAATTCCCCAACCCAGCATTGCCGGTGCCACCACACACATCATGGCGACTCGTGAAGAAACATAAGTGATCATGGCCCCTGCAGACATCGAACACACCAGAAGGGCGGTCAGAATCTGCTGGGGGGTCGAACCAAAAGGCGCCACCAAACCCACCGCCGCCCAACAAAGCCCGGAAACCAGCAGCAGTCCGCACATGGCGCGATGCCAGAAGTGAGTTTCATCCACGTGGCGCAAGGTGGGTTTTACGCGTTTCCAGCGATACAACATGGACAGGCGAATCAACACGGAAGTAAGCAGTACCGCCACCCAAGTCAGGGAAAAGGCATGAGATACATTGTTCCAGGAAATATACAGAAAGGCGGCGGCATTGGCGAAAATAACGATCACGCCATTGATGCTTTGGCGATAGATAAGATCAATTTTTCGAACAGCCAAATCCAGGGATTCGTAATTGGAGTTGTTCGATGTGATGGATGGAAGATCCGCTTTGTTCGCCATTTGTCTGTGATATTACAAGGGCGGTGTTCTTTAGGCAAATTGCATCGGCTTCATGTTGGAGGCTGCCAAGAGAACAGCTTATGAATTTGATCCCATTTTTCACACGGCGGAGCCTCAATGACGACGGGTTTTCCGTTCCACGGGCTGTCCATTTCGATCTTGGTTGCCTTCAAACACAGTCCTTTGATGTTTAAAGTGTCTCTGAAGAAGCGATTGTGATGAGAATCACCGTGTTCGATGTCTCCCAACAGCGGGTGCGCAATGCGGTCAAAATGACGACGAATCTGATGCCAGCGGCCGGTCACCGGATGAGCCTGAACCAGAGAGTAGCGTGAAGTCGGATATTTTTTACCTACTGCATAGGGAAGTTCCACTTGTGCCAGACTGTGAAACACCGTTTGGGCTTCGACAATGCTTTGTCCTTCATCGACTTCCAGAGGCAAGTCGATGCTGCCGGACGCGGGCACAAAACCGCGTACCACGGCATGATAGGTTTTATGCATCCGGCGTTCCGCAAAAAGAAAATTGAGTTCACGCGCATCCTGACGGCTCATCGCAAACAGGACAATCCCGCTGGTCGGCGCATCCAGACGATGCACCGGAAAGACGTCTTTTCTGAACATCTTGCGCAAGTGCCACAGGCAAATGCGTTCTTTGGGAACGGGATACGGAGACAGCTCCGGCGGATGCACAAAGAATCCTGACGGCTTGTCGATGGCAAAAAAGTTTTCATCCTGATAGATGATTTTCAAAGGGCTTTCGCTGCTCATGCGGGATCTTTCAGATAGTACCTTTTAAATTCACTGTTCAGAATTTCTTCGCCGCGGGAGACGGTCAGCGAACCGTCCTGCACCATCAAGCCAAAGCGGAACTCACGCGAGCTTTCTTCCCCCAGGGCTGTCAGAAATTTGTCATCCAACTGCCAGATTTCAATTTTTTCGGGTTGGTGCACATTTTCTTTTTCACAATCGCGCAGTATCTGGGAGGCGTCTTTGTAAGTGTAAACTTTGACGGCTTGCGCGGCTTTTGAAGCCTTGTGCAGTTTTTTCGGACTGGGATTTCCAATTTCTATCCACAAAAGAGTTCTGCCGCTGGTGGCATCACTGTGGCTGAGGGCTGCGGACTCGGGATCACCCAAACCCTGTGCGGAAAACTCCAGACCCTCGGTAACGTTGCAGGCATAAGCCAGAGCCCGCGTCAGCAAATAGGGCATGGATTCCGACGGATGCATCGCCAGACGGAAATCAAGCTGTTCATAAATACCGCGGTCGATGTCGGAAAGATCAATCCGAAACCGGTACAGTTTGGAGGGTTGTGCCATGGGGCGTAGCATAGGAGTTTTCCCCAGTGAAAGCGAGAAAAGATTGCCCCGATACAGGTTTTTTTGATTCAATGGCGCCATGAAATTGATGGGACATCGCGGGGCTCGGGACCGGGCGCCAGAAAACACTTTGCGTTCTTTTGAGTTTGCTTTGCAATCCGGCGTCGCGGCCGTGGAATTCGATATCCATGAATCCAAGGACGGCGTTTGGGTGGTTCATCACGACGACACTTTGGATCGCACTACCACCAGCACGGGCCGTTTGGATGCCTGCACCTGGGCGGACCTGTCAAAGGTTCGCACAAAAGAGGGCGACCCGCTGCCGCGGTTGGAGCAGGTTCTGGAGCTTTTTCAAAACGCTCCAGTCCAGTTGCAGATCGAGGTGAAGTCCCCGGGGAATTTTAAAGCTTTGGCGGAACTGCTGAGCAAGAATTTTTTGTCTGAAAAACTGACCGTCATTTCTTTCAACCATCGCTGGCTGCGTGAATTTCGGGATCATTCTTCGATCCGGACAACCTGTCTGCTCTTTGGTTTGCCACTGAATCCCGTGGAAATTATGAAAAGCGCCGGGGCGCAGGGGATTTCCTTAAGCGTGAATTGGATTGATCAGCAACTGGTTTCTGAATGCCATGCGGCGGGATTTACGGTCACGGCCTGGAATGCCAATGACGAAGCGACCTTCCGGAAAATGAAGCGTATCGGCGTGGATTGCCTGGGCACAGACGTTCCATTTACCGCTGCGTCGTGGGCCTGAGAGTAGAGCTTTCCTTCAATTAGAACCTGTGCTCTAGTGATTCCCATACATTTTGTGGGGGTCCCATGACCAAAAAAAAGACGGCCAAATCCAAATCACCGCGCACGCAGGCCATTCACGGTGAGTTCCTTTCCAAATCCTGGGAGTTTTCTCATCATTTGATTCCACCGATGACAGCTTCAACGACGTTCCGTCTGGAGTCGTTGCAACGGGGGGCAGAAGGCTTTAGCACTTTCGGCGCGCAAAAGGGCGAGGAAAAACCGATTTGGATCTATGACCGTCTCGAAGAGCCGACCACCAAAATGCTGGAAGACCAACTGGCTCTTCTGGAAAAAGGCGAGTGCGCGGTTACCTTCGGAAGTGGTATGGGGGCGATTGCCTCCACGCTGATGTCACTTCTTTCTTCCGGTCAAAAGGTCATTGCCCATAAAACTTTGTACGGATGCACTTACAGTCTTTTGACGAACTGGTTGCCGCGACTGAATATTTCCACGCATTTGATGGACGTGAATGACTTCAAAAGTCTTGAGCAGCAACTGGCGGACCCTGCCGCGCGTGTGGTGTACTTTGAATCTGTATCCAATCCTATTTTGGAAATCGCTGATCTGGAAAAGATCACGTCCCTGGTGAAAGCGGCCAATAAAAAACGTGGCAAGGACAATCAGATTTACACAGTGGTGGACAACACATTCGCGACACCATGGGCCCTGCGTCCGGTGGAATGGAACGTGGACTTTGTGATTCAGAGTCTGACCAAAAATATCTCCGGCTTCGGTACCGAGATGGGCGGGGCGGTGATTGCCCCGAGAGCGCATGAAAGCATCCTGCGCGTGGCCCGCAAAGATTTTGGTGCGATCATCCATCCGTATTCAGCCTGGCACATTCTGGTGTACGGTATTTCCACCCAAGCCATCCGTTTTGAACAGCAGCAGGCTTCAGCAACAGCAGTGGCAAAATTCCTGGAAGCTCATCCGAAAGTGGCCAGCGTCACTTATCCGGGTCTGAAAAGTCATGCGCAATACAAGCTGGCCAAAAAATATCTGAAATCCCCGGAAGGTCAGTTTGCTCCGGGTACAATGATTTCGTTCCAGCTTAAAGGTGACATGAAAAAGTGTCAGAAGTTTGTCGATGATATCGCCAAGAATTCATACTCGATCACGTTGGCGGTCAGCTTGGGTCTGACAAAAACCCTGATCGAGGTTCCGGGCTTTATGACCCACTCGGCGATTCCGGATGACAAGCGCGGCGACAGCGGTATTGATCCGCGTGCGATCCGCCTTAGTATCGGTCTTGAAAACGTGAATGACATTATTGAGGACCTCAGCGAGGCCCTGAAAAAAATCTAGAATTCGCGGGGCGGACGCTGGGATGCGTCCTTCACATCCAGAATGTAGCTGGTGGCCGTGTCAGAGATCTGGTAACTCATCTCTGGCAGACCGTCGTCAACATGGCAAAGACCGATTTCAAACTCCGATTCAAATTCGCAGTAAATGGTTTTGACTTGTTCAAACGGAGTGACCGGATCAAGTTCAGTGACGTCAGACAGGGCATCGCGTGTCTGCTGGATTTCTTTTTCAGTGGACAGGCTTAAGTTCTGGCTGACCTTGGTGTCATTCAAATCCAGATAAACGGAAGTCAGAACATACGGGCAGGCGCCACGCTGGCCGGCTGTTGGAACTTTCACCGCATAACTGCCGTCTTCCTGGCGCTGGGCTTTTATGACCAGGGTGCGGTCGTGTCCTGCGGGGCTCATACGGTCTTCAGCAAATTTACAAACAGAAGCATCCAGTTTTTTATTAAAGGTGAAAGCCGGGGAATAAAAAGCCATCGCCGAGATCTGGGTAGAGACCGGCGCTTTTCCCTGAATCAGGTGGCCTTCGGCACTGGGTTGCAGGCGGGTTTCCGCAAAGGATGTGGAAGCCAAAAGCAGGGTGATCAGAGCAGGGAAAACAACGAGCAGTTTCATGGTTCATCCTTTGGAAGAGGCTTAAATATTCATCCATGACAGGGAAATGCCAAGCCCATGCCACCAGCTGAGCCCTTTCAGTTGGAATTAGAGCCCGGCTCAGGGATTTTTTGCCCCAGGAGTGTGTCAATTTGTTGATCACGGCGGCCTTTGCGGGCAGTGTGAAAAAATAAGGTGAAGGAATGATCCCACAGCGCAAACGTAAAACCAAAGATCCTTGCCCCGAATGTTTCTTGCATCGGGATTTGTGTCTTTGCAGTTTGATACCGCGTTTGCAATCCCGCACCCGTTTGTGTCTGGTGATTCACGCCAAAGAACTGAAACGCACCACCAACACCGGTCGTCTGGCGATCAAGTCTTTGATCAACAGTGAAATGCGGGTGCGCGGGGACAGCCAAGAGCCTTTGAGCCTTGCTGATGTGCTGGTGCCGCAGTACCGCACGGTTTTGTTTTTCCCGTCGGAAGACGCCCGCGAACTGAATGCTGACTTCATGGCCGAAGACCCAAGGCCTTTGCAGTTGATTGTCCCCGATGGAAACTGGCGCCAGGCCAGTAAGGTCAACACTCGCCATCCTGAGATTGCCGGCATTCCGCGTGTGATGATCAGTGCGCCCAATAAGTCCCAGCACCACCTGCGGGCGGAAACGACCGAAGAAGGTATGGCGACTTTGCAGGCGATTGCGCAGGCCTTTTATGTGGCGGAAGGCCCCGAGGTCGGTGGGGCCTTGATGGATTTGTATCAGGAAAAATTAAAAAGAACCTTGATGGGACGGGGAGTTCTGCCGAAGCCGACTTAGACGTCGGCTTCCATGATCCAGGTGTCAGTGTCATTGAAGAGCTGCTCCAGAATTCCATCTTCCATCAGATGATCTCCTTTGAACAACTCAAACAAAGACAGTGAACGGCTGGTCAGCTCTTCATAGGACTTTAGCTTGCTGAAGTATTCTTCTTTGCTCATTTCCGGTGCGGTCAGAGGTTTGTGAACCTCTTTTTGCCCAAAGATCAAAGTGTCATAGCTGTAGCTGTTAAACACCAAAGCTTCCGTGGCGGTGAACTGGGAATTGGATCCGAAGTTTCCGGCACTCAGCGGAGGTCTTTGGTTAAACAGATCCACCACGGTCTGTGCGTTGCCGATATTGGTTTTTTCACGGCAGTGTTTCCAGAATGGTGTATCCAGTTTTTTGTTGAACTTGTAGTGCATGCCCACGAACC
This sequence comes from Bdellovibrio bacteriovorus, assembly GCF_002208115.1. Taxonomy (NCBI): domain Bacteria; kingdom Pseudomonadati; phylum Bdellovibrionota; class Bdellovibrionia; order Bdellovibrionales; family Pseudobdellovibrionaceae; genus Bdellovibrio; species Bdellovibrio bacteriovorus. The sequence goes on along the minus strand of NZ_CP020946.1, from coordinate 2,469,208 downwards.
AGCGGAAGGTGTCCCAGGTCACGGCAATTTCATTGTTGATACCGTTGATGGAAATCTGATCTTCCAGGGACTTTGGCATCAGACGGCACAGAACATTGATGCTGTGAACGGCGGTCTGAATGGCCGTGGATTCCAAAGGCTCGATGAAGCCATAAGCATTCCCCAGAGAAAACACGTTTTTCACCCAGGCCTGCTTGTGTCGGCCGGAACGGAATTCAACCATTTTGTATTTTTCAAAGTGACCGAAGCGCGCGCGGGCTTCGGCCAGGGCTGTTTCTTCGTCACAGAATTTGGACGAGAATACATAACCATAGTGATCTTCCGTGCGCATTGGAATCTTCCAGCACCAGCCGTTATTCATGGTGATCACAGAAGTGTAACAATCAACCACGTCTTTGTTCGGCAAATCGAAGGTCAGTGCACGGTCGGTGATCAAAGTGTCGGTGAACGGCATGAACTCGGTCTTGAGGGTCTGGCCCAGCAGTTTGGAACGGAAGCCGGAACAGTCAATGTACAAGTCATAAGAAAGGCTGTGACCTTCTTTGGATTCCAGGGAAGCGACATTGCCCTGGGCGTCCAGTTTGGCTTCATGAACTTCGGCATCAACGATCTCGATGCCACGGCTTTTGACTTCTTTGTTAAGGAAGCGGATCAGGTTCTTGTTGTCGATGTGGTAAGAGAACGGGATGCTTGGCAGGAAGGACGTCAAAGAACCGTTTTTGTTGCGAATGACCGGGATCTTGTTGGCGTTCATCAGAACGGATGGCCAGTTGGAATTTTTGATATCGTTTTCGTAGTAGTAAGATTCGTACTGGTGACCGGCGAAGAAGCTGAAGTTGAATTTGTAATCACCCGGGCAGCCCCATTCAAAGTGAATACCAAACTTCAGGGTTGGTTCCACTTCGCGGAAAAACTCCACCGGATCGATCTCGAGTCCGCGGTGCAGGAAGGGTACAATCTCAGTGGTGGTGGATTCGCCCACGCCAATGACCGGGATCTTGCTGGATTCAATGACGGTGACTTCCACTTCCGGATGGTACTTTGCCAATGCCAGGGCCGCCAGATAGCCGGCGGTGCCTCCGCCCAAAATGCCGATGGTTTTGATGTCCGTTGGCGGACATTTGGGGAAATTCAGATAGGACAGGTCAAAAGCATTTTCGATGTGTTCGGAGAGTGTTTTCATAGGGCGCTAATCTGCCCGTGAATTCAGTCATTTGCAACTTCAGAGATGGACCGTTCCTGGGCCGGAAAAAACTACCGGAACTGTCTTAAATAAGAACAGTCATTCAGGACCTTCGCCTGTGATATTGCGATCTTGAAATACCGATAAGCCTCCCATGAAGAAAAGTTCCTGGTGGGGGTATCTCACTGTTGCCACGTTGTTGTTTGCTGCCTGTTTCTGGGCAGGAAAAAAAAGCCGGTCGGTTCTGCCACCTTTGCGCGCAGAACTGCCGCAGGGACGGGTGCAACCTAAGTCTTTAAAGCCAGGCCAAGCGGTGGCGGGGGGACCCTCTATCCCAGAACCCGTGAAGATGGCAACGCCAACGCAATGGCAACCCCGCGCCCTTGAAACCCTGAAGGGGGGCGCCCTGTTTAGCGCGCTCTTTGATAAGAAGGTCTTTCAGAAATTAAATCCGCAGGATCTGCAAAAGATCAGCGGCCTTTTCGCCAAACCTTATCCCCGGGTTGAAAAATACCATCGCGCGGTGATGGTTGAGCGTCTGGGTATTTTAAAAGCCCTGGGGCAGCAAGCGCCTCTTCGTCGGGCGCCCAGTTCGGTGATGGCTCCGGAGCTTCGCACTTTCTATCGTCAGGTTCTGGAAAATCCGGAAGAAAACTGGATCATCAAACGTCAGGTCTTTCGCAACCTGAAATCCTCCTTAAGTCCCTCGGAAAAACAGGCGTACTATCGTCGGCTGGATTCCCGCGTTGTGGGCTTGTCTGTTAAATCCGAAGCTGAAATCGTCGAGGAGGCCTTGCGTGAAAAGCGCTAAATGGCTTTCCTGGGGCTTGTGTTCATTTGCGATGGTGGCGGGCTTTGCTGGCGGCCGGTGGATGCCCGAGGTTTCGGAATTCAGTCTGGAGCAGGCTTCAGAATCTGTGAACAGTGTGAATGTGATTGAAAACCTTTCCTGTCCTTCAGAAGAAAAGTACCACGAGCTGGCGCGTAAAGTTTCGCTGGTCATTCCGGAAGGGACGGAAGCCTGTGATGATTCTTACCGTGCAAAGCTGGGAAAGATTCTTTTGCTGATGGATCAACTGCGTATCGAGGCTCCGCCGGATTGGCTGCCCGGTTTTCAGCACGATCTGGGGGACCTGCTGGGCTATGTCGCCAAGAATTCACGCAAGCTGAATCTGGATTTGAATCAGACCGGCTCCATTGCTTATAACATGTCTTCAGAGCAGTCCATCTATCTGGGCGGATACTTCTTTGGTTCTGAACCTTTGGAAGCCATCTCGACCCTGATTCATGAGGCAAGGCACTCAGTCCGTTATTCTCCCAAACATGTTCAGTGCCGCGGTGGGGATATTCCATTTTCCACGGGTGGGTGTGATGCTAAGTTTGACACCACCGAGCAGGATGCCGGGGCCTATTCTTACGAGGTTCTGCTGCAAGCGGGGCTGGCTCTTTACGGCAAAGGTTTGAGTCCGGCCGACAGGGAATACATGATGTCATCGGCTTTGACCGTGTTGGTCAGCCGCTTTAATGAGCTGCCTGCGGAGGTCTCGCAAAAGACCGATGTGCTGATGGCGCTGGGACGCCGAGGGCAGGTTTATGTGGTGGATGCGACAGCAAAAACATTCACTCCGGTAGAAACGAAATTGCGTTCCGCCGGCGAAAAAATTCTTCGTCTTGCATTTAATCCGCGCAACAGCGGTTTGATTCTTTTTTCAAACAAAGGGCATATATACAGTTGGTCCTTCCGGGAAGGTTTCAAGGACTACAACCCCGAACTGATTGGACCGGACCTGCCCGTGTGGGATGCCGCCCGAATCACCATCCCGGGGGAATTTAATCGTACCCGTCACACGTTTAAAACTGATGGCGGCGTCTATAAGGTTTCAAAACTTTTGCCCGGCAAAATGAAGTTTGAACTGGTGGACATGATTCCCGCCAAAGACATCGCCAAGTATCCGGCCTTTGAAAGCTATTTTCTGGCGCAATACGGGGACAGTGTTTTCCTGAGTACAGAAGGGGATGCGTGGCTTTTGGCTCATGATGCCTACCTTTCAGACTGGTTTAAAAAACCGGAAGGGCTGCAGGATTCCCGCGGCTGGCAGCAGGGAACCGGAGGAGTGCTTTACGAGGATCTGTTCCTGCTGACTCGCACAGGCGAATTGCGAGTGGCTAAGTCCTTCTATGAAGAGCTGGATGAATACAACTCGCGCACGACTTACACGACAGAAGCCGTGGACTTTAAAATCCCCGGCCGTTCAATCAAATACCTGCAAGGTCTCAAGATGCATGGGCAACTGAGTGATGAGGGGCATTTGTTCCTGCGCGCCTATGGACGGAAAGAACAAATTGAGCTTCAGGGGCCGGACATTGTCGATTTTAGCATCGTCCACAATCCGGTCTTAAAATCCCAGGTCGTTCCTAAGATAGGCCCAAAATAGGCCCACGCTCAGTTCTTGGGCAGGGCGGGTCTTGTCAGAATTCCTATATCTGAGCTGACGTCTGTTTTACGGGGCAAACAATTTGCTTAAATCCTGGAAAAACAGGTGAGGCCCATGAACAATTTGAAGTTGGCAGGACATTTCAAGTTTCCGGCGGTGTTGATCGCACTGCTGACGGTGCTGTCTTGGCCCGCCTTCGCCCAGTATTCCTGGGATCAAATCGATTATCGGGCAAATCTTTATGAACTGCGGGATTCAGAAATCCGCCGTGGTGACAACATCGACGAATCCAATCGTCAGTTGATGGAAGAAATCCGTAACTACAAGCCCTCCACCAACGGGCGCGCCGAAGGCGTGACCTATGAACAGGCCCTGAAAATCGTGCAAATGACCAATCAGAACGACGTCACCGGCAACCGATCTCATTCAAAGTATGATCCCAATGGCATCCGTGGATTCTGCTTTGGGCGCGCTTTGTATGCCCATTTGGAACTGCTTCGCCATGGTGTCGATGCTCAAGCCATTAAGAAAGTCTTTATAGTGGGTCCCATGAAAAATGGCGTGGACTGGCAGTTCCATGTGACCACCGTGGTTCGCGCCAAGGACAAAAACGGCTGGTATGCCGTGGATACCTTCACCGGACGGCCGATGCTATTGGAAGAATGGTTCTCGCGCTTTACCGGATATTCCACTGATAAAAAACTTCGCATGTATGTCACCCGACCGGCCAAAATCGGTCCGAGCTCGTGGGAATACAACACCAAGCCGGGGGGATTGTTTGATCCCTTCTATAACAGCTATTTCAAAGACATGTTCGAGATGTTCCGTAAAACGCGGGTCAGCTCATCTGAAAAGTTCGTTCAGCGCTGCTCTCAATTGTTCCTGTAATCATTAACTGAAATTAATACTGTCCATCGATTTGACACTGATCAATTCCTAGGAGTTTTCATAACTCTTTGATAGATTTCCCACCGGCGATTCACGCCGTTGTAAGGGGAGTCCCTGTGTTGAATTCTAAGCTGTTGCTGTCATCTTTGCTGCTTTTGTCCCTTGTTGCTTGTACGAAGAATGAAAAAACCAATAGTGTCGAAATGAACGGTCAAGAGACCTCCATTATCGGCGGCGAAAAAGCCGATGCCACGAATCCCGTGACGGCGTCCACCGTGTCTTTGATTTATAACTATCAGGGAATACCTTACTCTATCTGCACGGGCACATTGATTTCAAAGAATCTGGTTCTGACTGCGGCTCATTGTCTGGTGGATCTTCAGGGCGCAGAGATCTTTGTTCATATGGGTGAAGTTCTTCCGACGACGATTGATGAAACAAAGCTTTTGCGAGTGGCAGAATACGAAACCCATAAAGATTATCACCTGGTGTATGATGACAACGGTTTCCCGGTGACAGGACGTAACGACGTGGGTTTGATCAAGTTGTTGTTGGATGCTCCGGAAAACGCCGTTCCAGTTCCAGTTTTGGATGAGTCCGTGGAGCTGAAAGCGGGCGAGACTTTGTTGCTTGCCGGCTATGGATTGCTGAATGAAATTGATAATCCGACTCCAGCAACCGGTCTGAACTTTGTGCGTGTGCCGCTGGCTAAATTGTGGGAATCCATTCTGGTGACCGATCAGAACAATGCCAAAGGGGCATGTTCTGGTGATTCCGGTGGTCCGGCCTATCTGGAAACTTCCAAAGGACTTGTGGTTGTCGGGATCACCCGCGGACCGCACGATCTGGCGCCAGACTGCCGTCATTTCGGTGAATACACGAACGCCACTATGTTCAAGACTTTCATTCTTGAAGAAGCCGCGGCGATGGGTGCTGACGCCCCCGTCTTTACGACCGAGCGTCAGTAATCCGTCTTAAAGTTCAGTCTGCAGTGTTAAAAAGACGCTGCGGACTTCGCCCGGGTACAGATAGATGTGCCCGTATTGGGTAGGGGATTCCTTCCAGTACTTTTCATCCGTCAGATTTTCAACGGCCAATCGCACCACCGTTTTTTCATCTTTCTTCCCAAACTCATAAGAAGCGCCTGCATCCCAGCGAGTCCACGCGGACAGCATCAGGGAATTATCGGCCGTCACGGCACGTTCACCTTCATAGGAAACCCGGGAATTCACTGACAGGCCCTGAACTCCAGGGATCAGATAATTCACATGGGCACGCAAAGTGTGCTCGGGCAGATTCGTCGGGCGCCGGTCATTGATTGCAGGATTCAGCGTGCTGTCCAGACGGCGCGCTTTCAGCCACATCGCTGAAGCTGTCCATTGCAGTCGGCCGACTTCTCCGCCAAGTTCTGCCTCCACACCCTGATGGCGGCTGCTGCCGTCAATTTTATAGTCCGGTCGTTGATCTTCCACCTGCGGGCGTTCGATCTGGAAGGCCGCAAGGTTCCAAGTCACAGTTTCGCCGCCGCGGGCGCCGACTTCGATCTGCCTGCTGATCACATCCGGGACAAACTGTCCGGGGTTGGTATAGCCACTGCGGTTCGGGGTGACATAAGTTTCAACCCCTTCACCATAGCTGGCATAGGTCATCCATGCCGGGAATTGATAAGAAAGCGCCATCCACGGCAGCAAGAAATTTTCGCGGTAATCCGTGGCGCGCGAGGCGTCTGTGCGAACACTGCTGCGATGGACATCACTGAAACGAAGTCCCAGCCACGCTCCCCAGGAACCCCAATGAGCGGAATCAAAAGCAAAAATTTCGTTCACTTCAGAATCCCGGTTGGTGTTTTCATCAGTCAGGGCGGGGTCGGCCGGGAGTTTCGCGGTGCCTTGCACATTTCCGACACCCACCGGATTGTAAGCCTGCTTGGCATAGCGCTCTCGGGACACATGCCCCAGATAACCGACATTGATGTCGTGGGAAACCGGGCCGGTCACACCCTTCATCTGCAAGGATGTTTTTATGGCCTGAGTGCTGCGACGTTCATTTTCACTTCGGAAGTCATACATGTCAAAAGTGCCGTCAGAGCAATAGCGGTCATAGTTGTTTTCCGCCGAACAGCCAAACGGATAAGCCAGGCGGTCATCGGTGTGCAGTTCCTGCGCGCCCGCCGTTGTCTGCCAGATCAGGTTTTGACTGAAGCGGTGAGTGTATTTCAGGCTGCCGGTCAAGCCGGTGAAAACCACCGGTTGGGACCAGCTTTGATTGTTCAGGTTCAAACGGGGATCCGTCACCTGCGGCAGATCACTTCCCAGCAGACTGAAAGCCGCCTGGGTCGGCTGGGATTTTTTGGACCATTCGATGTCCGACTCAAGCAATTGAGTTTCTGAAAGACGCCAACTGTTGGCCAGGGCCAGAACATTTCGTTCGCCTTTGCTGTCTTCGACTGCGGGGCTCAGTTGTTCATGCGCCACATTCAGGCGATAACCGAACTGGTCATGGCCCCTGACAGGACCACCGGCATCTGCCGCAATCAGCCAGTTGCCATAGCTGCCGACTTCAGTTTCCAGCAGGAATTGCTGGCGCGGGGTCGGGCGTTTGATCACATAGTTGACCATGCCCCCCGGAGAGCTCGCGCCGGTTTGCAGGCCATTGAGACCTTTAAGCACTTCAAGGCGTTCTTTGTTTTCCAAAGGAATGGAGGTCTGGGCGTTGATGGGAAGTCCTTCACGCAGGAAGTTTGCGCGATTATCCAGGGTGAAACCGCGGATGGAAAGATAGTCCCAGTATCCCGAAGCGTTGTAGCTGTCCGTCACCGAGGCTTCAATCAAAGTAATCTCCGACAGGCGGTGAATGCGGTTTTCACGCAAAGTCCGGTCGCTGATCTGCGAGGTCGAAAGAGGCAGATTCTGCGCCGGAATTTCGGGAAAGCCAAAGGCCTCCAGCGGTTCCTGAACCTGATCATCCTGCACAGTGATGGTATTGATCTCTGTCGGGAGATTTTGTGCATAAACAGCCGGACTGGTCAGCAGAACTGTCATGGCGTTGAGGATTGATAAGTACTTTTTCATGGCCTTCCTTTGGCAGGTCGGCATGACAGAAAGGGGCTTATGGAAACAGAGCCGGATCTTTCTATTCTTGCTTCCCTGCGCGAGCATTATCTCTATCAGGTTCAAAGGGTTATTCTCAGTCGGTGAGTTCACCAACACCCCTAGCGTCAGGTCAGCGTTATGGGCGAAGTACCCGCTCAGGTCAAATTCTTTTTGGAAACAGCGGCGGGCAGGCGTTATTTTCATAAATTCCGTTTATTTCCACGAACCCGTGCTAAGCTTTATATATGAACATAAATCAAAGCCTGCTTCGCGAGTTCGTCATCAAGGGTCTGGCCTCATATAAAAAAGAACTGCGCGGGCCCTTTTTACAGGAATTCCGGCAGCAGTTTTCCCAACTGGCCTCCGAAGAAGTGGCCGAGGCTTTCATTGATGTCACCTTTCTTGGATCTGCCCTGATCTTTCTGCAGGGAGAGCAGTGGACGCTGAAAAAAGACCCCGCCTCCAGTTCTGAAAACTATCGCCACTTTGCCGAACAGACCTTTGCCTCCAATCTTCTGTCTTTGAATTATCTGCAGGACACTCTGCAACCTCTGAATGAAAAAGAACTGCGCCGAATGGCAGAGCTTTGTGAAGAGCTTGAGAAAATACTGTTGTCCCATGTGCAATCTCTGGGGCAGCAGCAGAAAAATCTTTTTGTGACCCGGGCCCTGCAACTGATGGAAAAGGTTTTTGCCCACGAGAACTCGCTGTGGCTGCAGGGAAATTCGCAGGCGCGGTCCCTGGCGCTGTCTTTGTACCGCACGTTTGATGGCCTGGATCAGATCTTTGGTTTGAATTATGATGCCGATCTGGGGATGAAGACGGACGTGAATGGCACCGAAAGACTTTATGAAGGTGCCGGCCTGGGGGTGCAGTCCTCCTATTCAACATTGCTGACGGCCTTGCGTGAAGTGCAGGCGTCGCAAGGCACACGCTTTATTGATCTGGGCTCAGGCTATGGGCGGGTGGGGCTGGTTGTCGGTGTGCTTCGGCCGGATATTGATTTTATCGGATACGAGTACGTCAAACACCGCGTGGATATCTCCAATGAATCCACCGCAAAGTTCGGCTTGCAAGGGCGCGTTCATTTTTTCACCCAGGATCTTTCCGAAAAAAACTTCCGCATCCCTGACGCCGACGTCTATTACATGTTTGATCCCTTCAGCAAGGACACTTACCAGCATGTTTTGAATCAACTGGTGGAAGTGTCGCGCCGTCAAAGAATTGTCGTGGTGACCAAAGGGAATGCGCGCCTGTGGCTGAAAGAGATCGCTGAACGCGAAGGGTGGCTGCCGGGTCAGGAATTTGACGGCGGCAATCTGTCCTTGTTCCGTTCGCGCGAATAATCACTTCACAAATTTGATCTGGAACTTTTGGCCTTTGATGCGGCCTTCACGCAGCTTTTGCATGGCGCCGTCTGCAACTTTGGCAGACACGGCTACAAAAGAAATCTTGTCCTGAATTTCGATCTTGCCGACATCTGCGGAAGTCAAACCGCCCGCCGTCCCGGTCAAAGCACCCAGGATATCCCCGGGACGCAGCTTGTCCTTGCGACCGCCAGAGATGGAAAGAGTCTTCATCGGCGCTTCTTTCAGGGTTTTATTCAAGCCGTACTGATTCTTAAAGCCCAACGAAGGACGTGCGAATTTGCCGCCGGTCAGGTCTTCAAACTGCGCCAGTTTCAAAGTGTCTTTGGGGTGGGCGATGGTGACCGCCACGCCGGTTTTACCTGCGCGCCCGGTGCGACCGATGCGGTGAACATAGATTTCCGGTGACAGGGGCAGGTCAAAGTTGATGACCAGTTCCAGACTGTCGATATCCAAACCGCGTGCGGCTACGTCGGTGGCCACCAGAATACGGTGGGAACCGTTACGGAACATCGCCATCACGCGGTCGCGTTCACGCTGTTCCATGTCTCCGTGCAGGCAGCCGCTGGCAGCCCCCAGATCATTCAGGCGCTCGGCGATTTCCGCCACGGCGTTTTTGGTGTTGCAGAAGATGATGGTGGAATCCGACGGATGCTGCTGCAGAATGCGCATCAGCACGTTGGTTTTGTCATCGTCCTCGCTGTCATAAACCAACTGTTCAATCAGGTTTTGTTCTTCGTCCTCGATGATCACCTGCTGTGCATGACGCTGGTATTTGCGTGAAAGATGCTCGATGGATTCAGGGAAGGTTGCGGAAAACAGCACGGTCTGGCGCGAACCTGGCAGATCGCGCATCACAGTTTTGATTTCATCGGCAAAACCCATGTCGAGCATTTTGTCGGCCTCATCCAGCACAACGGTTTTCACGGCCGAAAGATCAATGCGGCTGCGACCGACAAAGTCAGCCAGACGGCCCGGAGTGCCGACAACGATCTGCACGCCGTTTTCCAAAGCATCCGCCTGCTCACGGCCGGATTGGCCCCCGGTCATGGCCAGAACCTTCAGGCCCGGTAAACGACGGCCCAGTTTGCGGATTTCAGTGACCACCTGACTTGCCAGCTCGCGGGTCGGGCACAAAATCAGCGCCTGCAACTGAGGCAGGTCGATCTGGATCTTGTTCAGGATCGGAAGTGAGAAGGCCGCGGTTTTTCCGCTGCCGGTTTTGGCCTGGCCGATGATGTCTTTTCCTGCCAGAAGCAGCGGGATGCTTTCCTGCTGGATCGGTGTCAGTGTCTCAAAACCCAGTTCCTGAACAACAGCCAGCAGCTCCGGGGACAGGGGAAGTGATGAGAATTGATTTTGCGACACAAGACACCTCGGGAAAATGAAAAATATTTAGGTAGCAGGCGGGGCTTTTCTTGTCGAGTTCTGAATGAAAATACGAAAAAATGACCCGCTCCAGATTTAGGTACCCCCTATGGCGGTTTTGTGGCATCACTTCGCCATGGTTCAAATCGGTCAGATCAACAAGCTTAAAGTCGTCAAAAAAATGGAATACGGGGTCTTTCTGGATGGTGGAAGTGACGGGGAAATCCTGTTGCCCGCACGCTATCAGCCCGAGAACTGCGAAGTCGGTGCCGAACTGGAAGTGTTTGTCTGTTTTGACTCGGAAGACCGCCTTGTTGCCATGACAGAAATGCCGTTTGCGATGGTCGGGACTTTCGGTTTGCTGAAAGTGAAATCCATTGAGCGCGTGGGTGCTTTTTTGGACTGGGGATTGCCGAAGGATTTGTTCCTGCCATTCAGTGAACAAACCCGTGATTTGAAAATCGGTCAGAATGTTCTGGTCTATTTGTATCTGGATAAGACGGATCGCATTGCCTCGTCCATGCGTCTGGACCGTTTCATCGACAAAGAATCCGGCAATTACGAAGCCGGGCAAAGCGTGGATCTGTTGATCGCTGCGAAAACTGATCTGGGATACAAAGCCATCATCAATGGCCGTCACTGGGGCATGCTGTATGCGAATGAGGTGTTTCAACAGTTGGAATACGGTCAGCGTCTGAAGGGTTTTATCAAGCAGGTGCGTGATGACGGAAAAATCGATCTGCGTCTGAACGAGGCCGGCCACAAAGCCACCGCCGATATTGGTGAGCGCATCATGGAGCTGTTGAAGTCCAAAGGCGGCTTCCTGCCCATCACCGACAAAACAGATCCTGAGGCGATTTATGATTTGTTCGGAGTCAGCAAAAAGAAGTACAAAATCGCCCTGGGTGGGCTTTACAAAAAACGCCTGATTACGGTCCACGATGACGGCATCCGCCTGGTGGATGGCCGCTAAGGGGGCCGCCACGGGGCTTCCGGGCCCCCTGGGGGGTCTAGACCTCTTACAGGGTGGGGTTTTGCCGCTGAAACCCCATTTTGGGCTTTAAGTCTTTGATTTCACAATATTTTGTTTGTTTTTGCGCGCCGCTTTCATATCCCTGAGTGTTCGCAGGTTTCAGCGAAATAATGCTCATTTAGGTTATTCTCATTTTAATTGCTTCCCCTTTTCCGAGAAATTCGCTAGAAATTCCCTAGTAAGAATTTAGTCTCTGGAGAGTTTTCGGGCATAGGGCCCAAGACCTCTTAAGAGCTTCCCAAAAGCAAATCTTAGGAGGTTTATATGGGTAAAAAAATCTACGTTGGAAATCTTTCTTATTCTTTGGATGATCAGTCTTTGGCTGACACTTTCGCAGAATTCGGAAATGTTGAATCTGCACGCATCGTGATCGATCGTGAAACTGGTCGTTCTAAAGGTTTCGCTTTCGTTGAAATGTCTACTGACGACGAAGCTGCAACTGCAATCGCTAAATTGAACGGCGTTGAGTTGATGGGTCGTGCAATGAACGTATCTGAAGCTAAACCAATGGCTCCTCGTGAGAACCGTGGTGGCTTCGGTGGTGGTCGCGGCGGTGGCGGCGGCAACCGTGGTGGCGGTTTCGGCGGTGGTAACCGCGGTGGTCGTTTCTAATTTTAAGATTTTCATCTTAATGAAAAAGGCGGAAAGAAATTTCCGCCTTTTTTTATTTCTGAATCCTGTTTTTTCTGTCGACGCTTCAGACAGCTTACACTTTGTCTGAAATTCAAAGCTCCCGCAGCTCTTCTAAGTTCCCGATTTCAATCACCTCAGCAGTTTTGATTTATTGGCTCCGTCCTTGCTTTAATTTGCGCAGGAGGACGGTATGGTTCGTGTCTCATTTTTATTCTTGTTTGTGCTGGCTCTGACCGCCTGTGCGGGTGGTGGTGGCGGGGACAGCGCAGGGCCTGGCGCCGGTGGCAGCAACGAACAAGAGTCCAATGGCGAAAGCAGCGAGGCGGAATGTGATCCCATGACAGGGATGGCCTGCGAAGTCCTTATGGCGGTCAACCACGAGCGCACCAGCCGGGGACTGGACGCTTTGGTGGCCCTGCCAGCCTGTGTGGCCGAGGCTCAGGCCCACGCCGACGATATGGTTGCACGAAACTTTTTTGCCCACGACAGTCCTACGGAAACCACCACACAAAGATTTGCGCGCTTTGGCCTTTCCGGAAGTTACTGGGGTGAAAACATCGCGGCCGGTTATTCCACCGCAGCTCAGGTCATGGCAGGGTGGATGAGTTCCGCCGGTCATCGCAATAACATTCTAAGTTCCAACTTTCGCACCATGGGTGTGGGGATCGCTGCCAACTCACAGGGCATGCTCCACTGGGTTCAGTGTTTTTCTGGTAAGTCCGCGCTTTAATCTGGAGCCAAAAAATCTGGCACTCTTCTTGAAATAGTTTCCTTCTGACATGCACTCTGGTGGCAATCGGGCCCCAGTAAAATTCCGGGGGGAATTATGATGAGACACACTTTGCTGGCAGCTTCCTTCACCTTTATGTCTTTGGCCGCTTCGGCTGCCCAAACGGGATTTGTCGAAACTGCGGGTAATGCCTGCGAGTGGGCCCCGGGCCGTTATGAACTGAACGAAGCCGAAGGCCGTGTGCGCATCCCCAACGGACTTTATGTCAAGAAAGAGGAAACCAGCAAGATTGCCCGTGGCAGTTGCACCTTTGCACTGACCTTGAAGGCGGCAGCCGGAAAAAAGATTGTTGTGCGCGACAGTCAGCAATTGATCAGCCTGCGTGCGTATCCGCAGCAGACCCGCGTGAAAGCGGAAGTTGAAATCTTCAAAGCCGGCAGCCAGGGCGCCAAACAGACCCTTGAAATTGTTGCCGCTGAAAAAGCCGAAAAAACAACACAGTATGTGGGGCAGAAAGACGTGCTGCTTGAAACCGCCTGTGGTGGATCAGACATCCTGCGCGGAAACTTGTCAGCAACTATCATTGGTGAGGGCAAGGGACGCGCTTTTGCGAAAAACGTGACCCTCGACATTCAGGAGGTGGATTGCAATTAAGGATTGCACCACGGACGTGGTGTGATGATTTTTGTGATCTCGTTAGCTCGCATGTACAAGAACTCAGATCCCACGGCCAGGCGCGCACGCTCGCGGCGCTGGGATCTTGGGGACACCGTGCGAATCTGTCCATAGCCCAGACCATCAGTCAGGGCTGTTCCAGTCATTCCTTTTAAACTCCATTTCACGGTCCTGCCAGCAATCGGTGTTACGTCTGACTCTGTCAGGATTGTGGAAATGGTTCCTTCAGAATCACGACACAGCAGTCGAAAATGCAGCACCACAAAGACTTCCTGACGGCAGTTCTGCGAGCGGGAATAACCATAACCGGCGTCACAGGTGTTGAAAGCTCTTTCCGTGTAACCCAGCTCTTCCGGCGCACGATCCAGTCCCAGGAAAGTTTGTAAAGCAACGTAGTCAATGGTTGAAGGTGCGGTAACATCCGGCACGACGGCGCCAGTGGACGGGGATTCTTTCTTGGGTGTAGTGGAGCATCCGGCAAGTGCGGCGACAAGAACAGCCAAAATCCATTTCATAATTTTCCCCTCGAATAGATGTATAACTTAGCCTAGGTTAAATCTGGTAAATTACAAGGTATTCTATTTTGGAGATTCCTCAAATCCGCCTTAACTTAGTTTGATATTTTCGCGGGAGGAATTTTATGTTTAAAGCCCTTAGTAAAGCCCTGGTGCTGACCCTCGTGGGAGCAAGTTCGGTCTATGCACAGCAAGACCCTATAGCCATCATCATTCGTAATGCCAAGGGTGAACAGGTCGGGAATGCGACGCTGACTGATGTGACCAACGGGATGCGCATCCAGATGGAACTGCAGAATCTTCCCCCTGGGGAAAAAGCCTTTCATATTCACGAAAAGGGCCTGTGTACCGCTCCAGATTTCAAATCCGCCGGCGCCCACTTTAATCCGGATAAAAAGAAGCACGGCCACAAAAGCAAAGGCGGCCCGCATGCGGGGGACTTCAATAATATTGTCGTGAAAGAAGACGGGACGGCGTCCGTGGATGTTGTCAATCCGATGCTCACCGTCCGGGCGGGAAAAAACTCTGTGGTCTCCAAAGAGGGGACCGCGATCGTGATTCATGCGAAAGCGGATGATTATAAATCCCAGCCCGCAGGCGAAGCCGGAGACCGGATCGCCTGTGGAGAAATTAAAACTCCGCCGGATACAAAACCTGTGATCAAGTAATTACTTGGCGAAGGCGTAGATCAAACTGCCGCCTTTAAGCATGCCGATGACCTTGTCACGCAGGTGATTTGCCACGGCCGGGCAGCCCCAGCTGCGACCTTGAATAACACTGGATTCCTTCACATAGCTTGCTCCGTGGATCACCACGGCGCGGGCGCGTGCGTTGGAGTTCGTGCTGGAAAGGCCATCCAGCTTCAAAGACAAACCGTGTTTGCCGGTATAAGTTTCTGCCGCCAGATAATAGCCCAAAGAACTCGCGTTGGAACCGGATTTGTTGCTGAACTTGTCCGCGTAGCCGTCATGGTTGGCATCAGAGCCCTTACCGTGGGCGGTGTGGATGGCTGTCACTTCACCAGTGGACATATTAATAATAAAGAAACGGGCTTGAGTGGAACGTTTGCCGAAATCGATCAGGGACATGTATTTTTTGTTTTTGATATGCGGGACTGGTTTTTGTCGAAGTATACAACCGCTTCGGCCAGCGCTTTTGAGTTGATCAGTCTTTTCGGATCCAGATGATCATAGTTTTTCAGAATCGCTTCGCTTTCAAGCACAGTGGTGGTGTCTTCGTTTGATGCCGTTTCATTTTCTGCGGCAGTGGATTTGTCGACGGGTTCTGTTTCGGGAATTGTCTGCTCCATTTCGGTGTCGTCCGGAAGGACTTCGGCGGAGCTGTAGTCTTGGCCCGCACAAGCGGTCATGGAAAGGAAAGCGGCCAATACCAGGGACTTTTTAGAGATCAAATTCATCGTTCCTCCGTGAAAGATGCTGTGTGTTCTTCGACAGATGCTAGCTGACACGGGGTGTTCGTCGGAAAAATTGTTACCGAGACATAATTTTTAGGACCTTGTGCGTGGGCGAATCTGGAATGGATTCAGATTTTTCAATTCCTTCGTTCAGTGAACAAACGCCAGTGAGATTGCAAAGTCCTGCCGGGGCTTAAGATGCAGTAAGGGAGCGAGTTTGCGGTTTTCTTATTTTTTTGAAGGAGTACTATTGAAGTATGAACTCTGGATGAATGAAGTTAGAAATAACCGAAGCATCAAAGAGTCCAAAGAGGACCGTGAATAGGATCAATTGAATTGATCCCTCACTAAAAGGAGCTCAAACAATATAATTGTTTCTTGGATGAAAAAAATAGAGTGTGCTTTTGAGTGACTCTGATTCGATTCAAATAAGAACAATTCGTTTTTCTCCAGATCCTCTGTGCCCATGTGTTTTACACGTGGGCATTATTTTTTTTAAAGCCTGCCTTTACAATGAACTCCAGCATCACAAAGGAGTTCTTATGCATATCTGCGGTTGGTTTGAAATCCCGGTCAAAGACATGAGCCGTGCCATGAAGTTCTATGAGCAGTCTTTCGATGTTTCCTTTACTTTGAGCGAAATGGGCCCCGTCAAAATGGCGATGTTTCCCATGAAGGAAAAAGAGCCGGGTGCCACCGGGGCGCTGGTGCAGGGCTCTGACTACAAGCCGTCGCATGATGGCTGTTTGCTTTACTTCAGTGTGAACAGCATTGAAGACAGTCTTAAAAAGATCAAAGACAAAGGCGGGAAGACGCTGACGGATAAAAAGAGCATTGGCCAGTACGGTTTTATTGCCACTTTCGAGGACACGGAAGGCAATAAAGTGGCTTTGCACGCCAAAAACTAGCTTATTGAAAGCCAAGTAAGACTGGCTTTTATGACCCTTGCAAAGGGGGAGGGGCTTCAGGTAGAAGTCCCCTTATGAAAAAACTTTTGATTTCCGCTGTTGTTCTTTTTTCGTCCCTGCATGCCGGAGCTTCTGTCGCCAAACTTGTGTGCGTGCCGGGTTATGAACCGATGCGCGCTGACGCCGTGATTGAGGTCATCTTCAACCGCACTATTGATCCGCTAAAACCTGTTGTTGGTGCTTACAATCTTGGGGCGGCTTTGAAGTTTCACGACAAGATCACCGGCCAGACTTACACGCGTTCTGATGTTGTCCTTGTTCCAGCATCATCCATGGATGATGTGAATCTGCGCGGCGGGGCCGCGGGCATGGTGCACATCCGTATCAGCCCGGTTTTGAAAAACGGCGCCTTCATGGGGCGTTACACGGGTGATCTTTTCATCAACGATCTGGATTCCCGCCATTACTACAACCTGACCGGCACCTCTCAAGAGCCGGGAATTGTTTGCGAAGCCCGTTAAAAGGTCCTTGCAAGCGTCCTGTTCCGGGACTGTTCCATTCTGCCTCCATAGTCCTTTTCTATTCTTGAAAAGGACGAGGAGGTCCTTATGTTTAAAACTCTGCAAAAACAATTGATCGCGACCCTGATGTTGGTGACGGTGACTTCAGCGCACACAAGCTGGGCTCAGGAAAAGTCCCACGAAGCCCTGAAAGAGGCGTTCCGTGCCTGCCATGAAGAGCTTGGCATTGCCCAGCCCGAGCCGGGGCAAAGACCTCAGGCCCCCGATGATGAAACCCGCTCAAAAATTGATGCCTGTCTGCAAGAGAAAGGCTTTGAGGCTCCGCCTAAGTTTGGCCGCGGCGGTGGTCCGGGGAAGGGACGTCCTGAACGTTCTGCTTCCAGTGGTGTGCAATAGTCAGAATGAGACTGTGAAGGGATTCTTGGATTTTAGGCGGTTAAACTGAAGTCCAAGAGTCCACGTGAACTTTTTGGGAGGGCTTGTGAAAACACTGGATAGATGCTCACTGCAGGTGGGCCAGGAACTGGTGATCAGGGAATCTGAGAGAGGCGATGATCTGCATCGCGGGGATCGCTTAAGAGTGGTCGGATTTGAAATGTTGTCGGAAACGGTCAGCCGGAACTTTCGGATGGGAAGTTCCTTTTACTGGCAGGGGGAGGCGGTCTTCACACGCCTTTACGTGGCGGAGCTGAATGGTGACATCTTTCTGGTGTGGCCGGAGGAAACCTCCAACGGCCACTTCGATGTCCAGTTTCTGCGTTAGTTGCCGCAGACTTCGTCCAGGGTGACCTGGTATTTTTCCGGATTAAAGACACGGCCCAATTTGCCTTTGATGCCGCCCGAACCGCGGCGTTCAATTTCACAGTCCTCCACTTTCGCGAACTGCTCTGAAATCATGATACGGTGAAGGCTGATACGCAAAGTGTTCAGGGCCGTCTGGGCTTTGATTTTGTTGGTCACGGAATTGGTCAGGCCGTTAGAAGCCTCCAGTACGTGCAGCAAGTCTGTCATGCCCAGTTTATAGCGCAGAACTTCAGCGTCATAGACTTTCACCAGATTTGCGTGCGCCAAGGCCGCGGCATTGTACTGTTTCTGCGCTTCCATCAGGGAACCCAAAGTCACTTCAATCAGGTTCGCCTGTTCCAACTGCAGTTCTTTTTTGCGCAGTTTCAGTTGTTCGATATTCAGGTTGCTGATTTTCAAATTTGGGAAATATGCAAAGCCAAAATTCACAGAGCCAGAGTGTTCAAGGCTTCCCATGGCGCCGTTCATGCGGGAGGCGCCCAGGGAATGTCCACCGAGGAAGCTGAAAGCTTTGCTCCACTTGTTGTATTGAGCAGAAGTGATCATGGCTGCCATCTGACGGCTTTCCGGGGAGTTTTCGTGCACCTGGGTCAGCAATGATTGCGGGGACCAGTTTTCAACCGGTGAAACCGCAACCGCGGCGTCCTCGAAAACGATTTCGGTCGTCAAAGACAGGCCCAGCAATTCACGAATAGCGGCTTTTTCCTGAAGTACCAATTCGTCCACCTGGGACAACTGAACCAGCGCCATCTGTGTTTGTGCCTGGGCTTGCAGGTATTCCTCTTCGCGGATCATGCCCAACTGAGCAGGCAGGCGCAGTTGTTCCTCGATCGCTTTCAGATTTTCGTATTGCAGGGCCAGGATACCACGCAGTTCGATATCACCCAGGATCGTCATGTAGATGGAGTACGCAGAAGAATACCCATTCAACTGGGCGATGTAGTGGGACATGCCCTGCGCCTTAAGCAAGTAGGTGTTTTCTTTCAGATCCATCCAGTTGGACGGCATCAGGAACGGCAACAGGAAGGAAACTGTGTTCAGCGCAAAGGAAGGTCCACTGGAAATAGCGCCACCCAGATTCACGGAAGGCAGCAGGTTGCCACGGGCCACATTCACGCGCTCTTTGGCCTGATGAACGTTGTTCAGGGAAATCGCAATACCCACATTGCGGTCAAGGAACATGCGGCGAAGAGTGTCGGGATTGATTCTTACTGTCGCGCTGTTTTGAGGCGTCGTTTTTGGCGCGGCAAAGGCCGTTGAAGTCGTGACAAAGACGGCAAGCAGGAGTGCTGCAAATACTTTCATGAATCCCTCCGAAATAAACCCTGAAAGATGTATTTGGACGGCTAATCCTTGTCAAACGGAGTGTTATTCGGGCTCCGAAATACGGTGCTGGATCATCTTGATATGGTTTTCTTGAGAAATTTTAATGCTGCGCTTCTTGTGTTACCATGTAAAAAATTAAAGAAGCCGATTTCTAGGAGTTGTACGTTGGAAGATCAGAAGTCGTTTCAGTATAGTTTCAACCAGAAAAACAAAATGCTGGTGGTGAGTTTCTCGGGCGAGATCAACACCCCGGTGTTGCCGGCCCTGGAGGCCTGCCGTCAGGAACTTCTCGCCAAGCGCGAGGTCAGTTGTGTGGTGCTGTATTTTCAGGATGTGGATTCCATCAGTGCCGACGCCATACCGTGGCTGGCTCAGGTGCAAAGGGAGATCCGTCTGAAGCCGGCGGAAATCCGCCTGTGTTCTCTGCGCGAAAATCTGCGCGAACGACTGGTGCGTATGGGAGTCATCCGGGGGTTGGAAGTTGCAGATGACTTAAAGTCCGCTCTTTTGTCCTTCAGCCGCGTGGGTTGATGTGCTAAGTTGGCGGCATGAACAACTACAGTTTTAAAAAATACCAACCTCTAAGTCTGCGCGTCTGGCACTGGCTGAATGCCCTGGCAATTTTGGGACTGCTGGGAACAGCTTTTTTGCGTAAAACCTTTTTAAGCTGGCGCACCAATTCCGCGCTGATCGAAAACAAACTTCAGGAAGCCGGAACCACGATCACTCCAGAGCTGGCCAAGGATATTGCAGTCAGTATTCGGACTCCCATGTGGGACTGGCACTATGTGCTGGGCTTCACGTTAGGGGGCTTGCTGCTGGTGCGGGTTCTGGTGGGGATCTTTGCCGTTAAAAAATGCCCGGCCACGCATGCGGCTCAAAGCGCCTGGAATCTGCCAAAGGTTCCCGCAGGACAGAAAGCCAATGCCGTTCATTATACACTCGTTAAAACCGGTTATGCGCTGTTTTATCTGGTCACGGTCTTTATGGTGGCTTCCGGTCTTTTGCTCTATTTCAAAACCGAGCTGGGGATCAGTAAAGAAGCCCTGAATCCCGTCAAAGAAATTCACGAACTGATGATGTGGTTCTTTGTCGCATTTGTTGTTGGGCATATTGTGGGAATTGTTGTCGCGGAAAATCGCCACGATCAAGGGTTGGTTTCGGACATGATTCACGGAGGCCGCAAGGAATAGTGCGGGCCTTTAAGGTGCGGGTTGCAAACACTTAAGATTTCGCGGCCGCACCGCGATTGCCTTGTTGTTCAGTGCCTGATCTGATCGGTGCATGAGCACTAAAAACTTTGTCGATGTCCTGAAAGATCACTACAAAGAAAAACGCGCCAATGACCGTCATTTTTCCCAGAGGGCCTATGCCCGCTATATCGGGATTGATGACTCCCGCCTGTCCAAAATTCTGCTCGGCAAGCGACCGATCCATCCTGAACTGGTGGAAGCCATCGGGCGCAAGATTCATCTGAGTGATCAGGCCATTGAAAATTTCAAAAAAGCAGAATTGAAGAAATACCGGCGTCACACCCGCCGAGCGAAAAACAACGTCGTCAGGCTGCAGAAGATTCCTTTGGAGACCTTTAAAATCATCTCCGATCCCCGGCACTATCACATACTGGAACTGCTGAAGCTGAAAAGCTTTCAGCCGGACGTTCAGTGGGTGGCTCTGGTGATGGGGATATCCTCTGATCAGGCACAGGAATGTGTGGACCGACTGCAGGCGGTGGGATTGTTGCGTATCGAAAGTGATGGCACGTGGGTCGACACTTCCGAGGGATTCACGACGGACATCTTAAGTGATGTGGCTGCGACAGAAGCCCATCGCCGTTTTCAGAAAGCGGTGCTGCTTCGTTCTGTGCAGGCGCTGCAGGATCTGTCGCTGGGGCACCGGGATCAGTCCTCCATTGTGGTGGCCACGGATTCCCGCAAACTGCACGAGGCCAAACAGATGATCAAGGCGTTTCGGCGCAAGCTGGGGCTTTTTCTTTCTGAAAGCGAAACCAAAGATCAGGTGTTTCAGCTCAGTTTGTCGTTGTATCCACTGAACAAGGAGGAGTAGTGAAGGCACTGATGATGCTTGTCATTTCTTTGACGCTGTTAAGTGGTTCTGCTCAGGCCTATCGCGAAAGCAATGGTGGCAAGGGTGTGCTGACGGACCGGGGAGTGGTGCTGCTGGATCTTTTTGAAGCGGGCGTTGAGCTGCCTTTCTTTGGCGGATCTTATTCTGAAAAAACCTACTGGGACCTGCGCGTAAATCTTCCCAGCGACTTTCCGGTGGGGCTGATCGCGCAGAAAATGGCGGACATCGCGCGGTTTTCTCCGGAGCTGCATTTGCTGCTGATGATGTCTTTGAATGATTTACGCTGGGAGTTCACCCGCAGTGAACTTGAACTGACGACGGATTTGGAAAAGCTTCCTGCGGTGGATCCCGCAAAACTGGTTCAATTGGCCGTGCGAAAAAAGAATCAGATTTTCATTCATCGCCCTTTGTGGAATATCCTGTCGCTCGATCAGCAGGCGGCGCTGACAGTGCATGAAATGCTTTATCATCACTTTGATGCGCGGTCGGTGAGCAGGGTCAGTTTGCCAGTGCGAGAGTTTGTCGGGGTGTTGTTTTCGGATCGTTCCTACAGCCAACTGATACAGGATCGTGAGTTCCGGCATCAGTGGCGTAAGATTTTGTTATTTACAGATTGAAAGTTCACTGACGATTTTTTTGGTCCACTTGTGTTTTTGTTTGCGGCCTTGGGGTCTTAGAACCTCCCAGTGGGAGGAACGACTGAGCAATTCGCCTTTGGCAGCAAACTGCATATCCAGCAAATGCAAGCCGCATTTCAGAGAGCTTTCCGGCTTTTCGCCGTCACCGTTTTTGCAGCCGATTTCGGGGCCGTGTCCATGTCGTCCTTCGCTTTCATAAGAGGCTTCTTTACCACGATGAAGCTGTAAGATGCCCACGGCGGTTCCGTTGGGACCCTTGGCCGTGTGCGGGCCGGCTCCGCAGGTGCTTTCCCCCAGGACCATGACATTCATAATGGCGACAAAGACCACCTTCTTTTCTTCCGGTCCCAACTGGGGATAGGCCGGGCAAAGACTGACAAGATCCGGTGTGCCGTCAAAGAGGTTCGGATACTCGCGCTCATTCAGGATGTTCAGAATATGCCGGCCCCAGGGTCCGTAGCCTGTATTGGTGACCATGCTGCTGCAGACTTCTGCGACCTTGCGGTCCTTCTGTTTGTTGTAGTTGTATTTGTAAATGTCTTTATAGGATTGATCACCACCCACCGCCGAACGAAGGGCGCGGATCTGATCCACGGACTTGTCGCCACGGTCTTCGCAACCCAGGCAAATGCCCCGGGCTCCGTCAGAGCGGTGCACTTTGCGGGTTTCCGCAAATGTCGGCAGTCCCAGCGCAAATATGATTAGTGCCGTTAAGAATTGTCTCATAATGTCTCCGAAACATTGCAAAGCAAGCATGATGCCGGAGTCTTAAAACGAAAAGAGCAGACTCTTAGAGTCTGCTCTTGTTCAGAATCATCACACTGTCGTGACAATTCTGCGCTGTCTCACTATGAGACGGATGAATTAATCGCGGTACTGGCGTTTCGGAGCGCGGAAGCGCTTGATGCCTGGATGGTCACCACGACGCTCAGGACGGTCGTTTTCAGCGCGTTGTGGGCGCTCAGAGCGCTCGCTGCGTTCAGCGCGGGCCGGACGGCTGTCGCTGTTGGCGGAAGCGCGGAAGGAACGTTCGGAACGCTCTGCGCGTTCAGCACGTTCGCTGCGCTCAGGACGTTCTGTGCGTTCAGCTCTTTCCGGACGGTCGCGGAAAGCCGGTCTTTCGGTTCTTTCAGCACGCTGTTCGCCACCGCTGAATTCAGCGCGAGCACCTTCAGAGCGGAAACCGCGCGCAGGGGCGCTGGCACCACGGCCGGCACCGAATGGACGGCGGGCACGGTAATCATCACGGTCATCGCGACGATCGGCGCCACGGGCACCACGGGTGAAGCGGTTGTCGTTTGGATCGCGTGGCAGAAGCTCACGCGGAACACGGTCGCCCATGTAATCCAGCATCAGATCTTTCTTCACGAACACGTTCGGGAAGTAAGCTGCGATGAATCGAGCCAGAAGCTCTTCTTTGGAAAGATCCTTGAAGTTGATGTCTTCAGCCTGGATCAGATCCTGGATCAGGTCCATCGCCAGTTGCAATGGGACTGATTCGGAGTCCATGGTGCTGACTTTATCCATAACGTCTTTGATTTTAAGGCCAGCCACTTCATCAGCAGATGGGACCACACCTTTGGTCAAAACTGCTTTCGTGTTTTGCATCACACGGCGAAGAAGGGTCAATTGTTCCGGGTTCACCAAAGTGATCGCGGTGCCTTTTTGACCGTTACGACCGGTACGGCCGATACGGTGAACATAGGATTCAGTATCCCAAGGCAAAGAATGATTCACCACGTGAGTCAGATCTTTGATATCCAGACCACGGGCCGCAACGTCGGTCGCCACGATGACTTTCACCTGACGCTGTTTGAACTTCTTCAAAGTCGCTTCACGTTCCTGCTGGGATTTGTCACCGTGCAGAGAGTCTGCCGGGAATCCACGCTGAGTCAAAATGTCAGCAAGCTCTGCGACTTCCATTTTTGTCTGGCAGAAGATGATGCCATAGAATTCCGGAGCGGTTTGCAACAGACGGGCAATCACTTCGGTTTTGTAGGAGTTCTTAACTGTGTAGTAGATCTGCTCAATAGTGTCAGCCGTGCCGCCCACTTTGTTCACAGAGACAGTTTCAGGATTTTCAAGGTAAGTGGAAGTCAAACGACGAACTTCCGAAGACATGGTTGCAGAGAACAACCATGTACGGCAAGCCGCGCGAACAGAGTCTGAATCTTCCGGCTGAGTTGCAGAAAGGATTGTTTCCAGAGCTTCTTTAAAGCCCATGGAAAGCATTTCGTCAGCTTCATCCAGAACGACAGTTTTCACGCTCTGAAGTTTGATCATTTTCTGTTCAAGGAAGTCAACCAGACGGCCCGGAGTTGCCACCACGATGTGTGCGCCACGTTTAACGCCGTCGATTTGTGTGCGGTAAGAAGCGCCACCGTAGATGGTGACGACGCGAACGCCTTTTTTCTTACCCAGCAAAGTCAGTTGTTCTGCCACTTGCAGAGCCAGCTCACGCGTTGGGCTCAGGACAAGAGCCTGAGTGTCTTTGGTGGTGCTGTCGATATTTTCAATCAGCGGAATCCCGAAGGCAGCGGTTTTACCGGTACCCGTGGAAGCCAGACCGATAAAGTCATTGGCACCAGCCAGCAGAATCGGCAAAGCCTGACGCTGGATCGGAGTTGGAGTGGTGAAGCCCATGTCTGCCATCGCAGCCATCACAGGTGCACTCAGTCCAAAGTTTTCAAAATTGTCTACGGTTGTTAACGGAGTCATTAGAGACCTTTCAGGTATTGGAAGTGGTCTCAAATAAAAAACACCATATGTGCATTGATACCGCACTGCTTGCGGCAGATCCAAGCCCACTTCAAAAAGATGCGCCAAGATAGTCGATCTTGGCGCCCAGAATAATGAACTATTTGCACAACGGAAGGGACTTCACGATAGCGGCGATGTTATTGATTTGTTGGTACTTTCCGCCGGATTTGATCACGGCCCAATACACCCCTGAACTTACGACAATACGACCTTTGCTCTTGATCTGGCCGGCCATAATGCCAACTCCGCAGTGCAGGTTGATATAGGGATCCAGGATGGTCTTCTTGGGGTCGGTAGGCGCCAGGTTCTTATCCTTTTGCCAGTCAAACTTGCAGTAGCGGGCCCACTGGACATCCTGATAGGACAGTTGCAGAAGCCCTTCAGAGTAGACCTTCCCGCCGGTCACAGGGTCTGTGCCCATAGTGGTTTCGTGCATGCGTGAAACGGGACTGTAGGCGCTCTCATATTTTGCGATGGCGACAAAAAGCTGGGCCCAGGCATTGGCCCGCTGGTTGTTGTCCAGGGTGTTGTATTTCGGGCAGAAGGTGGTGATATCGTCAGCGCCAGGAAGCAGGCTGCTCCATTCGTTCAAAATCAGCTCTTGCAGATATTTGGACCATTCGGTGCGCTCTGGGTACTTGGTGCTTTCCCAGGCCAGGGCCTGCATCTTATAGCCGGGTTCCGGTTCTGGGGTCGGCGTTGGCGTGGGTGTTACGCCCGTATTGGTATCATCACCGGGATCGGTGCTGCCGGGATCTGTGGCCCCTGCACTTTGGTTGGAATCATCCAGACTGGTGACTGGAAATTGGCTGGAATTTGCACAACCTGTGAACAGAACAACGAGTGAAATCAAGGCGGCAGCGATTGTATTGTTTTTAACTGCAGTGTGGTTCTTTGTTGCGATCATGTGTAACCCCCGCAGCTCTACCAGAGCAACGTCGGGACCATGTGAGGTGGGTCTATATTTGGCGAAGTGCTTGATATCTCTTAAGGATTTGGACCAGAAAAATCGCGAATTTATGATTTTTTGTGTACACTCTGAGAGGTGCTAAAAAAGAAGGCAGATTTTCCCGAAATTTTTTGAAGCCTTCAGAGGCAAAAAAAGTTATACGAAGGACCTATGATTCATTTATCGAACATCACCAAGCAGCAGGGTAACAAAGTCCTCTATCGCAACGGATCTTTCCAGATCAATGCCGGAGAGAAAATCGGTCTGGTCGGCCCCAACGGCGCCGGTAAAACCACCATCTTCCGCATCATCATGGGCGAAGAGGGCATCGACGGCGGCACTATTTCCAAATCGGATCGTACTGTGATCGGTTACTTCTCCCAGAACATCGAAGAGATGAAAGGGAAGTCCGCTCTTGAGGAAGTAAAGTCCGCTGTTGGCAACATCGGCGACATGCAGGCGCGCATGCAGGAATGTGAAGCCAAGCTTGCTGATCCGGATCTGGATCCGGATGAAATGATGAAGATTCTTGAAGTCTACGGTGAACTGCAGGGCGAATTTGAACGCCTGGGTGGTTATGACCTTGAATCCCGTGCCGCTGAAATCCTGACCGGTCTTGGTATCGGCCCGGACGATTATCACCGTCCTTGCGAAAGTTTCTCTGGCGGTTGGAAAATGCGTATCGCTTTGGCAAAAATCCTGGCGCTGAATCCGGAAGTTTTGTTGATGGATGAGCCGACGAATCACCTGGACGTTGAATCCATCGTGTGGCTGGAAGAGTGGCTGGTGAACTTCAAGGGCGCGATTCTGATGACAAGCCACGATCGTGATTTCATGAACCGTCTGGTGGGTAAGATCGTTGAGATCGCCAACAAAACCATCACGGTCTATGGTGGCAACTATGACTTCTATGAAAAAGAACGCGACATCCGCAAAGAACAGCTTATTGCCGCAGCCAAACGTCAAGAGGACATGCTGGCGAAGGAAGAAGAGTTCATTGCCAGATTTGCGGCGCGTGCTTCCCACGCAGCGCAAGTTCAGTCCCGCGTGAAGAAACTTGAAAAGATCGACCGTATTGAAATCCCGGACGAAGAAGCTGAAATCAAATTTGAATGGCCGGTGCCTGCCCGGGGCGGGGACGAGGTGGTGAAGCTGGAAGGCCTTTCCAAGATCTGGACACGTGATGACGGCAAGGAAAAACTGGTCTTCTCGGGGGCTAATGCTTTGGTGAAACGTCTGGACCGTATTGCGGTTGTGGGTGTGAACGGTGCGGGTAAATCCACACTGCTTAAAATCATTGCCGGTCATGCCGAAGCCACTGAAGGCAAAATGACTTTGGGGGCTTCCATCACTCTGGGGTATTTCTCCCAAAATTCTTTGGACGTTCTGGATCCAAAGATGACAATCGTGGATGAGGTTCACTCGCGCATTCCGAATGCGGGTATGGGCACGGTGCGAAGTCTTTTGGGTGCTTTCAAATTCTCGGGCGAAGAGGCCGAGAAAAAGATCTCGATCCTGTCGGGTGGCGAAAAGTCCCGCGTGGTTCTGGCCTGCATCCTGGCGCAGCCGGTGAATTTGCTGATTCTGGATGAGCCGACGAATCACCTGGATATCAAATCCCGCGAATTGCTGCTGGATGCGATCAAGAACTTCCCGGGCACTGTGATGATCGTATCGCACGACCGTCACTTCCTGCGCGAAGTGACCACCAGAGTCTTCGAAGTCGACAAGAATCAGATTCGCATCTATGACGGCGACTACGAGTACTATCAGCACAAAAAACAACAAGAGCAGATGGCTTAATGGCCGGCAAAACCCTGGATCTGAAAAGTTTCAAAATTCCGCTGGGAAAACTTTCCCCGCTTGAAACTTTTCGCACTCGCCAGGGGGATGTCCTTTCTTACCGTATTTACCCCGCTTGGTCGGACAACCTGATTGTTCTGTATCACGGGGTGGGGAGCGACAGCCGGTACATGTGTGTCCTGGCCACCGCCATGGCCCAGGCCGGGCTTGGTACCGTGGTGACCCCGGATCTGCGCGGTCACGGCGCCAGTCTTAAAGCGGCCGATCCGCATTCACAGCATCAATTCGAAATCGATCTTGAAGAATTAATCATTCATATCAAAATGACTCGCGCGGTTTCTCGCGTGATATTGGCCGGTCACTCGTTGGGTGGCGGTTTTGTGTTGCGTGTGGCGGTGTCGGACATTCGCAGGCAGTTCGCCCAATTTCTGGCGATCTCTCCGTATCTGCCGCCCGGTTTGCATGTTTTCCACGACGATTTCGGCGGATGGATTTCACCGGACGGCAATGGTGGTTTTAAGGTCAACTTGCCTGTTGAGTTCGTCAGTGGTCAGGAAAAGCTGACTTACAGTGCGGCCTATCTGGCAGCAGTGACTCCGTCAGATAAGATCATGGCAGATATTCAGAAGCTTCATCCGCCGGTTCACGTGGTCGTGGGTGAACAGGATGAACTCATCATCCCGCAGCGGCAGGAGCAGCTCTTCACCGAAGCGGGAGCGAACATCCGTGTGGTGCAGGGCCTGAATCATCTCACGATTGTCTCGAAACCGGATGTTTGGCTGCAGCAGATTTCACTTTGAGCCGCAAGCATTACGAATTATCCCCCAGGTGGGGAATTTACTCTAAACCCCTTTAGCTCTATTAAAGTCCTGCCGAAAAGTTATACGAAATAACCAAAATAATTGAACGTAGGTGGTGGTTATGAATACGGAGCTTGGCGCATTTGCGCTCAGGCAGATGCTTGCTTCGACAGCAGTGTTGGGCCCGATCCTGATCTTGATCGGCCTTTGTTACTTCCTCTTTAACCAAAGCAGAAGAAGTGTGACCTTGTATATAGGCACGGGTTTAATTCTGACCGTCATCGGAGTCGCCTGTCTGTACTCCGAACTCCAAAGCGAAGACTCGCGGGCCCACAACGATGCGGCCATCGAACAGGTCGAAGTCATCGCAGAGGAAGCTGTTCGGAAGTAGTTCCTTTTACTTCCTTCCTAGCGCGGGGGATTTGGCGGCTTGTTGCCGCAGCCTTGGCGCTACGGGGGACGCCATCCGGGCTCAATTGTCGTTCGTCCCCTTCGGCCAAGCCTGCGGCAACAAGCCGCCAAATCTGCGTTGAATAAAGCAAAAGAAACCACTTCCGAACATCCCATCACAAAGACGTCGGTTCTATGTCACATCGTCGTGCACCTACGCTCAAAAACAAAGCACTTCGAATTTCTACCGTACTGGCACCTATTGTCGCGTGCCTGCGCAGTTAAGAACACATTGATAGTTATTAGATATTTCCGACTGGAGCAATTTGGATGGGGACTTGAGGGAGCCCGACGCAGCGGTCTTTGCCGGCGCCTGGATGGCGCGAACTCGGCCCCGAAGGGGACGAGCGGCAATTGAGCCCGGATGGCGTACCGCGGAGGCGGGATCCCTCAAGACCCCATCCAAACCCCGCGCCACCCGGCAACGAACAAACCCACAATCAGTGAGTTTTAATTTCTGTCCAAGAGTCTTCGAAGAGTTTGTTTTTTTCGCCTTGGTCTTGGATTCGTTCCAGTTTTTTAAGAGTGGCTTCGTCCGGGAATAAGGCGCGGTTGTTTTGCATTTCTTTTGTCAGCGAGGCTTTGGTGTTTTTTAGAACGGGGCCGCCAAGGATTGTCTTTACGCGGTTGATTTCGGCTTGTTCACTTAGCAGGAAGTTGATCAGCTTGTGGGCGGCCTCCGGGTGTTTGGCGCCTTTGATGATGACCAGGTTGTCGATGGCGAATGTTCCACCTTCTTCCGGGATGATGTATTCGATTTTTCCTGGGGACTTGTCGGCGGCCTGAAGGGCGTCAGAGGAATAGGTCTGAGCGGCAGCGACTTCCTTGTTGTTCAGGATGTCGATGGTGTCAGAGGCAAACATCTTTACGTTCTTCTTTGCTTTTAACAAAGTGTCTTTGGCTTTTTTTATTTCTTCCGGGTTGGTGCTGTTCACGCTGAAGCCGTTCATTTTCAGGGCGGCGCCCAGGGTTTCGCGCACGTCATCCAAAAGGGCGAACTTGCCTTTCAGTTGCGGATTTTCCAGAAGGTCTTTCCAGCTTTTGATCGGGCCTTTGTAAAGATCACGGTTCACTGCGATGCCTGCTGTCGTCCAGATGTAGGGCAGCGAGAACTTGTTTTCCGGGTCGTAGTTCTGCTTCAGGAACTGAGGATCAATCAGGGTTTTGTTTGAAATCTGGTCCGGCTTCAGTGCTTCCAGCAGATTCATCTTGGACATGACTTCGACCATATAGTCCGAAGGCACGGCCACGTCGATGCCGGACGATCCCATTTGCACTTTGGCCAGCAATTCTTCATTCGAGGAATAGTTGGAAATGTTGATCTTGATGCCGGTTTCTTTCTCAAACTGCGCCTGCAATTCCGGGGAGATATAGTTGCCCCAGATAGACAGGTTCACTTCTTTGGCTTCAGAAACTTCAGCAGACTTCTTTGTACATCCCGCCAGCAGCCCACAAAGAACCAGGCCGGCCATCAATATTCTCGACATTTTTTTATTTCCTTCTTATTGTTAGAAGCATGTTGGAACTTCTGAATATCGGCAAGAGTTTTTCCAGTCAAACGGCTCTGAAGGGAGTCAATCTTTCCATTGGGGAAGGGGAGTTTTTTTCCCTCTTGGGGCCCAGTGGATGTGGAAAGACAACACTTCTTCGCATCATTGCCGGTCTTGAAAGCGCCACTTCAGGGCAGATTCTGCTGGATGGTCAGCGCGTGGATCATCTGCCTGCGCAAAAACGTCCCTTTAACATGGTCTTTCAGCGCTATGCTCTTTTCCCGCACATGAGCGTGGGGGAAAACATTGCCTATGGTCTGCGCCTGAAAGGTTTGGGTAAAGATCAGATCGAGGCCAAGGTTGCTGAAGTGCTGGCCTTGGTGGACATGGGCGAGTTCCGGGACCGCAAGCCTGAAACATTGTCCGGCGGGCAGTCCCAACGTGTGGCCGTGGCGCGCGCCCTGGTGAACGAACCCCGCGTGCTTTTGCTGGACGAGCCTTTGTCGGCGCTGGATTACCGCATGCGTGAACACATGCAAAAGGAGCTGCGTGCCTTGCAGCAAAAACTGGGGCTGACCTTTATTTGTGTGACTCATGATCAGGAAGAGGCTTTGGCCCTTTCAGACCGTATCGGCATCATGAGCCGGGGAGTTTTGGAGCAAGTCAGTTCTCCGCGCGAGATTTACGAAAATCCGGAAACCATCTTTGCTTCTCAGTTTGTGGAATCCACCAGTCTGCTGCGGGGCGAGCTTGTCGAGGTCAGTGAGGACCTGGCCACCATTCGTCTGGGCGATGGCAGTCTTATCAAAGGTAAAATCAACGTGCCGCCGGATCAGATCCGTCTGGGGATGAGCATCGAAGCCTACGTTCGTCGCGCCATGGTCTTTGGCGAGCGTGAAAAGTGAAATTAAGAGATCTGTTCCTTCTGCCGGTGGGTTTGTGGTTTGTGGTCTTTGTGCTGCTGCCGCTGATTATTGTCGGGGTGGTGAGTTTTGCAACCCGCGGAACCTATGGTGGCGTCGAATGGTCATGGACCATGGCCAACTATGTGCGGGCTTTTTCGCCGACTTACCTGGGGATTTTTGCCGAGAGTTTCAAGCTGGCTCTTGTTACGACGGGGTTTTGCCTGGTGTTGGGAGTTCTTGTGTCCTGGGCCATGGCGACCTCTTCCACGCGTTTGCGCCAGCTTTATCTGATGGCCATCGTTCTGCCATTTCTGACCAATCTGGTGATTCGTATTTACGCCATCCGACTTTTTGTCGGGGCCGAGGGGCCGCTTCAGGCCGGGCTGACGTTCTTGGGAATTCCCTTTGATGCATTTGCCCTGACCCAGAACAAGTGGCTGGTGCTTTACGGAATGATCACAACTTATCTGCCATTTATGGTTTTGCCGCTGTATGGGGCATTTGAAAAATTTGATTTTTCTTTGGTGGAGGCCGCTCAGGATCTGGGGGCGGATGTCTGGAAAATTCTTTTTACGGTGATTTTGCCGAATCTGAAAAAAGCTCTGTGGGCGGGGTCCTTGCTGGTGTTTATTCCTTCATTGGGTGAATACGTGATTCCCGATCTTTTGGGCGGCGCCAAGAACATGCTTTATGGAAACCTGATCACCGAGCAATTTTTGAAAGCCCGTGACTGGCCTTTCGGGGCTGCCTTGTCTGTGCTGATGATGGTGCTTTTGCTGGTGTTGGCGTTGGTATTCAGAATGTGGGAGGCGCGCCGTGCCCGCAATTGAACGAAGCCGTCCTCAGGCGCCCCCACTAGCGAAGATTGTTTTGTGGGTGACGCTGCTTTTGCTGCACACACCGATTCTGGTTATGATTCTGGGGGCGTTGATTGAAAAGACGCCGGATTCCTGGAACTGGACCCTGCGCTGGTTTGCTGAAGTCGTGAATGATCAGGCTTTGATGGATGCCTTGAAAAACAGTGTGTTTGTCGGCGTGATTGCAAGTCTTCTTTCGACTGTGATTGGCACCAGTGCGGCGGTGGGATTGTACCGCTCTGCCGGAGGCTGGCGCTGGGCTGTCGAGGGGCTGTCCGTGGTTTCTCTGGTGTTTCCAGAGATTGTTTTTGCGCTGTCGCTTTTGTCGTTGTTCTTTATTTTGCAGTTTGAGCTGGGGCTGACAACCGTCGTGATTGCCCATGTCAGCTTCAGTATTTCCTATGTGATGATGACTGTCGGGGCAAGGCTTGCAACGCTGGATCGCAGCCTTGAGGATGCCGCCCGTGATCTTGGCGCCACCGAATGGCAGACCTATCGTTCGGTGGTGTTGCCGCTGTTGGTGCCGTCGATCATCGGTGGCGGGGCTTTAAGTTTCTTGCTGTCCTTTGACGATTTTCTGATCACCTATTTCGTGAACGGTGTGGGGCAGGATACGCTGCCAGTCAAGCTTTACACGGCGATGAAACTGGGGGTCAGCCCCAAGCTCAATGCGCTTTCAAGTCTGATGTTTGTTATGACTTTGCTGGCGCTGATTTTCTTCTTCCGTTCTTCCGCGTTCCGTGTTTTCTTTGAAGCGCGGGGGAAGCATGAATCCAAATCAGAAAAAGAAAATCCTTAGCTGGGCCTTTTATGACTGGGCCAACAGTGGTTATGCCACGACGGTCATGGCCGCCTTTTTTCCGGTTTTTCTTAAGCAATATTGGAGTGTCGGCACTGACGCTGTTGTGACCACGGCCCGTCTGGGTGTCACCATTTCTGTTTCAAGTCTGGCAATTGCATTACTAAGTCCCACTTTGGGCGTTATCGCGGACATGAAGGGCTATAAAAAGCTCTTTTGCATGGTCTTTACTTTAATTGGGGTCGTCGGTTGTGCCTGGATGGGGTTCATTCCGCAAGGGGACTGGGTCAGTGCTTTGTGGGCCTACGGTATCACACTGGCGGCTTTTAATGCGGCCAGTGTTTTTTATGATTCGCTTCTTCCTTACGTGGCGGAGCTCAAGTACATGGACTTTGCTTCGTCGTTGGGATACTCGCTGGGCTATCTGGGCGGCGGCGTCCTGCTGCTGCTGAATGTGCTGATGGCCCTTTATCCGTTAAGCTTTGGTATTCCGGATGCTACGGTGGCGACCAAGCTGTCGTTCATGATTGTGTCGGTGTGGTGGCTGGCGTTTTCTTTACCACTGATGAAGAACGTGCCAGAGCCTGATGCGGAAAGATCGGTGAAAGGCATCGGGACCTTGACGCTGGAAAGTTTGCGCACACTCAAAGGGACTTTGAAGGCCCTGATGAAAGAGCGCAATCTGTTTATGTTCATGGTGGCTTATTGGCTTTATATTGATGGGGTCTACACCGTGATGACCATGGCGGTGGATTACGGAATTTCGATTGGTTTTGAATCCAAGGATCTGATTGCCGCTTTGCTGATCACGCAGTTCATCGGTTTCCCTTGTGCTTATTTCTTCGGAACTTTGACCAAGCGCTGGGGCGCCAAGATGCCAATTCTGGTTTGTATCATAGTGTACGGAGTGACTGTGATAGCCGCCACCCAGATGAAAACCGCCACGCATTTCTATTTGCTGGCGACCGTAATCGGTCTGGTGCAGGGTGGGGTGCAGTCCCTCAGTCGCTCTATGTTTGGCCGTATGATCCCGAAAGAGGCCAGTGGCGAATACTTTGGTCTGTTCAACCTCGTGGGCCGCTTTGCCTCGATTCTGGGGCCATTGGTGGTCGCGGCCGGGGCGATGCTCAGCGGAAGCTCGCGCTGGGGGATGGTGGGGTTGCTCGTTCTATTCGTTTCTGGCGGCGTTCTGCTGGCCATGGTGAAAGAGCCTCGCGACGCCTAATCCTTTTTACCGAGGCCCCAAAAAGGGGTGGACTTTATCGGGGGTTCGCTGGATAACCCTCCGATATGACTTATAATCCTCGCGATCACTACTTCAGAAAAGCAAAGCAGGAAAACTTTGCGGCTCGTTCCGTCTTCAAACTTGAAGAGATCGACCAGAAATTCAAGATGTTCAAGCCCGGTCAGGTGGTGCTGGATCTGGGTGCTTCTCCGGGGTCGTGGTCGCAGTATGCTTCCAAGATGGCGGGTGAAAAAGGCCGTGTTCTGGGTGTGGACCTGAGCCCGGTGACGGTGAAGCTGAAGAATGCCGTATTTATTCAGGCCGATCTTCGTGATCTGAATCTGGAAGACATCTTTAAGGAACATGGCTTTGTGCCGCCGTTTGATATTGTGATGTCAGACATGGCGCCCAAGACCACGGGCATTCGCATGACCGATCAGGCACGTTCCATGGAGTTGTGTGAGCTGGCTTTGGATGTCGCTCGTCGCTTCCTGAAAAAAGACGGACACTTTGTGTGCAAGCTCTTCCACAGTGATGACTTCGGCAAGCTTCGCGATGAAATGAAAAAGACCTTCGCGAAAGTGGAGGCCGTGAAGCCGGATTCCACCCGCAAGATTTCCAAAGAGATATTCCTCGTAGGCCTTAGTAAAAAATGATTCAGATCGTATTTGAGAATACTCACTTTATCATCTGTGACAAACCCGCAGGTGTGCTTTCCACACCCAGTCGCTTTGAAGAAGATGATGCCCGTCTGTGCCTGGGAACGGCTTTACAGAAGGAAAAGGGAATTCAAATCTATCCGGTGAACCGACTTGATTTCGAAGTTTCGGGTCTGGTGGTTTATGCCAAGACAGCAGAGGCGCATCGTAAAGCCAATGCGTGGTTCGAAAACAAGACTGTGAAAAAGACCTATCGTGCTCTGACCACCGGGCAGAGTTATGCGCATATCCCGGCGAACGTGCCCAATGATAAACTGGCACTCAGTCCGCAAGTGGGGAACACATTTGAGTGGCGCTGTCGTTTGCTGCGGGGAAAACGCCGGGCGTATGAAAGCCCGCAAGGCAAGGAATGCCTTACTGTGGCGGTTTTCAGAGGCATGCAGGGCGAATATCAGGTCTGGGATCTGAACCCTGTCACTGGACGTTCGCACCAATTGCGTTTTGATTTAAGTCGTCACGGTTATCCGATTGTGGGTGACAAACTTTATGGATCAACTGTGGAACTTTCTGACAATCGCATCGCTCTTCGCTCGTACAGAATTGACTTTGCGAACGCAAATGGAGCCTCAGCTCTAGGGCTGCCGGAGTTCATCGAGATCTCTTCATCTTAGTCTTTGCGTGGCTTTGCAAAATGTCATGTATGGCAGTGCATATAAAAATCGTTTGCACGATCTCATCGAATAGTACTTAATTGATTGCATGAGTAATACTTATTCTGAGTACAGGTCCGAGGTGGGTGAAGTCATGGACTATATCCGCCATATCTTCAAAGCCCTTCGCGTGTCTTCCAGTCAGTTCGAGAAAGATCTAGGTTTGAGTGCCGCACAAATTTTTGTGATGAAAAAACTCAAAGAGGAACCAGGGCTTTCCATCAATGACCTGGCTTTAAGGACCACCACCCATCAAAGCTCCGTCTCTGTGGTGGTCAAAAAGCTTGAAGAGCAAGGCCTTGTATCCCGCATGATATCCAAAGAAGATTCTCGCAAAGTGGTTGTATCGCTCACTCCCTCCGGTCTGGAAAAACTCAGCGAAATCCCCCGAACAGTTCAAGAACATATGATCGACACTCTTCAGAATATGCCGCCGGAAAAAACGGCGTCGCTGGCTGAACTGATGCGCGAATTTGTGATTGAGGCGGGAATTGTGGAGTCGGTTCCTGCGCCAATGTTTGGTGAAGACAGCGGACGCTAGATTTCTCTTTTGATCTGGTCAAGATAGGTTCTGATGAAGGCGACACGATGTTCGCCTTCTTTTTTTGCGGTTGGTGTGTTCAGGTGATCCACCAATTTGAACAGCTTCGAAAAGAAATGATCAATGCCATAACTTTTGTCGTCCAGTTCGCGCGTCTCTGCCCAGGGGTCTTCTTCGGCATAGAAAGGCCGGCTTAGCTGCGTGGTCACGGCAAAGCAGCGGGCAATGCCGATGGCACCCAGGCTGTCCAGGCGATCGGCATCCTGAACAATACGGGCCTCCAGGGTTTCTGGTTTGATGCCGGCACTGTAGCTGTGTGATTCAATGGCGTGGCGAATATCATCAAAGTACTGTTCCGGATACTGCACAG
This sequence comes from Bdellovibrio bacteriovorus, assembly GCF_002208115.1. Lineage (NCBI taxonomy): Bacteria > Pseudomonadati > Bdellovibrionota > Bdellovibrionia > Bdellovibrionales > Pseudobdellovibrionaceae > Bdellovibrio > Bdellovibrio bacteriovorus. The sequence continues at coordinate 2,433,272 of NZ_CP020946.1, read as the reverse complement.
ACTTCAGGTATTCAATGGCCGCTTCGGCAGACAGCTTGGAGGCATAAGGCCTGCGCGGATCATTCTTGGGAACATTGATATAGTCGTGAAAGAAGGCCGCCGGCATGACGATTTCCCAGCGGGCATGTTCAGCCTGGCAAAGCTGCTTGGCTGTGCTTACCACGCGCATAATATGAAGATAATCATGCGCGGGATCCGAGCTCGGATAGAGCACGCGAGCCTTGTTGCTAAACAGATGATACCAGTGTTTTTCCTGAAATGCGCTCATGGCTTCAATTTTAAGCTAGGGTTCAACGACTCTCACCATAGGACCGGTGAGTTTGTCAAAATACGCCGTCAAGGGCTGATCCGAGAAACCATCGACATGATCGAAGGTCACATAGCCATAACCCTGATTGCCCCAGAGAGGGCCCCAGGAGTTTTTAAACATAAAGACTCTTTGTTCGTCGTCATAACCCACAATCAGGACTGCGTGGCCTCCGCAGTTGATTTTGCCACTGTCACAGTCGGCGTTGATCTGAGGGCTGAATGTGAAGGTGCCTTTTTGGTCGTTGATATGAGACAGGGATACTTTCAGTGTCACGACGACCGGACGTTTCGCGTCCAGCTCCTGCATGAAAAGTTCGGACCATGGTTTTCGCACCCACATCTGGGTGATGATTTTTGTGCGGAGGCTGCGATAGTCGACGCGGGTGACTTTCTGCTGGCGCAGATCGAAGAAGCTGGTTTGTTCCGGAGTGAAGGGTTTGGTGAAGTCCAGACTGCTTTCCTGATAAGGCAGGTCTTTTTCCAGATACAGACTGTTGCCATTGGAGAAATTCAAAAGCAACTGATAGGTGTTTCCGAATTCCACTTCTGGACGCCATGGGGACTGCACCTTGTGGCGATAGATTTCGTATTCTTCCGAAATGTCGTAATCGTGACCGGTAAAGCCTTTGATGGTGGATTCAATCAATGCTGACACGGCAAAATAAGCACAGGTGTCACGGCGCTTTTGATCTTTGACCTCGGTTTGCAAAGGACGCAGGTCCACCTGCTTGGCCAGAGCCATTTCCAAAAAGAACGAGCATAGCAGGCCGAGCGCCAGAATCAGACGGGTCAAGAGCAGCTTCACGAAACACTCCAGTGTTTAAAATTCATTCAATCTGTAAAGCCAAAGCAAGCTTCTTGCCAGCGGGAAAGCCGCCACCTTGCAGGCGGGGCGACCTCCGGCCCGGCCACAGAGTAAAAACGACAGGATTCATTGATATTTAGACAGTCCTCTTAAGGGGCCGAATTTGATGAAGCTTTGTCCCTGATATCGACCGGTTTGCAGGGGAAAAGAGTTGAACATTTTGTTATCCAACTTCATTCTGTGACGAACTCTTTTTGTACGTGCAGGTTGTGAGTATGTTCCGCGTTTTGATTTTTATGGGCGTCTGCTTTGCCGTTGTTACGGCCCAGGCTGAAAAGATAGTGTTTGCCTCCTATGATGATATTCCCCCTAAGATTTACCGCGAAGCCGGGGAGCTTAAGGGCACTTATGTGGAAATCATCCGCGAGGCCTGCAAGCGCATGAACGTGGAGCCCGTTTTTGAAACTTATCCCTGGCCGCGGGCCGAGGTCATGACAGAATTGGGGAAAGTCGATGCTCTGTTTCCGCCTTTTTTGACGGAAGCCCGCCAGAAGGTTTATTACTTCACTGAAGAGCCCATTAGCAAGACCCGTAATCTGGCTTTCGCTCTAAAAAAGCGCAACTTGAAGATCAACAGTTTTGAAGACTTCAAAGGGCTGACGGTCGGCGTGAATGATCGCTATTCTTACGGTCCCGCCTTTGACGATTTCAAGAAAAAGCTGCGCTTGGATCACAGCACCACCCAAGAGATGCTGGTGAAAAAGCTCAGTGCCAACGACGTAAAACGTGTTGATGTGGTGATCGCCTCGGAAGAAGCATTTTGGTTCCTGATCAGGCGGATGGGGTATAAGGATGTTTTTGAAGAGGTCTTCGTGGTTTCAGAAAATCCGTCTTACGTGGTTTTCTCCAAAGCCGCAGGCAAAGGGCATCAGCAACTGGCGGAACGATTTAACAAAACCCTTTTGAAGATGAAAAAAGAGGGCGTGACCAAAAAGATCTTCGACAAGTACATGAAGTGAGTCAGTCCGGCTCGGGCAGGTTGATCAGATTGTTCTGCCAGGGGGCGGGCTCCCACAGTTCGATGCGCTGTCCTTGAGGGTCATGAATCCAGGCAAACGAACCAAAGTCGTTTTCAACCACTGGGTCCTCGATTTGAATGCCTTTCCCAGCAAGTTCATTCAGCAGAGTTTTCAGGCCATCGACCTGAAAGTGCAGATCAGATCTTTGCTGCGATGGTGTGAAGTCCTGCGTGTCAATATCCCGGGTCTTGTCGGTGATATGGTTTCCCAGGTTGGAGCGGTGCCAGTCCGAAATGCGCTGTTTTTGAAATTCGTGTGCCATGGGATTATTCTGGCGGGCGGTGCCGAGGCCCGCAATGGTGGCGAGCCCCGGTGTGCAAACAAGCAGAATTAATAATTGGCAGGCTGACGCAAAGACTTGCACCAGTCCGGATGGCTTTTGGTTCCGCCGTCATAGGCATAGGCCAGGTTGTTCTTTAGCAGAATGTCCGCCAAAGATCTGCCGTCAACCATGACGTCCGCCAGAATGCGGAAGTACTTGTCACGCTGAACATTGTGAAGCTCCACACTTTTGGCGTTTTTAAGGGTGCTGGCCACAAGGTTGCGGGCAATGCGACCGGCTTCCTTTTCACACTTGTTTTTCGTTTTTACTTCCGGCGTGTCGATGCCAAAAACACGCACGCTGATCTTTTTCCCGATCAGGGCCGGGACATTGGGAATGTTCACGGTCAGGGTGTCACCGTCATAGTTTTTCAGAACCTCCACGCAGCGGAAGGTTTTTTCATCGTGTTCACAGGTGGCTTGGATCGCCGGGACTTCCCGGGCTTGCAAACTTTCAGAGCAGGCGGTGATCATCAGGGGCAGAAGCAGAATCAATGCAGGTTTCAACATAAGGATATTGTAGCGTCTTTTGGGGACCGCTAGCAACTACTCCAGATTCAATCCCACCTGTAAGTTTGAAATGCGAGTCTGGGAACGGATTTTCCTGGAAAGCTGGCGGTCTTTGACGCCGCTTTTAACCAGCGCTCTTTTAATGTCCTGCGGATTCAGGGTTTCCCAAGGGCGGTTGAGCATCAGCGAGGCCGCCAGTCCACTGACCCACGCCGTTGCCTGGGAGGTGCCGCTCATATATCCGTATTTTCCGCCGGGAAGGGCTGAAAACACATTTTTTCCCGGAGCTGCAATATCCACAGAACTTGTGCCGAAGTTACTGGACGCCAGCAGGCGTTTTTGTGAATCCATGGCAGCCACGGAAATGATGTTGTTCAGTTTGTATCCTGCCGGGTAATAGCCCACCAGGTCGGTGTTGCGCCCCTCGTTGCCGGCGGCAGCGACAAAAAGAATGCCCTGTTCCTGGGCGTCGCGAATGGCTGCCTCTTCCATGGGGCTTCTTTCGTCACCACCGCCGGAATAATTGATAATATCCGCTTTCATCTTTGTGGCGTAACGAATGGCCTTCACAGTATTCATCAGGTTGTCGTTCGCCGGAATCGACGGGTCATAATATTTCAAAATCATGAACTTCACCCGCGAAGAACGGGTGCGCTGCTGGATGATGCCGGCCACATGTGTGCCGTGACCGTGGTTGTCGGTCAGGTCGTTGTTGTTGGAAACAAAATTCCATCCATGGAGGTCATCGGCATATCCATTGCCATCATCATCTTTCATATTGTCTTTTTCGCGGGGGTTCACCCACAGATTGTCGCGAAGCAGGGGATGATTCACATCCACGCCGGTGTCGATGATCGCAACGACAATATCCTTTTCTGAATTCTCTTGAGAGTATGAATTCATTGAGGCCCCCAGAACTGTAGTGATTAAAAACAGAATTGCTTTCATGCTGAAGTGCTAAAGCAAGCATGAAGCCAACACGGGGGACGGGTTGAATGTATCTGAACCGGAATTTCACTGCGGGTGTTCAGAAATCTCTGAACATAAAAAAAGCCCGAACGATTGTTCAGGCTTTTCTGGTCACCATACTTCTATTGACGACTGTCTAAAATTTGGACAGTCCCTCAGGCAACACGTTTGATCTGGGAGCCCTTGGACACGGTGTATTTGTTGCGTCCTGTCTGCTTGGATTCATACAGGGCCTCGTCGGCGCGCTTGTAAAGAGAGTCCGCTTTTTCTCCGGGCATCACTTCGGCGATACCCATGGACACGGTGAAGCGGATTTCAAACTTCTCGTGAACGAAGACCTCTTTGCGGATGCGGTTCATGGCCTCTTCCGCCATGCGCACCGCCGCCTGGGCATCGCAGCCCGGCAGGATCACCGCAAATTCCTCACCGCCCAGACGGGCAATGAAGTCCTCTTCGCGGGAGAAGCTTTCCTGGATCAGGCGAACACATTCCTGCAGGACAAAGTCGCCAATGTCGTGGCCGTATGAATCGTTGATCTTTTTAAAGAAGTCGATATCCATAATGATCAAAGTCATAGGGTCTTTGTCGATCTCATGCAACTGCAGGTAACGGCGGATTTGCTCGTCATAGCTTCTGCGGTTGTGGGCCCCGGTCAAATGGTCTTTTCTCATGGTTGTGTTAGCTTCCATAAGCTGCTTTTTGACCGTGGTCAGGTTCTTCTTGATCGCCTCCATGCGTTTGGAACGGCGTTCATTATGCGTGCTCTGATGCTTCAGATAGAAATTGATAAATTCACGGGACTTGGCGCGCAGGTCTTCAATAGAGTTGGATTCAACCGCTTCACGCAGTTGCTCCAGACTTTGATTGATGTCGCCGCTGGCCGAAGCTTCGGCATCGACCTCTTCGCTCAGGTGATCGGCAAATTCCCAGATGATGCGTTTAAAGTCATCAAAGGTGTTTTGCACATAGCTGTATTCATCAATGCGATAACTGGAAATAAACTGACGGATTTCAAACAGCACGCGTTCGGTGTCGGCATGGTCCTGCTTCACCAGAGCCTTTGAAAAGTTATCCAGCTTGTTGCGCACTTTGCGCACCGAGTGGTTCTGGATTTCAAAAAGGTGCTTGTTCATAACGTCGAGAATAAAGAGCAGGGTTGCGCGCTCTTCGCTCATGGCTGGAACATCCTTGGCTTTTTCAGTGCCACTGTTCGAGCCCCAGTCCATGTCAAACTGATCAACTAGTTTTTTCACCCACTGTTTCAAGTCAGCCTCCTGGCCACGGATACAACACTTTATTATCGGACTTATTGGCCTTTGTTTGAAGATGGGGCGGTGAATTTTTGACGGTTCCGTCTCATCCTGAAACACCGAAAAAAACATTTAATTTTATTTACGTTGCAACTGTGTTGCTTTTTAGCATTTTCGTCGAGGTCCTGCTCCAGCCTGAAGCGGAAAGTTACTATGATAGGCGCATTCAAAGGAGCTGCTTTATGGGAAGAAGTGCTGAATTGAGCGGGCCGAATCTGAGTAAAGGTGTCGATCTGGCGGAGCTGCGTGAAAATCAAAGTCTGCTGGGTTACGTCGGAGAGGAACCTGTGATTCTGGTCCGCCATGATGACGAATACTTTGCGATCGGCGCAACTTGCTCGCACTATGGGGGGCCTCTTTCTGAAGGGCTTGTGGTGGGGGAAACTGTGCATTGCCCGTGGCATCATGCCTGTTTCGATCTGCGCACCGGCGAGGCTTTAAAGGCGCCCGCACTGAATCCCGTTTCTGCATATAATGTGGAAGTGCGCGAGGGGAAAGCCTATGTCACCGGAAAAAAGGAAAGCTCGGTGCGGCCGCGGGAATGGAGTGAATCACAAAGATACGTCATCGTCGGTTCCGGAGCCGGGGGAACTGCGGCGGCAATCATGCTGCGCAAACAGGGATTCATAGGCTCCATCACCATTATCAGCGAAGACAAGTCTTTGCCTTACGACCGTCCGAATCTGTCGAAAGACTATCTGGCCGGGAACCTGCCTGAGGACTGGGTTCCGTTGGAAACAGAGGAATTCTATCAGACCCACAAGATCCATTTTGAACTTTCCACCAAGGCCGAAAAAATTGATGCTCACAGACGCTCGGTGTTTTTATCGAATGGAAAGACGCTGCGCTATGATCGCTTGTTGCTGGCCACCGGGGGCGAGCCGATTCATCCTCCGATCCCGGGTGTCCAGCAGGATCACGTATTCTATCTGCGCACGTTGCAGGACTGTCGGCGCATTATCGGTCGCACCTCCTGGGCGCAGAAGGTTGTGATTGTCGGGGCCGGGTTTATTGGTCTTGAGGTGGCAGCGGCACTTCGACAGCGTAATCTGGAAGTCCACGTGGTGGCCCCAGAGGAAATGCCGCTGTTGAAGGTTGTCGGAGTTCACGTCGGCAGTGTGCTGCACAAACTGCATGAAGAACACGGCGTGATCTTCCATTTGGGGCACACCATCAAAGAGATCCGTCAGCGCAGTGTTCTGCTGGATGACGGGCAAAGTGTAGACTGTGATTTTGTGATTGTGGGAACGGGGATTCGCCCCAACACCCAGTTGGCCGAGCAGGCGGGATGCTGGGTGGAAAATGGCGTGCTGGTGAATGAATATCTTGAAACCAGTGTCCCCGGAATTTTTGCCGCCGGAGATATCGCCAGATGGCCGGACCCGCACAGTCAGCGCTCTATCCGGGTCGAACACTGGGAGGTTGCCGAACGCCAAGGGCAGACGGCGGCTTTGAATATGATGGGGGATCGCGTGAAATTCCAGGATGTGCCATTCTTCTGGACACAGCACTATGATCTGAGTCTGGGGTATGTCGGGCATTCCGACCGTTTTGATCGCATGGATGTCATGGGGGATCTGAGCAGCAGAGATTTCGCCGTGGCCTATTATGAAGATCAGAAGGTGGCGGCGGTGCTGACTCTGGGCCGGGATCGTGAAAGTCTTTTGGTGGAAGAAGCCATCGGTCAGTATGACGAAAAAAAGATCCACGAGATCTTTCAGCAGCATGAGCGTGAACACCACCCTTAAAACAGAAACCCCGGGTTTTCCCCCGGGGGCGTGTCGCGGACTAGTGTGCGGTGGCGGACGGGGAGCGAAGCTCGTGGAAATCGATTTCCAGCGAGATCTCGGCATTGAGCACCTTGGACACCGGGCAGTTGCTCTTGGCATCCTGGGCGATGCTCTCAAAAAGTTTGCGATCAATACCCGGAACCAGCGCACGCAGTTTTAGTTTTGAGGACGTGATGGAAAATCCGTCGCCTGACTTTTCAAGGGTCACTGTTGCGGAAACATCCAAAGATTCGGCATTGAATCCTTTTTTGGCCAAGGCACCAGACAGGGCCATGGAAAAGCATCCGGCGTGGGCTGCGCCGATCAGCTCCTCGGGATTAGTTCCGGTGCCGCTTTCAAACCGGTCGGAAAATGAATAGGGAAGATTTTTAAGAGCGCCGCTTTCCGTAGACAGTTCGCCGCGACCTTGTTGAAGATTTCCCTGCCAGTGAGCTGATCCTTTGCGTTGCATTGCAACCTCCTTTGTTCGAGGAAAGCATAAGATGTTCCATCGTCCTTCGCCTAGTGCTTCGACAAAATGCATTTTTGCGATTGTGGGGTGACAGAAAGAGTTCACGCGCGCATAGTGGTTCTATGAACAAAACAAGTATTGCAAAAATCGTTTTTCCGATAGCAGCACTTTTGTGCTTCTTTCCCTTTGTTTCATCCGCGGCAGCCCTGGTTCTGGGCGTTGTGCTGGCGGTGTTTTTGGGAAATCCTTATGTTGATAAAACCCGCAGCTATACTCACCACTTGCTAAGTCTGTCCGTGATCGGACTGGGTGCCGGGATGGATTTGATGGTGGTCGGGCGAGTGGGTTTTCAAGGCATCGGCTACACGGTAGTGGGCATCTCGTTCACGATGATTCTGGGGATGCTGATCGGTCGGCTGTTGAAGATTGAACGGGATACGTCGACTTTGATCACCGTGGGGACGGCGATTTGTGGAGGCAGTGCGATTGCCGCCGTGGCTCCGACCATTCGTGCGAAGTCTCATGAGGTGTCTGTCGCCCTGGGCACAGTGTTCATGCTGAATGCCTGTGCGCTTGTGATCTTCCCCGGGATTGGACATCTGCTGAATCTGACTCAGACCCAGTTCGGTCTTTGGAGTGCCCTGGCAATTCACGACACCAGTTCGGTGGTGGGTTCGACTTTGCAATACGGTCCTGAGTCTTTGCAGGTGGGAACCACGGTGAAGCTGGCGCGCGCATTGTGGATCGTGCCGGTGACGTTCCTGATTGGTATGTTTTACTTCCGCGGTCAAAAGGTCGAAGGGGGCGCTGGCAAGGCAAAAAAGCCATGGTTTATTCTGGGCTTTTTAATTGCGGCAGCGTTGGTCACCTGGCTTCCGGAGCTTCGCCCGGCGGGCCACATAGTTGAAACCGTGGCCAAGCGCGCCCTGGTCGTAACGCTGTTCCTGATTGGTGCGAACCTGACCAAAGAGACACTGAAAAGCGTCGGGATCAAACCGTTCCTGCAAGGAGTGGGTTTGTGGATCGTGGTGGCTTCATGCACTCTGGGCGCCATTTTGATTGGCTGGGTCCATTAAATAAAAAGGCGCTGGTGACAGCGCCTTTTTTGTTTCTCTGTCAGGGCTTTCGACCACTGACCAGATTGATGATAAAGCTGATGATTGCCAAAGCCAGGAAGACGAACAGCAAGATTCGTCCGATCTCCACCGACAACCCCGCTACGCCGCTGGCACCGAAGATGTAGGCAACAATCGCTATGATAAAGAAAGCTATTGCGGCTCTAAGCATAAGAGCTCCTTTCATTTGGGGCAGGAGGCGAATGCGGGTGCAGATAGTAGTCTTCAAAGTTGTCCCGCGAGCTGTTCATCTGTGATGGATACGGGACCGTTTCGCGCTGATGGCGCTTGGATGCTCGTTGCATCTCGTCCAGTTCCCAGATGGGGCACAGTTCCTGGATGTGTTTTTCAGACTGATCCATTGGCTCCTGCATGATTCCTCCCACGTATGTGGTGGTCTATAGAATCGGCGCAGAAGATTTGAAAGGCTAAGATTTTAAAGGAAATGTTTTAGAAAACAAAAAGACGGTGCGGAACGGGCGCCCCCCGAGGGAAATCAGAGCGACGCCCGACCGTCTTGTTACTTACAGAAGGATAATTTTTTGACCATACCCGAGATCTCGGTGATTTTCTGATATTTGCCACCGCTCTTTAGCACGGCCCAATAGGCACCGGAACCGACAGTGATCAGACCTTTGTTTTTAATCTGTTTGGCCATAATACCGACGCCGCAGTAAAGATTCTTGTACGGATCCAGAATTGTTTTCTTGGGATCTTTTGCTGCCAGATTTTTGTCTTTGCTCCAGTCAAACTCACACCAGCGTGCCCACTGCACATCCTGATAAGAAAGCTGCAACAGACCTTCCGAATAAACCGGGTTGCCAGTCACCGGATCCGTCCCCATGGTTGTTTCATGCATGCGTGAAGTCGGGCTGTAAGCGCTTTCATACTTCGCCATGGCAGAAAAGAGCGCCGCCCACACGTTGGCGCGCTGATCATTATCCAGGGAACTGTAGCGCGGGCAGAACTTGCTCATATCATCTGCACCACCCAGCAGGGTGTTCCAGTCTTCCAGAATGATCTTGTGCAGATATTCTGACCATTTTTTGCGTTCAGGATTGGCGGATGTTTCCCAGGACAGGGCCTCCATCTTATAGCTGTTGTCCGGGACGGAAGGAACCGAGGGTTCTGTTGGATCAGTGGGCTCTGTTGGGGCTTGTTCACCGGTATCGGGTGTGCCGGCGCTGCCATTGCCATCTTCGATGGTGCTGGCCAGATCTTTCAGGGATGTCGAGGAAGGGGAGCAACCTGCCGCCAGTAAAAATGCAATAGCAATAGCGGCGAAAGAAACAGCTTTCGTTAGATGCTTAAGGTTCGTCAAAAGACCTCCAAAGTGTCGGGGGCTCCTGCTTGAAGAACGTGCGAACGGTGCCTGGGTAAACTGTTAAGTGTTCAAAATCATGTCACCGGTGTAAGACAAAGCTGTACTTTCAAAATACAAGAAGGCCTTTGAAGTATGTTAACTTTCACACTGAAACATAAAATTTCAGGACGATAGGTTTGAAAATGCCGACGGAAGTCTGGTAAAAAATGAAGTTGATGATTCTTTAAATCAGAGAATTTTCAACGAAATTGATGGGCAAGGCAGGGGATGTTTGCTCCAATACTCAGATGAGTTTGGAAAAGTACTTTAAGGACATCATTGCGCGAGTGGAAGCCTCGGAAGATATCACCAACGCCGGCACCGACGCCGAGGGTTTTTATAAACCCATTCGCACAATCCTGCTGCGCCATTTGAATTTGTTGAAGGATCTGCACGCAAAGCCCCTGGCAAAGAAGATGTGTCGGCAGTCGTGGGATTATGTGACTGAGCATGTGCCGCCGGAATGGCTGATTGCAGGGGATGCGGAAAGAGACCAGTTGAAGAAAATGCTGGAATAAAAAAAGCCAGGAGGACCCTGGCTTTTTTGTTTTGGAAATTAGTCGTTGCACTGAGCGAAGCTGAAGTCCGTGTCTTGCAAGCGGTCCATCCACCAGTCAACACAGCCACCAGAATCATATTCACTGCAAGTGATCGTGGAAGTAGAAAGCGCGCCATCAATGCAGGTGCGAGTGCGGGATGTGCTGTTGCATGTGTAGTTCGGGCCGATTTCTTTTGTTGGCTGGGAGCTATAATACATGCGAACAGTTTTGCCGTTCGGGATGATCAAACCATCAGCAGAAACGCAGTTGTCGGCCTGAGCAGCAGCAGAAAGGCCCAAAGTAAGAGCAAAGATAAGTGCTTTCATTCTATCTCCTTGTGTTTTTAGAACCGGGACTATAACCAAAATGTTCCGCTAATGTTGTCAGGAGATTGTCAGGGAATGGTTGAGATCTTTGAAATTACCGGTAAGGCCGCGTTTTTAGCGCAAATAAACCTCAGACAAAGCGGAATCCAGATTCTTAAACAGCAGGTTCAAGGCTTCTTCGTAGGCCTTGGTGATATCCGTGCCCATTTTGAAGCCGAAGGGGTGTTTGGTTTCAAAACAACTAGAGGCTTCGGCTTTGGCCTTGGCTTTGTTTGGAATCGTCAGAACACCAGAAACTTTCACACAGCCTTCTTTGAACTGGCCGGTTTGATAATCTTCAATTGTCAGTAACAGTGAGTTCGCCCCCGGAGTTTTCACCGCCACCCCCTGGCGTTCCAGCGCTTCGGCCACCGCACGGCGGACTTCCGAGCGCAGTTCATCGCTTTGGGCTTTGACTTCCTCTTTACGGGCATCCACCACGCTGATGGTCACTTCCTTCTTGGGAAGATCACGAAGCGGGGCCTGAATGTTTTGAGAGTTGATAGTGGGAACATCACGAATACTTTGCCCCTTCATCGCGCAAGAGGAAAGAAGTGCCAAAGCCGTAAATACCAGAAGTTGTTTCATAGCCACCATCCTTAAAGAGAAAAAAAAGGGGGATTGCAATCCCCCTTTAAAGTTTATGGATGTTGGCGAAAATTACAAACGAAAATTAATTTTCGTCGCTGAACGTGGCTGGAATCAACTGGGACTGGTTGTCCTCAAGCAGGACATCCCGAACCGAGCGATTCTGAGGAGCGTATAGGATCAAATCACCTGCGCCATAACCTTTGATCAGGTTCACGGTGGTGCTGGATTGGGAATCCAGTTCGATGATTTCCGGGATTTGTGTATAGGCCTGAGCATTCGTATTCACAGAGACCTTTTCCCACTGAGAGCTGTGCTCACCCAGATAGTCGTCGTATTCGATCGCGCCGTTGTCACCGTGGGTTGTAGAGACCTTCAGGCTGATCTCGCCAGTTTCTGCAAAGGACAACAACGAAATATCAGCCTCGATGATAGCCAAAGTGGAGTTGTCAAAGACGCCCATTCCGCGCATATCCAAAACAGCACCGCTGTAGTCTTCTTTGGCCTTGCTTGGATCTGCGGCAAAGTCTTTTTCATACTGGCGGCGCATATCACGGGCGGCATTGCCATCCAAAAGCAAGCTGACAAAGTCGTCTCCGGTCATGCCCGGCAGGTCCGAAGCCGGCAATCCTGCCAGTTCCTGGTCCGCCAAACCGTCACCGTTGGAATCAAGCTGCACATTCACTTCACAACGCTGCCAAGTGGTCATGCCTTCATAAAGCTTCAACGCGACCTGCAGCACACGGCCTTTGTCGGATTCAATCACACGGTAACCCGCAGACTGCAGGTCACAGTTACGGTTGTGAACCAGATCCTGCTTCGGAGATTTCTTACGGCCGTCCGCACCCAGAAGGTTGAACAGGTAAGCTTCACCCGGATTCACGCTGTCATTTTTCAGAACCACTTCCGCCAGACTGCCAGCGCTGTCTGTTTTGGAAGAGGAATGAACCACCAAGGACGTGGCAGAAATTTTGGAAATCTTGCGAGTCACGGCCAAAGCCGGCAGTTGCGCCAAAGTTTTGTCCTGGGACTTCAGGGAAAGGTAGCCATCCAGCTCGTCAGTTTGATTGGCCATCAAAGAACCGTTGATTTTAGCCTTCACCAGAATCGTTTTGGATTCGCCTGCCGCCAGAGTCACTGTCGGAGCCGTGATTTGCAGCGCCTCAGAACCCGTCCATTGGGCGGACAAAGTCACAGCCTCGTCGCTGATATTTTTGACGGTGATTTCTTTAGCCAGGGTCTTCTGTTTTTCAACGTCTGTAATGCCGAAGGAAATTGCCGCAGGCACAGTCACAATTTTGGCGTTCAGGGATTCGGCCACCTGAACACGGCCAGCCCCTTGACGGCTGACGGAGTAAACTTTTTTATCAGCGGCATTGATCACTTTACCATGCGCCAGCAAAACGGATTTCAGTTCGGCCGGGGACAGGGTGTTGTACTTTTGTTTGAGCAATGCCATCACGCCTGCGATGTGCGGGCTGGCCATGCTGGTGCCGGTCATGTTGGCGCCTTTGTCGCCCGCGCGGCTGGCCGCAGAGATGATGTTGGTGCCCGGAGCAGAGATTTCAGGCTTGATGATGCCGTCTTCAGAGCGCGGACCGCGGGACGAAGACGGGGAGATGGTGTCCGCCATCCAGGGTTTTTCAATCTGGGCAGTTGTTTTCAAGTCAACCACCACCGGGCTTTGTGCCATGGCGGCTTTCACTTTTTTTGCTGAAGCCAGGTCAATCATGATTGCCGGGATGTCGAATTTACCTTCGCCACCCATAACAATCGCAGCGCCCTCGGCGTTGTTGGCAACAACCACGCCGATCGCACCACTTTCCTGAGCCACTTGGATTTTAACAGAGAAGTTCACTTCACCGCGGTCGATCAAAGCAATTTTACCCTGCAAACGGGCTTTGGTTGCTTCATCCAGTGGTTTTGCAGCGGTGCCGATGTATACCAGCTCCTCTTTCAGGGACGGGATTTCTGCCAAAGGTTTTGAAATGGCCCCTTCGGTGGCTTCAACAATCAATGCTTCGCCACCCACAGTGAACTCTGCAGCCGGGAACAGAACGTTCTGGTTCATGTTGTCGATGCTGTTGGCTACGGAGATAGCATCATCAGACACGGACGGAGCCCCCACGATGTAGGGAAGGTCACCGTTGTTACCAGCCGCCGCTACGACAACAGTCCCGCCGCGCACCAGATTTTTAATGGCGTGGTTGTACATGATATGAGGATTGCCGTAACCGCTGCCCAAAGACAGGTTCACAACATCAAGTTGCTTCTGGAAAGTCAGATCGCCCGTCGGATCCGCTGCGTATTCCAAAGCGGCGATGACCACTTCATCACTGGTGGAACCTTTTGCGCCAAAAACTTTGATCGCATAAAGATCGGCATCCGGAGCAACGCCACTGTAGGTGTTGATCCCATCGCCAATGCCCGCCACCGTACCAGCCACGTGGGTGCCGTGAGTCGCTTCATCCAAAGGATTGGCATCAGGAACTGGAATGCGTTTCAGAGGATTCGTGTGGCCGGAGTTGTACTCAGATCCCACGATATCAATTCCGCCCACAACTTTTTTATTCGGGAAAGACGGGTGGGCTTCATTGGGATTCACGGCCTTGTAAGCTTCTTCCGTGCCTTCGCCACCCAGCATTTTATGAGTGTAGTCGACGCCGGTGTCGATCACACCCACGCGCATGCCCTGACCACGGATATTCTGGGCATAGGCGGCTTCTGAACCGATGAAGTTCACGGATGTGTTTTTACCCACCAAACCTTTCAGGTTGATGTCATCTTCTTCCATGGGACGGGCGAAAGAGCCGGCTTTTTCAGAAAGAGTGATGTTGGGAACGGACTTGATTTTTTCATAGACATTCGCAGGTGCCCAAACAGCAAAGCCATTCAGCACCAGCTTGTAGCGGATAAGCACCTTGATGTCGGCAGAGATTTTTTTAAGTTCTTCAATGGTGGCTTCCTGCTCCGCCTGAATTGCAGCGAGAAGCTTCTTGTCGATGACCAGTTTACCGTCTTTTCTTTGGGCGGTTTCAAGCAAAGCCGGATTGGAAAGTTTGACGATAAAGATGTACGGATCTTCAACGGTAGGGCGGTTGCTGTAAAGGCCTTCCAGGAAGTCTGAATTGAAGATCGGCCCTTTTGGAGCTTGAGCCGTCGGGCTGCAGGCGGTGAACAGCAAAGCTGAAATCAGCAGGGATGAAAAAAATCTTGGTGGTGTGTTCGTTTTAAACGTTCTCATTTGCGCCCTTTGCTCTCATGTCGCATTTCAGTGCCATAGCGACACCGAAAAACGGGTTTTTGGAAATCCAGTGGGAAATATTCCAAGATCCGTGCCGGAAAAAATGCCACCAGTTTCGGCACTTTTTCTAGTGCTTTGGAGGGCTTAGCGCAAGCTTATTGTGGGGGATTTAAAGACTATTTGTGGGCCCGCAGCCGGATCAATTGTCATTGTCTGAAAGGGCGACCTTAAAGTAGTTTAGAGGGAACCCAACCAGGATTTTAGCGATGGAAACAATCTCGATTCATTCATTCTTTCATTTGGTCTTTTTGTCATTTCTGGCCCTGTTTCCGCCGGTCAATCCGATTGGAAGTTCTTTGGTGGTGGGGCCCTTCTTTATGGGGCACTCCGCAGAGATTCGTCGTAAGGCGGCCTTGTCCATTGCGGTGTTCTGCCTGGCCCTGTGTTTTGTAGTCTCTATTTTTGGGGTTTATTTTTTCCGTTTGTTTGGGATCTCGACTGCGGTGGTGCAACTGGCCGGGGGCTTTATCATTGCGCGTATGGCTTTGCAGATTCTTTCAAAGTCTGAAGAAGAAGACCCCGAGAAGAATATTGCGTCCTCTCAAAAGCCACAAACGTCCCTGATGTCACATCTGTTCTATCCTCTGGCGTTTCCAACGACGATGGGAGGGGGGACGATATCGGTTTTATTGGCGTTAAGTGCCAACAGCTATCATCCCGACACGCAGGTGCACCTGTTTAAGGTCGTGGCCGTGCTGACGGCCAGTGTGCTGATGTGTGCGACGGTATTTGTTTGCTACTATTCTGCTCCGACCATTCTGGCCAAGCTCAGCCCTCAGGCGGCACAGGTCTGCAATAAACTGGTGGGTTTTCTCACATTCTGCGTGGGACTTCAGATCGTGGTAAACGGGGTGATCAGCCTGATTGAGATTTACCCTTCGTTGAAGCCGTAAAAGTCCTGAAAACAATCTTCAGTTTGCGGTCGAGAAATTGTTGGGATCCAGCGGCCCAGACTTGAGTAAACTGCTTCGTCCTACTTACTATGGAACTTCACGAGGTGATTATGATGAAGTTCCCTGTCGTCGTTGGTTTGTTTTCTTTAATCGTATCGGCAACAGCCTCTGCGGCGGTTGAGATTCCGGTTCAGGCCCGCTTCTTTGCGGGAATGACGGGTGTGAAGCTTGATGAACTGAATGACAGTCTGGAAGCTCAATCCATGAAAAAAATTGAAGGCGTCACGCAGTTGGGCCTGGAAATTACCTATCCTGTGATGAAATATCTGGATGTGGGCGCTCGTTATGCCAAGAAGCTCGCTGACAGTGAAGAAAATCCGGCCGACCCTAATACCGACTATTCTGCCAAAATTGATCAGGATGCGTTCCTGCTGATTGCACGTGTCCCCATTGTTCGTGAGGACTTCTATCGCGTCGATGCCTTTGCTGGTGTTGGCGGCACCAATACGAAAGTCACGATGAAGACTCTGGCACAAAACGGTGACTACACCAAGAGTGTCGGAGAGAGCTGGTACGCATCCCCTTACGCTGCGGCGGGAGTCTCTTTGGCTTTGGGTTACAAGCGATTCTATTTTGTATTTGAAGGCGCTATTGAGCACAACAAGGTGGATGACCTGAAGCGCTCCGGTTCGGTCAGCACCAGTGTGAACTCTCTGGATCTGTCGGGTTCTTACTTTACGGTGGGGATCATGTTTGACGGGATTCCCGGAACTGTCGGTCGCTAAGATCGAAAAACAAAAGGCCTGCATTGCGCAGGCCTTTTTTATTTAGAACACAGCTAAGTTCGTGCCCAGGAAGATTTCACCTTCACCCTCGGCCGGTTCCACTTTCTGAATATAGCGGAAGCCAAAGTCGATTGGCAGGAAGCGGAAGATCACAGATTGTGCGATCAACTCTGCACCATAACTGTTCAGGTTGGCGTTGTTGTTGCCAAGGATGACTTTGGTGTGATCCATGTACAGATTTCCATAAAGACGTTTGAAATAGATCCACGCCCCCAGGTTGTAGTCCGGATAAGACAGCGGGAACATGTACTCGAAGCTGCCCTTTACAAAACGATCTGCCGGCAGGTAATCAAAGCCACGGGAATAGATGTAACCCACCGGATTGAATGCCGGAGTCGGGAAGATGTAATTGCCGGTGCCTTCGCGGTTCTCCTGTCCATTCCCAGTCAGACGAATGCCATTATTAGCAAGGAAGCCTGGCAGGTACAGACGAACCTGTCCGTAAGTTCGGTAAGAACCCGGAGCTTCTTCGTTGGACACTCCATCCACGTCTTCATAGAACGCCTGAACGTCGACCCCCAGCGGAGGCAGAATCGCACGGTGCTGCGCGGATTTGGTGTAAGAGAACAAAAGGCCCACTTTTTGATCCGCGTAAGTGGAAGCTTGAGATCCCGGCACAGACACCTTGTCCAGTCGGAAGCTTTCCGTTTTTAAAAGCTTCGCAGAGTAATCAACCTGCAGGTATCCGTTGTACAGGTGGTGTTTAAAGGCATACGGCAAGGCCACGCCCAAACCGTAAGAGCCCTCGCGCCAGGTTAGTTCCTGCGTGTTCAGATTCACATCGGCAGCACGGTTGCGGATGTCGCCCAGAATGCTGAAGACCGGCCAGTACCGTTTAAAGTCGATCTTGACGGAAGTAAATGGGGTGTTTTCCTCGCCATCAGAACCGACCGTGATGGCGGAACCGAAATCGCGAAGATAGTTGTCCGTGATCACCGTCAAAGCCAAGCCGCGACCGCCAAAGAAGCTCCAGGTGTGCGGAGTGAAACCCCGCGCATCAAACATCCCATAGTCTGATTCGGTGTATTTGGCAGAATCCGCCGTGTAGAAGGTTTCCTGGCCGCTCAGTGGTACCGGCTGGAACTTGTTGTAATTATCACTGGGGTTGTCGCCCAGATAGTTGAAGTCAACCAGTTGGGAAGCCGGCAGGGCCGCGCATGAGCTCAACTCCGCTTTCTTGGTACGGGCTCCGTAGGGGGTTTCTTCGGTGTAAACCAGGCTTGTTCCATCAAAGGTTGGAGCGTAAGCAGAAATTTTGCTCTGGGTGCATTGCCTGAATTCACCCAGGGTGTTTCCGTGGAAGATTTCGTTGGCGCCTTTGTACTGTGCCTCGAACAGAATTTCTTGGTTTGAGTTTGTCTGCAGCCAGAAGATATTGTTGCGGGAAAACGGCAAAAGCACCTTATATTGATCCGAACCGAAGCGCGCCTGAATCAAGGCCTTGTGTCCGGTGTTGTTGGAAGCCACGGCGATAATTTCATCCCCGTTCAGCGAAGCGGCCTCCATCAGATCAAGGTCTTTAAGGGACAGAGTGCGCAGGTTCTTTCCATCAAAACCAATTTCTTGAATGTCCCAGGTCATCTTGTCATTGAACTCCGCTGCCAGAATGGATTTACCGCTGGCGCTGAATTTCGGATTGTAAAGGCGGCGTCCTGAAGTGATGTAGGACTTCGATCCACCGGTCAGATCCACCAGAACAAGATTTGCCGAGCCCTCAAATCCATAGCGCGGGTGAGGCACATAATCCGTGTACACAGCATGGGTGCCGGAATAGTCAATGCGGCTTAAGTCTTCTGAATACGGCACTTCGGCGATTTTTTCTTCACCCTGTGCTGTGGATTTGTAGATGGCCGGGACCGTATTGAGGTCAAACTTCACATAGTACAGACTGTTATTGGAAACCTTGGGATTGAATCTTACCGTGTAGTCGGTTTTGGGAGCGTCGGTGAAGGCGTCTTTCTTCCATGCCTCGCGCAGTTCGTTGAAAGTCTCATAGTAGAAGCTCTGGAACTCAACGCCGGTCAGTTCCCTGAACGCGGATTCCAGACGGAACGGGTGGGGACCGCGGGTGATTTTGTCGGTCAGTTTTTCCCAGAAATCATCACCATATTTTTGATACGCGCGGGAAATCAGCACGTAACCGTAAACATACTGATTCACCAAAGCGTCACGATAGGTCCCATTCACAAATTGATCGTAAGTCGGGGTTTCGCCCCCCAGCAAAATACCTTTAAGACGCGTCAGGAAACGCGGGGACCGGCCCCGGCCACCATCCGTGTATTTTGTTTCGGCATAGACGGCATCACCTTCCGCCATCCATGGTTTTTTAGAGATCACATCGGCCAGATTCAGCCCCAGATCCCCGAAGAGGTAATCGAAATAGCGAACCGTGTTTTTATTGAAGTCATCCATCTGCTGTACGTGACGGTATTCGTGGATGGAAAGAATCTGCAGCCATTCCAGAGATCCCACCATGGGGCTGTAGGCACCGGCATTGAACCACTCTGTGCGGCGGGGAGCGCGAGCTACAAAACCATTGGGAAGAGCCACCTCATTGCGGATAATAAGGGTGATTTTCTTCGGTTTGCTGATTCCATAGCTCAGGCCCACAACGGCGGCGTTGTGTTTGATGAGATTCGCCACATACACCGCTTTGGGACGGAAGGCTTCAGGATAGATGACTTTAACGTATTCGTTTTCAATCGTCTTCCACTGGCGGGGCGGGCTTTGTGAGTTGTCGATTACTTCGGATTGAGACATGGCTATGGTCGGCGCCAAAAGGCCGGCCATTAAGGACAAAAGTAGTTTCTTCATGAGGATCCTCTGTTTAGTAAACCCCTAAAATTTAGGGGAAACGCAGAGGGTTAATCAAGCAGTGATTTGGTTTAGTTAGGGAAAGGCCCCATGGAAACCGGCGCCAGACGGAACGGCTTTCTGTTTGTTCCCAGCTCGCTGTTCGTGTCGATACCCGAACAGTACCAGTTTGTGCCAATTTTACCGCAAATACCATAAGCGCCACGAACTTCCAGATCAGTCACAGTGCCGATGGCGTTAAGAGTCGTCAAAGCCGTCGGAGAAAAATGGTATTCATTTGTCTGATAGTCATTCAAGCCGTGTTGGTCATAGCGATTAAAGCCCCAGCAATAGGCGGCGCCGTTGTTGATCGCGCAGTGGTTGGTGTAACCGCTGATCAGTCGGGTCACGTTGGTGAAGCTTCCAATATCAACCGGCGTCTTTTGGTTGGTGTTGGTTCCATTTCCTGTTATTTGCCCCCAACACTTGATGGACGTTGTTCCGATGCGGGCACAAGTTCCATAGCTGGAAGCCTGCAATTCATCGACATTCGTCAGACCCGGCACCTGATGCAGACTGATTCGGTCAGAGGTGTCCCCTTGGCCCAACTGACCGTGGGCATTGTAGCCGGTGCACCAGACGGTTTTGTCTGTTTTCAACACGCAAGCATGATGGCGGCCCAAGGTGACGGACACGTTATTGGAACCAGCGGCGGTGATTTCGACGGGCGCATAATAGAAATCAACAGCAAGGTCCAAGTAAGGGATGATATCAACCTGACCCCAACAGTAAAGTTTGCCCGCCTTAATGGCGCACACAGTGCTGCCAAAACTCATTGCCAAGTCCGTAGCTCCTGAAGACAGTCCTGTCGGAATATTCGGATTTCCCGAAGTGCTTCCCGAAGCGCGAATAAAGTTGCGACCCCAGCATTGAACCCCGCCTGACACAACGGCACATGTGCCGGTGCTGGAACTGACAAGCTTGGTGGCTCCAGAGGTCAGATTTTTCACCTGGGTCGGAGCCTGATAAATACGATCTGTCAGCAGATTTCCGGTTTTGCTATAGTAGCTGTCACCCAGACATTTCACGGCCCCGCTGAAGATGCCGCAAGCATGCTCAGTGAAGATGGAAATGGTGCTGGCACCGCTGAATTTCGGGCTGAGAACGTGGGCATTGGACTGCAGAGGTTGCTGATCGCCGTGCTGGCCGAATCCCGAGAATCCTGTGCAATAAACCTGGCCACTGCGCACGAAACAGGTGTGAGCCCCTGTAGAGCCCGCAACGGCAGTGACACCGCCAGAGCCTCCAACAACGGGGGTCAAAGGAATCACCGAGGTTCCTGTCGGCTGATTGATGCCGGCTTCGCCAAAATAGTTTCTGCCTTTACAATGCAAATCGCCGGCTAAAGCCGCGCAGAACTGGATACCAAAGTAAATATCTGTGGCTCCGGCAAGTTCCGCCATCAAAAGCGGCGAGGTGACATCCGCAGTGGTATTGCTTAAAAGCTGGTTGTCGGAATTGTTACCCCAGCAATAGACCTGATTGGAATTGTTTTTCGCACAGGTGCCATAATATCCCGTCCAAACATCAGTGACAGTTCCCAGGCCGTTGATCGCCGTCGGCGTGCCCACCAGAGTGGTGCTGCCAACACCCACTTCGCCGTTGGAGTTTTGCCCCCAGCAGTACAATGCTCCGGATTTAATGGCACAAGCATGGAACTGGCCACTTGAGATTTTTGTTACGCCCGAATTCAAGCTCGCAATAGCGACGGGTGCTGTTGTCGGGGAGGCGGTTGCTGGATCCCCGAGAATGCCACCTTCTTTGATACCCCAGCAATAAACGGCCCCGTTTTGAATGGCGCAAGAGTTACCCCAGCCAATGCTGACTTGGGTGACACCCGAATTCATTCCGGTTACAAGTGTTGGTGTCAAACGAGTGCTTATCGAGCTGGTTCCGGTAAAACCACCCCCCGGATAAGTACCATGACTTCCCTGACCCCAACAGTAAAGCGCCCCGGTGTTTAACACAGCACAGACGTTATTATAGAGAGAAGCTATCCCCACGGCCGGGGCGGCCAACGGAACCAGCAGTGGTGAAGAACTAGGATAGTAGTGTCCTTGTCCCAGGGGCGCGGCCCCATTGTGGCCCCAACAATAGACGTTACCGTTACTGGTCAGGGCGCAGGTGTGGTTGTCACCGGCAACAACATCCACGGCATCCTTTCCGGCCGGGCTGTCATTGTCGTTGATAAAGATATCGGCGTTGGAAATATAAGATGTACCGCCGGTGATACCGGTGATTTTGATTGGAATGCGTTTGTAAAGTTCGTCAGCCGCGTTGTTGATTGTTGTCAGACTGCCAAATGTGACCGAAGTTGCCCCCGACGCAACAGAAGCAGTGCCCGAAGTGGTTGCCATCGTATAGTCCGTGCCAACTGTGGCACAGTCAGTGCCGGTGCAGGTGTCACGCGTCCAGTTGATGGAGACAGATCCTTTGTCTGTTGGATGCGATAGTGTCGCCATCAGGCTGGTGGAAGAACCTTCAACAACGTAAACGTCCTGAATCGTGACCAGCGGTGGAGCTTCGTCATCCGTGATAGTCACGGTGTGAACGGTGTTAGCCCCCAAAGAACCACCCACCGGGCCGCTCAGGGTGATTTTGAATGTTTCGTCATACTCTTCAGTGCTGTTATCAAGAATCGGAATTGAAATATTCACGGAAGTGCTGCCAGCCGCAATTGTTGCCGTGCCGTTGGTGGCGGTATAGTCAGATCCCATTGTTGCAGAAGGTGCGGAACCATTGGAATATGTATAGCTGACACTGACGGCGATATCGACGGCGGACGGGATGCTGACGGCCACGGTATGCGTCGGATCGTTGTATTCAGAAACACTGGATGTCGTAGCGCTAAACTGAATAGCCGGAGAATTTTTAGTCCAGGTCACAGCGGTTGCAGTCGCATAGGTCTGCCAGTTTCCAGCGGTGTCTTTGCCGACCACGCACACTTTGATGCTTCCGTTAGCCAGTGCGGAAATGTTGTCAGTGATATTTGTTGAGCTGGATATTTCAGAGGCCGAGTATCCGGTTGCCACAGTACAGTCCGTGGAACCAGCGACACCCAATTTGTATTTATAAGCGACAACATCACTGCCATTGACATCAATATTCAGTGCATACTTTGCACTGGACCCCGTGGGCTGGCCGGACAGGGTTGCGGTCGGTGGAGTGTTATCGAATGTAATCGATGCTGAACTAGCCATTGCACTGACGTTGCCGGCAGCATCTTTCACCCAGGCATAAAGTGTTTTGGCTTCATTCACAGTCGTTACCGTGAATGTGGCTGGTAGTGAAGCTCCGGCTGTCCACGTGCACGATGCCACGGCTGTGTTGTTTTCCATAATACAATAAGTAGCCGGGCTGCCACTGACGGCCGAAGTGATATTAAATGTTGTGCTGTTCGTCGGGGTCGTGTTTGTCACCGTGAAGGTGGTGATGCTTGGGGCGGTCGTGTCGATCACGATATTTTTGTTCGTGCCCAAAGAGCCCGCGGCCCCCGTTGCCGGCAAGGTCAGAGTCGCATTGTTGGCCGCGGCATCGCGAATGGTGGCAGAAGCCACTGTCAGGGACGTGGTGGCGGCATAATTCAGGTCTGCCGCGGTGTCCGTGGCTTGAACTGTATAGTTAAAGACAAGGGTGTTCGTCCCGGTGCCCGAAGCGTAAGATGCAGAACGGGCAGGGGTTGTGTTCAGGGCAATCAACGGAGTTCCAGTGACAGTCACGTTTTCAGAGAACGTGATGCGCACATCAATGACATCACCGACAGTATATGCTCCATTGGCCTTGTTGGATGTAACATTGGTGACAGTGGGAACCGTGGTGTCAATAACGATCGCGCTGGAACAAACCGAAGTGATCGAGTTCCCGGCAGCATCCAAAGAAATGACCTGATAAGTGTAAGTCGTGCCATTCACACCTGTGAAGTTTGATGTGGTCGCAGAACTGGTCGCAGCGTTTTCTGTTCCGGTGTACGTGTCACAAGAAGCCCCTGTATAGAAACGGACTTTTTGTGAAGCCAGATCCGTGCTGGTGGATTTGCTCCAAGAAGCCACAAGGCTGGTGGTATTCGTCGGGGACGTCTGCTGCCAGGCCAGGGACGTTGCATTCACCGGAGCCGTAATATCATAGGTCACCGTAGAATCCGTCGTGGTCGAGGCATTGTTCGTATTGCCGGCCGGATCGCTGACTTTCCCCGCTGTGATGGACGGAATCAAAGTTCCGGCTGTTGTGATGGCGGTGGCCTGCAGGGTCCATGTGATATTGTCAGAAGTCGAAAGATTCCACGTGATACCGGAAGCCGTTCCACCTTGGGTGATGTCAGCCGCGGTAAAGGTGCTGGCATTGACAGCCTCGGTGAAGACCACCGTGAATTCCACTGGCAGGGTGTTGGTTGGATCGGTCTGACCGGCTTTTTGATTGATGGTCAAAGACGGCTTGGTCGTCTCGTAAGTGATTTGATTGTCAGTGCTGGTGCTGGCGGTGTTGTTATTGCCAGCCGCATCCGTCACTTTATTGGCGGTGATGGATGGGATCAGGGTGCCGGCCCCCGTGATGGCCGTGGCCTTCAGGGACCAAGTGATATTATCAGACGTCGTCAGACTCCAGGTGATGCCAGAAGCGGTTCCGGATTGCGTAATGTCTGCGACTGCGAAGTTGGCAATGGCTTCGCTGGCCACGATGGTGAATTCCACCGGGACGGCGTTGGTCGGATCAGCCTGACCGGCTTTTTGATTGATGGTCAAAGTCGGGGCTGCCAAATCCTGTGTCCACGTCGCCGTGGTCGCCGAGGTCAGGGCTTGTTCGACACTGGCCGAGTTTTTACCGATCACGCAGACTTTGATATCAGTGTTACCCAAGCCGCTGATGGAATCCGTGATGTGGGTGGCAATGGCGATGTCACCGGAATAGTCGGTTGCAACCGCGCAGTTTGTGGAAGCTGCAGGACCTATTTTGTAGCGATAGGTCTGAACGTCAGCACCGGCGACATCGATATTCAGTGTGGTCTGATTGGTTTTGCCCGTAGGTTGACCCGTAATGGTGGCAATCACTGCGGAAGTGTTCACCGTGAACACAAAGTCGTTATTAGTGGCTGCGGTGGAGTTCCCCACGGCATCCTGGGCAGAGATTCGCGCCGTGTATTGGGTGCCATTGGAAAGGGCGCACCCAGTGGAGGTGTGAGACGTTGTTGTCACTGTTTGCTGGGCACAAACGGGAGCGGAAGCATCGCTGTTACGGATTTCTACCAAATACTGAGTGCTGCCAGGTGCCGCAGCCCAATGGATCGTTCCCGTGGAACCATTGGTCAGCCATTCATCCTGAGTCGAGTCGGTGCCGCCAGTCACACCCGCGATCACGAAGGCTTCGGGTGCTTGGGTATCGATGATGATATTCTTGTTGGCGGAAAGTGAACCTGCAGCGCCTGGCGCTGGCAAAGTCAGAATCATGTCATTGCCAAAGCTGTCTTTGATTGTGGCGCCTGCCAGTGTCAACGCATTGACGGACTCATAATCAAGATCCGCAGAGTTATCGCCTGCCTGGACAGTGTATTGGAACACCAGAGTGTTCGTACCGGAGCCACTGACGTAGGCCGCAACACGATCGGTAGATCCAGTTTCAATTAAAAGTTCTGGCGTGCCGCCAGCTATCGTCACGTTTTCGGTAAATTGGACAGAGACAGGCACGACCTGGGAAGCTTTGTAAGAGCCATTGGCCAAAGACGATGTCACAGACACAACAGTGCCCGGAAGATCCAGGGTGTATTGAACCGTGCCGGCAGCAGGCAGGGCGTTACCCGCCACATCAGTCAGGGTTGTTTTTGCAGTCAGGGTGCAAACTTCGGCATTGGCAGGCAATGTCGTTACCGTCAAATTCACAACGGCCGCTGTCGCACTGGAAGCTGACACACCAGCAATTGAAACATTCGCGCCGCCAGAGCAGGTGATACCCCAGTTGCTTTCAGTTTCAACTGCGGATTGCAGCATGGCTTCACTGAAAGTGACCGTTACTGAAGCCGGAAGACTTGCGCGAACACTGGTCGCAGGATTGAAAGAAGCCAGACTGGGCGCTGTGCGGTCCATGGTCAGCGCCGTCGAACAGCCAGAAACCGAGACGTTTCCGGAAGTGTCGATCACCGTCAGATTATAAGTGTACGTTTCGCCATCAGCCCCGGCAAAGCTTCGCGTGACCGCCGAAGTGGAAAGTGAAATGGCCGTGCCTTCCAAGAGCAGGCAGGATGCATCTTTATAGAACTGGATTTTTTGCTCAGCGATGTCGGATGAATCTGACAAAGTCCAACTGGCGGCAGCCGGAGTGACCTTGGTTGGTGATGTTTGAATCCAGCTTAAAGACGTCGGTAAAGACGGGGCGCTGGTGTCATAAGTCACTTGGTTGTCAGAGCTTGTAGAAACGGTATTCAGATTCCCAGCAAGGTCCGAGAATTTGTCTGCATTGATTACCGGCTGAATCACGCCGTTGTTATCCACACCAGAAACTGTCAGCTCATAGTGAGTGCTGTCGATCTTCGTCAGAGTGTGCGTATTGACCAAAGCGGAGCCGGCGAAGCTCACATCGCCATCGGTCAATGAGCTTTCCGCCAGCGCTTCGCTGAACACCAGACTAAAACGAACGGGCAGGGTGTTTGTTGGATCAGCCTGTCCTGTTTTTTGGCTGATCACCACGGACGGGCGAAGGGTGTCGTAATTCCAAGTGTAAACTGTCGCCGCAGTGAAAGGCTGCCAGAAGTTGTTTGAATCCTTCCCGACCACGCAGATTTTCAGGCTTTGATTGGCCAAAGCAGCAAGGTCGTCAGTGATTTTTGCGCCCACGGCCGTTTCTGTCGAATAGCCCGAAGACACTGTGCAATCTGTTGAGCCTTGCGGGCCCACCTTGTAGCGATAATGTGTGACGTTCGTGCCAGAGACCGTAATGTCCAGATCTTCGACATTGCTTGGATTCGCCGGGCGACCACCCAGCACGGCAGCCACTTCCACGCCCAAGCCTGAAATTCCCAAGGAACCGTTATCCGCGATATCAGGATTGGTGTAATTCCAAGTCAACGTTTGCGAGTGCGTGTTGACCTCGGTTGGGCTGTAAGTGATCACGACCGAACAGGAAGAGTGACCGTTCAAAGTGGTGGAACAGGTGCCGCCGTTTCCTGGGAATGATCCGCCTTTAAAGGCAAAGGGTGCCGACAAGGTGCTCAAAGTCAGGCCTTGGGCTGGAGCATCGCCGGTATTCTGGAAGCTCACGGATTTTTCAATGACCGTGTCTTTCATCTGCGGACCAAAATCCAAAGTCGCCGCTGCCGTCACTTTGGCGCGGGTGGTTTTGTCTTTCACGACAAAAGAAATAACGTTGCTGTCCAGGCCCTCGAATTTTTCGCCGGTAAAACGAAGTTCGAATGTTTCATCGTTTTCAATAACCGCATCGCGAGTGGCTTTGATGATGAAGCTGACAGAAGTGATCCCCGGCTGAACCAGCAGAGTGCCGTTGGAAGCTTCAAAATCGCCATCTTCATCGTTTAAGGTCCAGCCCAGGTCTTCGGGCTTCACGGTCACGCCCGGTACGCTTGGGGTTTCGACTCCCAAGGTGATTTGATGACCGATGCCTTCTTCCAGCACGACGGTTTTGCCGGATTCAACTGTGATTTTACGTAGTACCTGATTTTCGCTGAGCAGAGGGGATAGCGAAGCATCCATGCAACTCGTAAGAAAGAGCGCAAAGAATGACGTTGAGATGTGTGTTAGGAACGTACGGGCGTCAAACATCTTAAGCTTCTTTTCGGCAGATTTGGTTGAATTGTTAAGTGATTTTTGCCAGAAATAGTCCAGTCTTTTCTGAGGTTTAGTACGATTGTGAATGTGAACCTGGGGTTATGTGAGACCTCGTTTGTATCTGGGAGGCAATACGGTGCCGAAGCCGGCGATTCGGTTGTTGGAGAGGTTGGAGTTTATGAAAGGTGATGCCCTTGCTTAAAAATTCGATGACTTGATAGTCTGAATAATTTTTTTGCTGACGGCGTTGTTGTGCTTTTCGGGGCGGTAAACCAGACAGATTTCGTCCTTGAATACAGGGGCGTCTTTTAGTTTTTCAAGCTGCTTGTATTGGGCGGCGACTCTGGTTGGCAAAAGACCATATCCAAAACCCAAGGACGTCAGTTTCGCCACCACTTCAAGGTTTCCTGAACTCAGCACGCCGCTGAAGCTGGTTCTTTTGCTGATTTTTTTCAGAATGTACTGGGACTGGGACAGGTTCTGATCATAAATCAATTTATCCTGGGCATTTTTCGTGTGGAAGATGGTGACCTCATCCGTGCACAGCTTGTTAATAACAAGGTCCGGGTGCCTGATGGGATTCACGACAATGCCAAAATCGGCTTCCCAGCTGATGACCTTTTCAGTCATTTCTCGGGAAAGACCATGGATAAAATTGAAATCAAGGCCCGCAAAGTCTGATTGAAGACTCGGCATGAATGCCCCCAGAGTATAGAGGGCGACCGAAGGGTGAACCGCGATGGTATAACTTCCCTGAATCAGGCCGGACTCAGGATTTGCCAGATTCTGGGCCTGTTCCCATTCATAAAGCTGTCTCTTATACAATCTAAAAAAAAGAGTCAGTCCCAGGAGAATTTTGATTTAAAAAGGTTCCCGGTCGGCGAATCGGCAACTGAAATGGCCAATGAATCTTGCCAGTGCTAGTAATCAAGAAATTTATAAGAAATGGATTTCTGCCTCACATAAAGTTGGTGGTGGTGCTATGCCGCAGTCTATGCTTTTTGTAAATATCCAGAATCAAGGCAAGGTGGGTATTATATTGAGAAGCATGGAGATGGAAACTAGTCGGCTGGATACAAGCACCAACGACGTCATTGCGTTCGATATCCAGTCGATTCTGTCGGATTATTGGGTAGGCGGCATGTATGAGATTTTGCGTTTGCTTAGAGCGCGAAAGCTCGTTGATCAGACTCCCCTGTTCAATGAGATCTTTGAAGATATTGAGCCTCTTAGGGTGACTATAGAGAAGCTTGAAATTTCAAAAGATAGAAAAATAAAAGAACCTCACCCATTTATTAGGGTAAATCCTCGACCTGAAGATGAACCAATTTTCTATGACTCGCAGGATAGTAAACGTTCACACATAATGCCAAAGTTTGTGCATAGAGAAACTGGTTCAATTGGTTGGATCGTAATTGATGGTCTATCAATGAGAGAGCGGTCTGTTGTTCGAAGCGATCTTTCAGATAAACTGTTAAGAATGTGGTCTTAGGTTTGCGGTGGGGATTGGGGCTCGTCGCATCACGCTCCTCGGGGCTTTGCCCTGCGCTTTGCGCACCCTCGAGGTCGCATCCTGCGACGTCGATGAACCCCTGTGCCGGCGTTCGCCGCGTGCCGCGAGCTTTGTAGGATTGTTTTGCGCCGGCGCTCTAAGTTCAAAGCCCCTTGGGAAAACCAAGCCCCAAGGGGATTTGAACCCCTGTATCCTCCGTGAAAGGGAGGTGTCCTAGGCCCCTAGACGATGGGAACGTTTAGGAAAAACAAACGAACTAAAAATGGTGGCTCGCGATGGATTCGAACCATCGACCCCTTCATTAAAAGTGAAGTGCTCTACCAGCTGAGCTAGCGAACCACTGTCCGTTTGAGGAAGTGCTAATTTGTAGTAAGAGGGGTCCAAAGTCAATACACTTTCTTGCAGTTTTTTAAAAATTTTTGCGATTTTTTGATAAAAAAAAGGCCTTTGCTCAAGGTGTGGGCAAAGGCCTTCGAAAATTCTATAAAAACTGCTAACTCCTGCTAACTCTGCTTAATTGTTGAACAAAGGCTTGACCCACAGTGTCTGTTCTCGGCCCGGTCCGACGGAAATTACGTCGATCGGTGTGCCTAATTGTGAACCCAGATAGTCAATGTAGTTCGTTGTTGGGCGTGGAAGATCCGAGAGTGTTTTTACTTTCGTCAAATCTTGTGTCCAACCAGGGATCCATTCAATCACGGGCTCCACTTTTTCCAGTTCATACGGTGAAGTTGGCAGATCAGTGATGATTTCGCCGTTCAGTTTGTACGCTGTGCACACACCGATACGATCATGTCCTGTCAGGACATCCAATTTCATCATCGCCAGATTTGTAATACCATTCACGCGGATCGCATATTTCAACGCTACCAGATCCAACCAACCACAACGACGGCTTCTGCCGGTGGTGGAACCAAACTCGTGGCCGTCGGCTTGAATCTTTTTGCCGATTTCATCGTTCAGCTCAGTCGGGAAGGGGCCGCTGCCCACGCGAGTGGTGTAGGCTTTGAACACGCCGATGACTTTCTGAACGCTCGCAGGGCCGATGCCGGCACTGGCGCAGGCGTTGGAAGCCAGAGTGGAAGAGCTCGTTACAAAAGGATATGTGCCGTGCAGGATGTCCAGCATCGTGCCTTGCGCGCCTTCGAACAGAACTCTTTTTCCGGACTTCAAACTTTTACTGATAAACAGCGAAGTGTCTTTCGTGCGGTATGGAGCCAGCTCTTCAGCCACGGCCAGAAGATCCTTGATCAGATCATCGGCTTTGAAAGTGGAGCCCTTGTAGTAGTTCTCCAGCATGAAGTTCTTTTCAGTCAGTGCCAGTTCCAGTTTCTTTTTCAGATTGTCTTTGTCGAAAAGATCACCGAACAAAATCGCGCGGCGGGAAGCGCGGTCTTCGTAAGCCGGGCCGATGCCTTTGCCGGTGGTGCCGATCTTGCCGTCACTCAAAGCGGCTTCACGAGCAGCGTCCAGAGCTTTATGGTATGGCAAAATCAAAGTTGCCGTATCAGAGATCAAAAGTTGTTTTGGGTTTTGCAAAAAGCCTGTGTCTTTCAGCTTTTTGATTTCATCACGGATCGAGAAAACATCGATCACGACACCGGAGGCGATCACACATGTTGTTTCCGGGCGCAGAATACCGCTGGGAACAAGATGCAGAACGGTTTTTTGTCCGTTCACTACCAGGGTGTGGCCGGCATTGGCTCCACCTTGATATCGAACCACCATGTCCGCTTTTTCAGCGAACACATCGATCAGTTTACCTTTACCTTCATCGCCCCACTGAGCACCGACAACAACAACGCCTGACATAATACGTACCTCTTAAAACAGACCCTAGAACTGTCTCTCAAAGAGGGGATATCAGGCAAGTTTATTCGCCCTTAAATGGAGCCGCTCCATACCAAGGCGCCCTTGGCGGGAGGGTGTCAGAGGTCGATCCGTCCACAAAAAACGCCATAAGCTTATTAGCTGCAATCTGGGAGGCTTTAAAGAACGCGTCTTCTGTATTGGCTCCAATGTGCGGAGTCAAAACCAGGTTCGGGTATTTCAGCAAATTAGAGTTTCTGTTCAAGGGCTCTTTTTCATAAACGTCCAAACCCACCGAACGCAGCCAGCCTTTTTCCAGGGCTTCGCACAGGTCGTTTTCGTTGATGACCGAACCACGCGACGTATTGATCAGGACGATGCCTCTGTGGATGTATTCAAACTGCGAGCGGTTCAGCATGTGCTCGGTTTCCAGGGTTTTTGGCACGTGGAAGCTGATCACGTCGGCGGTTTTCAGAACCTCTTCGTAACTGAGACGGGGAATGTGCAGGCGTTCAAAGACGTCGTCTTCTTGATACGGGTCGTAGGCGACCACATTCATGCCGAAGGCTTGCGCCAATTCTGCCACGCGGGATCCGATACGTCCCAAGCCCACAATGCCATAGTTTCTGCCAGCCAGTTCAATGCCCGTGATTTGATCGCGGTTCCATTCGCCGGCTTTCACCATTTTGTGTGCGGCCTGAATGTTATTCACGCAGGACAAAACCAAGCCCCACGTTAACTGTGCGGCCGATTCGATATTGGCCGTGGGAGTATGCATGACCGTGACACCCCATTTTTGGGTGGCATCCAAATCGATATGGTCAAACCCGCTGGTGCAAGTCACAATCAGTTGCAGTTGACGGGCTTTTTTCAAAAGCTCTTCGTCAATGCGCGTGCGACTGCGAATGATCAGGGCGTTGGCGCTGACCAGATGTTCCAATGGCAGGTGCTGGGGGTTGTCGCTGCGAACGACGTCAAACTGACTGTGTTGTTGCAGGTACAAAAAACTGTCTTGCGCAAAGCGGTCGGTGATCAGGATTTTTTTCTTCACGGATTTTGCTCCAGCCAGTTTTTCGCCTCGGTCGTGATGTTGGAAATATGCTCCAACGACATAAAATCTGAATCAAAGTGGCGCAGGGTGTGCCCCAAGCACTCCACCAGACGAATCAGTTCGTGATCCTGAATGTAACCCATGTGTCCCACACGAATGATTCGGCCCTTGGCCTGATCCTGTCCGCCCATGATGGTGATGTTGTGAACTTCTTCCAGGTGCAGGCGGATTTTTTGTCCGTCCATCTGTGGTGGCACCAGCAACGCAGTCACCGAGTTGCTGGGGGATTGTGCATACAAAGTGAAGCCCAGCTTCAGACCAAAGATGCGGGTGAATTCCGCGCGGCGATGAATGTCGTGGAAAAGTTTTTCCAAGCCCTGCTGGGAAATCAGCGTTAGCACCACATCCAAAGCGCGGATCAAAGCGACGTTGGAAGAATAGAAAGTCTCGCCGGCAGCGTTGGCTTTTTTCTCTTTGCGGATGTCAAAATAATATCTGGGGCATTTGGCGTCGGGGATGAATCTCCAGGCCTTTTTCGAAAAGGACAGCAGCGACAAACCTGTCGGCAGCATAAAGGCTTTTTGCGATCCGGCGACAATGCCGTCAATACCCCAGGCATCCATCGGCAGAGGGTACGCCCCCAGTGCAGTGATGGCATCCACCAGGAACAAGGTGTCGGGATATTTTTGAATGATTTTACCCAAAGCCTCAATCGGGTGGGCCACAGCGGTGCTGGTTTCGCACGCCTGGCAAAGCACGGCGCGGGTGTCAGGATTTTTCTGCAGCAGTTCTTCAACGTCAGAAACTTTGACGGCTTCACCCCAAGGAACGTTGATGGTCAGAACTGAGGCGCCAAAATGCGCGGCCATATCAGCCCAGCGCTCGCCAAATTTGCCTGAAACAATGGCAATAACTTTGTCGCCCGGTGACAAGGTGTTGACCAGTAAAGCTTCCATCCCGCCAGAGCCGGTGGAGGTCAGAAGATAAACATCTTCCTGGGTCTGAAAAACAGTTTTGATCTGGGTCAGAACTTTCTTAAGAATTTTATCGAATTCCGGAGTGCGATGGTGAATCATCGGCAGTGCCAGCGCTTTGCGCACCTCAGGATGGATATTGACGGGGCCCGGAGCCAGCAAACTGTAATCTTGAGTTGCCATATTTCTTCCTTGATTGCGTCGCGCAGTCACCATTTCTGTGATGACTTCCTGCTAATTTTATACTCAACTGGGGCCGTGGACGCAATATTTAAAGCTTTTCGCATCACTCTGATTCTGTCGCTATTCCTCTCGGGATGTGCCTATCGTCTGGGCAGCGGCACGCGCAGTATTCCTGGCGGTTATAAGCAGATTTCTGTGCCGATTTTCAAAAACAAAACACAGGAAACCGGGATCGAAGTGGCGTTCACAAACACACTGATTCAGGAATTCCAGCGCTCCCGAGTTGCCCGAATTGTGGACAATTCCTTGTCGGAAGTGGCAGTGATCGGGCAGATTGATTCTGTTCAGTATTTACCGGGTGCAAAACGTGTGGCCGGGGACTCTTCAGCGCCTTATTTGCCCAATGGAACTGTCGTTGCGTCAGAGTATCGTATTCTGCTGACCGTGACGGTGAAAGTCGTGCGCCAGGCGGATGGAACGGAGCTTTGGAGTGGGTCCTTCAGTGGAGAAAGAACTTACGCAGCACCTCAGGTAACGCTGGCCGGTGTTAACTCCATAAATCCGCTTTACAATCTTTCTGCGCGAAGGCAGAACATTGACCTCATGGCTTATGACATTATGTCCGAGGCACATGATCGTATTACCGAAAATTTCTAAAAGGATATTCAACTCGTGGCACTCATCGATGCGCAGAAATTTTATCGCGATCTTGAAAAAGGTCAGACTGCGCCGTTGTATTTCCTGTTCGGTGAAGAACCCTACCTGTTGAACCAGTCCGTTGAACGTTTCAAGTATTCTGTTTTGACTGAAGGGGCCGTGGATTTTAACTACAGCCTGTTCTATGCTTCTGACGCTGACGTGGTGTCGGTGCGTGATGCCGTTGAAACTTTGCCGATGATGGCTCAGCGCCGTCTGGTGATCCTGAAAGAGGCCCAGGAACTTACGGACAAAGAATGGGCCGAGCTTGAAACGCTGTTTGAAACTCCGGTGGACAGCACCGTGTTCGTGCTTTTGGCGTCCCGCGTGGACAAGCGCAAAAAACAGATCCGTCTTTTGCTCGACAAAGCCGACTGTGTTGAATTCAAAAAACCTTACGAAAATCAGATTCCATCCTGGATCAACTACATCGCCCAGTCCCTGGGTTTGACGATCAGTAATGATGCCATCCTGCTTTTGCACAAGCTGGTGGGTCATCACCTGACCGAAATCGAAGGGGAGCTTAAAAAGCTCGGTGAGTTCGTCGGCGAGCGCCGTATTGAAGTGGCGGATGTGGCTCAGGCCGTGTCCCGCTCCAAGGAAGAGAACGTTTTTGATTTCACCAAGGCCATCGGCGAAAACGACCGTGTGAAGGCTTTGGAGCTTTTGGTTCACCTGCTGGATCAGGGGCAGAACGAGATCGGGATCGTGTCTTTGGTGGCCCGTCACGTGCGTATCCTGCTGACTTTAAAGCGGGGAATGGAAGAAGGCCTGCATGGCGCGAAGCTCGCGCATTTTGCCCAGGTGCCGCCTTATTTCCTGGAAAGCTACCTGGATCAAGCCCGACTTTGGACTGCTAAAAAGCTGGAACAAACCCTGGTGGTTCTGTCTGAGACAGACAAGGCTTTGAAGTCCTCACCATTGTCCAGTCACATCTGGCTGGAAAACCTGGTTTTAAAGACCTGCGGCACTCAATACGCCATGTGAACCACTCCAGCGAAGCTGGAGTGCAGACATTTTCAAGTTGATAGCTGAATAGACCGATAAGCTTTGTGATGAACAAAGCCAATCCTGCATTTGAAGATAAAGGTTATTTCCGCCGCCAGTACCCGCGTCGTGCGATGAAACGCAAGATCGGTATCCTGTGCGATGGGACTTACTTTGTCTGTGAATCCGGAGAAATCGGCGAGGGTGGTATGTCCATTGTCACCGATTATGTTCTGACCGAGGGCCACGAAGTGGTGGTCAGCTTCCAAGTGCCCGCCGGGGACTTTGTCTTCCTTCGCGGCGTGGTTCGTTCGACGCAAAAAAAAGAGGGTGACCATAAAGTCACCCACGGACTGAGCTTCAATCAGATTGCGTTCTCTACAAAACGACAAATTCGCGCCTTTGTATCAGCGCGAACCGAATCAGAGTTGAATTAAACCCAATTACTTCGTTGCAGAAGCGCGAGTAGAAAGACGGCTGATCTTGCGGGATGCAGTTTCTTTCTTGATAACGCCAGTTTTTGCAGCTTTCATTACTTGAGAAGAGAAGTTCTTCAACAATTCAGGAAGAGCTTTCAGATCTTTAGCTTCGATAGCTTTAACAAGTTTTTTCTCAGCTGTTTTAACAGTGCTTTTACGAGCGTTGTTAACAGCAGTTTTACGGATAGACTGACGAGCTCTTTTTGCTGCAGACTTATGATTTGCCAAGGGATAACCTCCACAGTAACTTTTATAGACGAACCAAAGGGATTAACATAGGGTGTCTCACGAAGCAAGTGGATTAAAAGAAGATCGCAAAAAGGTCCTCAAAAGCGCCTTTTTAATGGCCTCCGGGACGTTAACTAGCCGCATCCTGGGGCTTTTCCGGGATATTGCCCTGGGGGCTTTGTTTGACCGGGCGGTCACTGATGCTTGGACTGCCGCTTTCCGCATCCCCAATCTGTTCCGCCGTCTGTTCGGGGAAGGCTCCCTGGCTGTGAGTTTTATTCCCGTTTTCATGCAAACACAATCGGAAGATCCCACCGGCCAGCGCGCCCGAAACCTGGCCAATGCCTTTTATTCGCTGCTTTTGGTGATTTTAGGGGTTTTGACCCTGCTGGGGATCATTTATGTCGAGCCTGTTTTCCGTCTGATTCTTTCTTCTGAGTACGCTCTGGATGCCGCCAAGTGGGAACTGACCCTGCGCATGGGGCGGATCATGTTTGGGTTTGTGTTCTTTGTCTGCACCTATGCCTTCTATATGGGGATTTTAAATGCCCTGGGCAGTTTCGGACTGCCGGCTGTGGCGCCAGCGCTTTTAAATGTCTCGATGTTGGTTTTCACCTTTATGCCGCCGCAGTGGTTTCCCGTGCACGGGGATGGATTGGCGTGGGGAGTCCTGATCGGGGGGCTGTTGCAGGCGCTGCTGTTGGCGGTAGCTTTAAGGCAGCGAAACTGTCTGCCGCGACTGCAGACGATGATGTGGACCCCGGAAGTGCGCGCGGTTGTGAAAGGCATGATTCCGGGGCTGATCGGTATGGGGCTATTGCAGTTTTCCACTTTGGTGAATCTGTATTTTGCCAGCTCCCTTCCTGAAGGTTCGATTTCTTATATCTATTGGGCCGACCGTTTGCTGGAGCTTCCGCTGTCGTTGATTTCAGTCAGCATCGGGGCGGCACTGCTGCCTAGTTTAAGTGACTTTGCCAGTCGGGGACTGAAAGAAAAATTCCAGGAAACCGCTGAAGAAAGCTTCCTGATGAATCTGTTTCTGGCGTGGCCGGCGGCATTGGGGCTTTATGTTCTGGCCGAGCCGATTATTGAGGTTCTTTTCTTGCGGGGCAAGTTCACCGCGCAGGATGTGCAGATGACGGCGGCGATTTTGCGCATCTATGCTGTCAGTTTGTTGCTGGTGTCCTGCAGTCGCGTTTTGATGCCGCTTTATTATTCCGTTAAAAATACGAAAGTTCCCATGGTGCTGGCGGTGGTTTCATTGGCGGTGCATGTGTCGCTGGCGCCGGTGCTAATGCGGCAGTGGGGGCTTGAGGGGCTGATGATTTCGGGTGTGGCCGGGGCGTTTTTAAATGCGGTTTTGCTGATGGGATTGCTTAAGAAGTATTCTCCGGGAATCAGAATGTCGGTGTTGCTTCGTCCGGCGGTGAAGTTCGTGCTGGCCGGGGCGGGGATGGTGGTTTCGCTGCAGACGTATGAACTGCTGATGGCTCAAACAGGAAGAGGGCTGCAGATGCTGGCCCTCTTTATCACGATCCTGTTGGCGGTTGTCGCCTATTTCGGTCTGGCTTATGTTTTGGGTTGCGAGCAGATTTCTAGAATCCGTCGGTCGTCCCAACCTTAGCTCTTTCGTCGTCATCAAATGGAATCACATCCTGGGACGCGGACTTTTTCGGAGCCGCGGCCTTCATCGGAATGACATTGGATTTCTTCGGCATTGGCGAAGGTATTTTGGCCTTCGCTTTGACCGGAGCTTCTGACGATGCAGAAGCTTTAGAAACTTCATTGCTGCCCAGGATCACTTCATTCAGTTCCACGGTCAGATTCAGGGAAGTGGCCGCCAGGTTGTTGATCTCGCCACTGGTCGCCGCGATTTCCTCTGCGGAAGCAGCGTTGCTTTGGGCTGCCTGATCCAACTGGTTCATGGCTTTACCGATTTGTTGAATACCGGTGGTCTGCTCAGAGCTTGCTGCTGCGATTTCATTGTTCAGGTCAGAAACTTTTTTGATTGAGGTCACGATGTTCGTCAAGACAGCACCGGACTTGTCGGCAATGGCACTGCCTTCTTCGATCTGAGACACAGAGTCTTTGATCAGGGAGGAGATGTCTTTGGCAGAAGCGGCACTTCTTTGCGCCAAAGTTCTGACAGCTTC
The DNA here is from genome assembly GCF_002208115.1 of Bdellovibrio bacteriovorus. Taxonomy (NCBI): domain Bacteria; kingdom Pseudomonadati; phylum Bdellovibrionota; class Bdellovibrionia; order Bdellovibrionales; family Pseudobdellovibrionaceae; genus Bdellovibrio; species Bdellovibrio bacteriovorus. The sequence goes on along the minus strand of NZ_CP020946.1, from coordinate 2,396,021 downwards.
CGCCACCACCGCAAAGCCTTTGCCTTGTTCACCGGCGCGGGCTGCTTCCACTGCGGCATTCAGTGCCAGCAAGTTTGTCTGGAAGGCGATGTCGTCGATGACATGAATGATTTCTTCGATCTTTTTGGAAGACTGAGAAATTGAAGTCATGGACATGATCAGGTTCTGAATTTCTTTTTCGCCCTGTTCAGCAGAATCGCGGGAGCTTGCAGACAAAGCGGCTGCCTGTTTGGCGTTGTCCGAGTTCATCTGAACCATGGAAGTCATTTCTTCCAGAGCCGCCACCGTTTCTTCCAGGGAGGCTGCAGCTTCCGTAGAAGACTGAGACAAAGAGTTACCAGCTTCGTTCAACTGCTCAACCGCAGAAGCCACTTGGCCACCGGCTGTTGTCAGACGGTCTGCAACGGAACCTACAGAGGATGCGATCTTTGCTGCGATCCACAGAAGGACGGCAAACACTGTGACACCCGTCGCTGCAGAAACCAGATAAATCAGATTTTTTACATAAGCTTCGGTGGAGGCGGCCTCTGTCACACCGTCTTTGGCCATCTTGGCATAGATATCGGTGACGGCACCGTTCCAGGCGCTAACCGTTTTGCCTATTTCATTGTAGCGGCCATCCAGCAGAACCTCAGCTTCTTTGGATTTTGCCGGATCTGAAGAACCGATCAGACTGATGATTTTTTCCATCGAGGCGTAATATTCCGGAAAAAGAGGCTTCGCCATTTGGTAAGCCTTGTCCTCTTCCGGTGTTCTAGGAATTGGATCGTAGGTTTCCTGAGCCTTGCGGAACTCGTTCATACCGTCGGTGGCGGTCTTTAGATAGGACGCCAGTTTTTCAGGCTCATCAGTGTGTTCCATGGCTGCCCAGGCACCATATTGAAACTTATTGCGCGCTTGGCGCATTTCACCAACCATATCAAATGTTGGAATTACCTGTTCGTTGGCGATATCCAAAAGGTTGACCACGCTTGAGATCCCGTTAAGAGCGATGGATCCAAGAATGGCAAAGCCCACCATTGGCAGAAATGCGGCCACGAGCAATTTGCCTTTAATCCCTTTGAACCAGCTTGATATTTTAAATTCCGACATAAGTTGAGTCTCCGTAAAAGTCTTTATGGGTTTTTAACAGATAATTATTCGGAATTTAAAAGAGTGCTTAGCAGTCCAGAATTAACAATACGAATAATGGGGGAGAAAAATTAATAAACCCCACGTTGGTCGTGGGGTTCTGTTAACAAATCTTGATGTGTTTGCGGGACTAGAATCCGTCTGTTGTTCCGACCTTTGCCCGGTCATCTTCATCAAACGGGATCATGTCCTGGGATTCTTTACGAGCCGGGGTGGCCTTCATCGGAATCACATTGCTTTTCTTCGCTGCTGGTTTGGCGAAGGGGGGCACTTTCTTGGTGGTTTTCGCTGTGGTTTCAGTTGGAACTTCGGTCATCACGCTGGCGCCGCCCAGAATGATCGTGTTCAGTTCCACGGTCAGGTTCTGATTGGTTGCTGCCAGGCCATTGATTTCACCGCTGGTGGCGGCAATTTCTTCAGCAGAAGCGGCATTGCTTTGTGCTGCCTGATCCAACTGGTTCATGGCTTTGCTGATCTGTTGAATCCCGGTGGTCTGCTCAGAGCTGGCCGCGGCGATTTCGTTGTTCAGATCTGAAACCTTTTTGATCGAGTTCACGATATTCGTCAGAACGGCGCCGGACTTGTCAGCGATCTCACTGCCGCTCTCGATCTGAGAAACGGAGTCTTTGATCAAAGAGGAAATGTCTTTGGCAGAAGCCGCACTTCTTTGTGCCAGGGCGCGAACCGCTTCGGCAACAACGGCAAAGCCTTTTCCTTGTTCCCCGGCACGAGCCGCTTCCACTGCGGCATTCAATGCCAGCAGGTTGGTCTGGAAGGCGATATCATCAATCACAGAGATAATTTCTTCGATCTTTTTGGAGGACTGGGAAATCTCAGTCATGGAATGAATCAAAGACTGGATTTCTTTTTCACCCTGTTCAGCGGAATCACGAGAGCTTGCAGACAAAGCTGCCGCCTGTTTAGCGTTGTCCGAGTTCATCTGAACCATAGAGCTCATTTCTTCCAATGCTGCGACGGTTTCTTCCAAGGAAGCTGCGGCTTCGGTTGAAGACTGGGACAATGAATTCCCAGCTTCATTCAACTGCTCAACTGCAGAAGCCACTTGGCCACCAGCCGTGGACAGGCGATTGGCGATGGAGCTGACAGAGTTTGAAATGCGTGCTGCAATCCACAGCAGAATTGCCAGGATGGAGAATGTGGATGCTAATGTCACAAACAGCGTCAAGTTGTTGATGCGAACAGAGGCTTCTTCGGCCGCTTTGTCGTCATCGGCTGCCGCTTTATTATAATAAGCCATGGAATCAGAACTCATTTTATGCATGATCGTTCCGATTTCCCACAGACGGCCATCCAGTTGTCCTTCTGCTTTAGCGAAACCTTCAGGCGTGCCCGTGGCGATCTCTTCAATAACCAGTGTCAGCAGTTTTTCATACTCTGCGCGCACTTGTTTGGCCGGTTCAAAGGCCTTTTCCATTTCCGGAGTGAACGGGGTGGAGGCATACTGGTCCATGGCTGTTGTGAATTCTTTAACAGCTTCTTTGGCGATGTTCAGGCGTTGTTCGCGCTTTTCGGCTGTCTTTACACTCATCGCTGCAAAGACCTGATAGCCGTATTTGTTGCGGGCCTGTCGCATCTCTGCCAGGGCCTGCAGATTCGGAATGATATTTTTGTGGGAGTTTTCCAGATAGGCTTCAAAGCCTTTCATTCCCTGATTTGAAATTGCATAGACGATGCTAAAGCCGATGACGGGCAATGCTGCGGCTAGAAGTAGCTTTCCTTTGATCCCTCTGAACCAGGATCCGATTCCGGTGGCGTTCATGTTTTCTCCTCGTAAGATTAAATTCTTGCAATGAATGTAGATGAACGTCGGGCAAAAAAAAGGGACTCTTCCGCGGGCGGAAGAAGTCCCTGGGTGGTTCTATTTAAAAGCGAGGGTTTACTTCACTTCAGCCAAAGAGTTGTAGCTGTCGCTGATCTTTTGCTGTCTTTCAACCTCTTTGCTCCAGCGTTTGACTTCGCCCTGATAGCCGCGCTGTTTGGCTTTCCATTCGTTCTCTTCGCTGGCCAGGCCGCGAAGCTTCTGGTTCACCTGTTCGTTCTGTTCTTTCAAAGTTGCCGCACGTGAATTCCAGATTTTCTTTTCTTCCGTCAACTGGGACATCTGCAACTGATAGTCGTTGATGTTCAGCTCGCGCTTTTTCTGGTTTTCTTTGATCTTTGCAATCATGGCTTCCAGTTCCGCGATCTTCTGGGATTCCTGCGCCATCTTGTTTTTTTCTTCGTTGATCAGACCCTGAATTTCCTTTTCCTGACCACCGATGCGGCCCATGGCCTGGTTGTTTTCTTCAGCCTGCTGATGAACCTGCTTTTGCTGGTTTTCAACCTGGGACTTGGCTTTGGCCACTTCCGACAGATTTCCTTCCACGGTTTTCAGGTTCTTTTCATACTCCTGAAGGTTGGTTTTTGAATTGTTCAGATTGCCTTTGATTTTCTCCAGGCCCTCTTTGGCGGAATTCTGCGCCATTGCGGTTGTGCCAAGACTCATCAAAACACCTAGGGACAAAGTCGTCATTGCTTTAGCGAATTTCATCTTGAAAATCCTTTCCTTATTGTTCAGACAAGCCGGCCACACTGCCGTCCTGACCTTCTTGGGCACAAACATTTTTCAAAGAAGAACGATAGTGACCCACTTCGTCCTCCCAGATTTCACCTTTGAATTTCCAGTTCAGGGATTTTTCCTTCTGAACCTTCAGCTCCGGACGTTCTTTTTCGTTGATCTCACCACCAGCCATTTGATAGCGGATGTGCTCACCGGCGCCAGAGTACAGCTCGTACTGCAGAACATCGTTCTGATCCAGGACCTTGTCCAGACCTGCCAGCATCTCGTCAAAGCGGCCTTTCAAAGCCTGGGATGCCTGGGCACGCAGCACTGTTTTTTCTTTTTCAATACGGGCCATGCCAGTTGCGCGCAGATTCTTGATGGACGTGCGGGCTTTCTTGGCAATGTGGAACTGGATGCGATAGCTCAGCAGTTTCTGCTCGGCTCTTTGCACTGCCGCCACGGTGGATTCAGAAGGGCTGTCGCCTTTGAGTCCTTTTTTCGCGTCAGCCAGTTCTTTGTTGGCCTCGTTTTGTTTGGCAATCAGCTCGCGCTCTTTTTTCACCAAAGTCAGCGCGATGCGGTTGAATTTCACGATCTCGTCCTCATAGGCGTTGATCTGCTTTTGCACGCTCATGTAAGCAGGGTGGCGCGCCAGTTCCACAATGAAGGAACGTGGCAGACCGTCAACTTCCTTAAGGTCTGAGTTTTTCAACCAGCCCTTCACAGTTTCATAGTATGCGGAAGAATCCTTGTGGGAAGAGCTGTAGGCAGCCAGCTTCTGCTTCCAAGGGGCATACTTCTTTTTCATTTCATTCAGCACCTGCACACCGTCACCGTATTGGCACAGGTTCAGGTAACCCACAGTGCGCACCACATAGGATTCCGGAGAGAACGCGTTTTTGAAGAAGTCCGTGTGCAGAGAGAACATGTTCCCCGCAGCCCCTTCATAGTCCTCACCCAAAATCTGAGTCCACGCGCTTTCCACCATAGCCTGCAGCCACAGAGGATTGGATTTATCGACTTTCAGATAAGACTGGAAGGCCTCTTTATACTGGGACTTCTGGAACTGCATGCGCGCCAGAGTCAAAGCACCCACAGAACGCAGTTGGGATGTTTTGTCGGCCTCGGTCGCAGTCATCAGCTTTTCCAGATAGATGGTGGCTTCTTCGACTTTACCCTGACGATAGTTGAACAGGGCATTCAGCAGCAAAGCCTCCGGATAACGCGGGGACTTTTCGCCGATAAAGATCAAAGCGTCTTCCATCAGGCCCAGTTGGCCCTTGTCTGAATAGTATTTGGCACGGGTGATCTGGTAGTCATCATTCTTGGTGATGTCCATTTCATGCTTGATCACCAAAGGGTCGATCAAAGCGATGTCGGACGTTTCCAGTGTGTTGATGTTCTGAACCAGGGCTTCAGTTGCTTTTTGCTGCCACTCTTTGGATTTGGTTTCCTGCGCCACCTGAATCATGTACTGGCGGAACTCGGAGTGCAGACCCAGGCCCTTGGCTGTCATGGCATAGTGGTACAAAGCCTCAATCCGGTGTTCCGGGTCCTCGATCAGTTCCGAGAACAGACCCATCGCCAGTTCGTAGTTCTTCTGGATTTCCAGGAAGATCAAAGCCTGCAGCAGTTTGTAGTCATTCGGCTGCATGTCTTCAAGCTTCGCCAGTTGCACCAGAGGATCCTTGGTCACAGGTTCTGCCACCGGATTCAGGATTTTGACATCCGGAATTTTGTTGAAGGCATCCGCTGTGGTCAGGGATTTGGCCGGGTTTACCACGTCCGTGTAAGGCTTCAGGACAAAATCAATGGCCACTGGAGATTCACGACGGCGGGTTTCTTTCAAAGTGACTTCGCGGGAGGCGGGGAGGCGCAGCGGGCTCATTTCAGAGGCCTCGAGTTCGCGCTCTTCACCGACATCCAGCAAAGGAATGTTTTTAACCTTGAAGACCTCGACTTTGCCTTTCACCACTTTCTTTTGATAGACATCAAAAGTCGGAACCAGGCTGGATTTGACCTTCAGGCTGGCAGCCGCTGGACGGCCGCCTTTTTTGACTTTCAGTGCGGGCTCAGCCAAAGCCGTGCCGCACAGAAATGGAATAGTAATCAGAATGCTTAATGACTTGTTCATAAATCCCCCCACCCTGGAGAAAATTAATGCCAGTACGTGATACCAATCATCAGTGATGTATCGTTGATCGTTTCACTGCCCAGATCACGCTGACCACCCACGACAGTACCGCCCACGTTTGTGCCCGGAGCATAGTACTTCATCTTTTCCTGAGTGGACCAGGTGTTGACCAAATCCGCTCTGATGGCAAAATGCTCAGAGAAGAAGATCTGCTGGAACACGCCCAGTTTGTAGGCCATGGTGTCTTTGGAGACGTTGCCTTCGGCCTGGGTGATTTCATAGTTCAGTGACCCCACACCGAACGAGATACCCATGTCGAAATAGATGATGGCTTTGTCAACCACACTCATTTTCGCATAGAAAGGGACCCAGATACCGGAAAGGAAATAGGATGACTTCAAAACGTTGTGGTCCGGAATCGCGCCGTAGGTATCAACGAATTGTTTTACCGCATCGTTGTCTTTCAGGCTTGCAGAGTTGTAGCTGCCTTCAAGACCCCAGCGTTCATTGAAGAAATACCCCAGGCTTCCGCCAGCGATAGTTCCTGTGCTGTAGGGGTCATTGAACGGAATACCCGCAGCACCGGTCAGATAGAAACGTTCCGCTTTCACGTAACGTCTGTTCTGAACGACACTGAAGTCGTCGTCTTTGGCTGCCCAGTATTTCTGCTCCAGCTTTTTGATGTCCAGCTTGTCGCTGCCGCGTTGATCAGCTTTGCTGTCTGCCGCCTGCTGTGCAAATGCCTGAGATGCCGTCAGGATGAACATTAGAATTGTCTTCTTCAACATGATATAACCCCCGCCTTAGTTTGTACTTTTGAATAAGAATGGATAAGTCACTAGCACGCGTGTTCCCCCCTGTGGAGCAGGAAACTTCCACGCGGCAACCCTATTCAATATACATCCCTCAACGGTTGCGTTCTTAAGTGTTGTGTCCCCAATGAGCTGCTGTTCCACCTGACCGGATGGACCGATCGTGAATTTCACAGCGACCTTACCGAACAGATCCGGTTTGGCACTCAGTTGTCTTTCATAGCAATACAGAATCTGACCCAGTTTGGATTTGATGTACTGGGCGATGATCTCTCTGTCCAGACCGCCAGTAATTTCGCCTTCCTCTTCGATCAGGCCCACGCCACCGGAACCGGTGCCGCCCGCTGCCAGACCGCCCATACCTGTGGCACTGTTGCCACCGCCACGGCCGACAGTGCCGACACCACCACCGGAACCAGCACCTTCGTTACCCCAGTCACGGCCGGAGCGCTCCATGCTGCCGACAGCCGCTAGGGCACGACCGGAAGCGCCGGAACCTGCTTTCACGCCTGTGGCGATAACGACGTTGCCGGAACGAGCGGCTTGAGCGGAAACTTTACCCAGAAGCTGGGAAATACGACCGCCGGAAATGGACTTCATCATTTTGGAAACTTTGCTGCCACCAGTAGGCATCTCCGCCGTTTTCTGATTGGCTGCCGGAGCTTGTTCTTTCACGACCACCTGTTGGGTAGGGGCGGCTTCGGCTTTTTTGCGTTTGGGTTTGATCTCAGTTTTAACAATGATTTTCTGCGCCGCTTTTGGCGGAGCTGCAACCACTTCAAGATCCTGGGATTTTGGCGAGAACAATCCCACTGTCACCAGGAACAAAGCCGCACCAAGAACGATAAATACACCTTTTTTGGAGTCTTCATCCATCAACTGGTCTGTGGAAAGGCGGGCCATGCGGGCGGCGTCTTCCAAAGAAACGGTTCTTTGTTTCACTTCAAGTTCACCGACCATTTGTTTGTGCCATTCCTGGGAAGGGACACAAGCGACTGTTGTTGGAGTCATCGCCATGGAAGGTTTGAATTTTTTGTTCATAGGCAGGATCTTGGTTTCAAGAACCTGATCGTTATGTTTTACGATGTAAAGCTGGAACTGCTTTCCGGCTTCACGCTGTTCTTTGCCGGCCTTTTCCAGGCGCAGATACAAATCCGCTTCTTTCACCACCGGAGTGAACTGCAATGTACAGTCGCCGATAGTCAGGGACTTTTCCTCATCCAGGCGCAAAGCCGGAGAGCCCTTAGCGGAAGCGCTGGTGTTCATGTCCAGATCGACATACCACCAGGCTCCGTCACGGTATTCAAAAAGACCCTGGATGCCCTTGGAATCCGGTGCGATAGAAATCACATCGGCCAGACGGGAGGACCCGAAGGTGTGGGTTTTGTTATTGGATCTTAACTTCCAAGTTTTCGCCGTCCCGTTTTTCAGGGATTGACGCACAATCAACGTGAGCATGTGACACCTCATGAAACTAGTTGTTCAAGTAGAGAGCTGATTCGCGGATACGGCCATCCATATCTTTCTGCACATCGTAAAGAGGCATAAACTTGATGCCTCTTTTTTGCACAAGATAGGCGCCGTCAGGGTTCCGAATCGTTCCCTTAAGGTTCATGTCACCGAAATTGACTTCCTGGACTTTACGGACTGTTCTTTGTTTGGCAAAGCCAGCCGATGCTCCCAAGAGAATGAAAGCAACCATCGCTGTGATGATAGATTTCACTTGTACCCTCCATACTACAAGTCTCCCGAGATAACGTGCTGACCGACTTTGTTTTGATTTTTCAAATACTGTATTTTCTTACCCAACCAGTCGCGCATTTCCAATTGCTGACTGGCTTTAAATGCTCTTTCATAAGAATCCAGCGCAAGCGTTGGACTCTGTTTGTAGGTCTCAAACAAGTGAGCCTGCTGCAGAAGGAAATCAGTGTTGTCTTTCTTGCTGCCAAGCAGGTCTTTCACCACGCTCAGTGCTTTGTCGACTTCACCCTTCTGGGCGTAAGCTTCACTCATCAGAGTGCCCACGTTCAAAGTATACAATTGTTCTTTAGAGATTGCAGAGAAATTTTCAATTGCCTTCGTAAAATCTCCCTCTGAGAATGCCTTCACTCCAGCGAAAGTTTTCATTTCCGTCGAAGCCATTTGCATGTCTAAAACTTTATCGAAAAACGGCATCGCGGAATTCATACCGTCTTCTTTGTAAAGCAGACGGGCTTTCTGATACACGTATGGTGCTGCTTCCGGCTGAACTTTCAGGGCGGCATCGATCATCCACATCGCCTTGTCGTTATAACCGCGGGCATCCGCACCAACGCTGGCATAGAACAGACCTAAGGCACGCGTGTCTTTGGACTTCGCAAGTTCCAGACCCAGTTTTTCAACCATCTCGTACTGTCTAGAATAATAACAATTTCCTGCAACTTCCAAAGTGTTCACATTCGCCAGTTGGCCGGTCAGGATGGCACTTCTGTTACAAGCTTTCGGAGTGCGGGTCTCAAAACGGGACACCTTGCCGATGGTCATGTCCGAGGAGGCTGGAAGATAAGCTGTCATTTTGTCAGCGGCAGGGTATTGGGCCACCGGTGGAACTGTCTGATCCACACGGATGGAGGCAAAGCTGCGCTCATTCGTTGCGGCCTGTCCTTTGGCGGCAGCCAGAACTTTCAGTTTGGCTTCGTTTTCATTTTTCTTTTCCTGGATCGGCGCTGTCAGTTTTGCGATCTCACCACGCAAAGCTTCCTGATCGGCCGGAGTCAGTGATGCCGGCAATGGCATGTTTGTCAGGCTTGAGATGAAGTTGTCGTAGCAACGGTCAATACCGCGCATGGCTTCCAACTGCTGGAATGGATCCTTCGACATCTTCAGAGTGGTGTAGTAAGCCGTGTGCGCCTTGTCCAGTTTCTCGGTTTTCATGGAAAGCACCATCGCGAATTTTTCCTCGCGGGCTTTCACACTTTGTGCGACCAGCTCTTTTTCCAGAATACGGGCCTGAATCAGACGGGCTTCCGCACGTATTTCCGGCGCCACGTCACGACCGTTGGCTTTCATCGCCAGATCAAAGGCTGCGGTCGTTTTGCCGGAATCCAGCAAGGCCTTCGCGCGGTCAATCATGATCTGAGTTGTGTAAGGTTCAAGCCCCTTTGCCAGAACCTGGTTCTGGATTTTCTCAAGTTCGCCAGAGCGTGGTTCGGACTTGTAGGAATCCATCAATTTGCCATAAATACGCTGCAGGGTTTTGTTATCAGCGCCATTCAGGATGCCCATGTACGCGGCACGGGCTTCCTTGTTTTTCTTTTCAAGGATATAAATGTCCGCCGCAAGTTCCAGGTGAGTGTTGCGGTTTTTCTTGTCCAGATCCGCAATCTTCAAAAGAGTCTCTGCGGATTTAGAGATCTGACCGACATCCGCGTAAGCCTTGGCCGCTTCTTTCAAAGCATCCAGGTTGCGTTTGTCATCAGGATGTTTCTGCACGAATTTCACAGAAGCTTCTGCAGCGTCATATACACGGCCTTCGCTGTATTGCAGACTCAGGGCCTGCCACAGAGCATCCTGTGCCAGTTTTGAGCCTTCGTGTTCTTTGGCGAAGGACATCAGCTTTTCAGATGCCTGGTTTTTGTCGCCAGTCTTGGCAAACTCCTGGATTTCAGTGAAATGCGCCTCTTCCATGATTTTATTCATGCTTTTCTTGCGGCCGTCGTCAGCACTGGATGCCATGACTTTCTTTGAGAAGTCCTTGATGCCTGCGTAATCTTTGCGCAGGTTCATCATATCCAGGATCAGATCCTCGGATTTTTTCTTGATGTCGGCGTTGTCAGCCCCTTTCAGGGATGTCAGTGGCATCAGCCATTTTTCCGCTTCCGGATAATTGGCTTCCTCGTATGCAATGTGACCGATTTTGAATTTGATCAAAGTCGCAAACTTGCCAGTTGGATGCTTGGAAAGATAGTTGGCAGCAAGTTCTTTGCGTTCAGCTTCTTTGAGTGGGTCTTTTTTCTTTTCGATGCTTTTTTCTTTGGCATACAGGGCCGCATAGTTCGCATCGTGTTTCATGACTGGTTCTGCGGATTTGTCGCCGACCATTTTATACTGAACGCTGGCTTCGTCATACTTTTGCAGTTGGAACAGCAGTTCCGCGTAAGCAAAACGGGTTTTCAGGTCTGGTTTGGTCGGGTCCTCGTTTTCCAGAATCAGTTTGAACAACTGCTGGGTCAAATCCGAGAATTCCATGTTTTGTTTGTTCTTAAGCCAGATCTCCCACCATTTTTTGGCCATGTCGAGGCTGGTGTGACGGAATCCTTCCACGCAGGAAGATTCCAAAACGTCCACTTTCTGCATGCCTCTCCAAGCGGAGTCCTTTTTACAAAGGTCCGATGCGTATTGCAGGTGGTTGATAACCTTGTCGCGTTTCTTCAAAGTTTCGTTGGCTTCGACCAGGAACAGGTGAGAGCGCACCACGTCCGGACCCATCGAACGTTTGTCGATGTATTCTTCCAGGAAGATATTCATCTCTTTCTGGCGGGAATGGGATTCGTAAAGTTTCGCCAGGTCAATCATGGACTGACCCAGTTCTTCTTCTGTGGCGAGATCTTCAAAGAAAGAATAAAGCTTGTTGGCTGGATAAGAGTCACCGATGAACACCGTCAGGTCACGCATGGCCTCACGACGCAGGTTGTGGCGGTTGGTTGGCACCTCGCCGTCCTGCAACGGTGGGTTCGTTTTTACAACCTGTACCAGTTTCTTGATGCCGTTTTCACTGTCACGCATGTTGTAGTAAGCCCAGGCGGCCTTGTACATGCCGTAGGAATAAACACGGCTGTTCGGGAATTTTTCCACGCGCAGGAAGTGCTCCAGAGCCTGAGAGAATTTACCCTGGTCATAAAGCAGTTCACCCACCGCCAAAGTACCATCGGCGATCAGCGGGGATTTAGGGAATTGAGTCAAAAGTTTGTGGTAAAGCAGTTCAGACACCTTGTACTGCGCAATCTGCTGATTGGCGAAGGCGTTATTGAACAAAACCGCATCCATTTGTTTGAAATGCGGGAAGTCCATTTCGATTTTGGTGTAAATCTTGATCGCACGTTTAATGGCCTCAGCGCCACGTTCGTTTGGCACCGGGAACGGCGAAAGCTTCATCAGGGGAGTGTCCTGATGAAGGTCAAAGAAGCGGCCGGACTTGGAGCGTCTCATGTACAGCTCCGCCAGGCGGTACCACAGATCAGCTTCGTTCTTGGCACCTTTGTTTTTTTTGATGATAACTTGCAGGGACTCAATAGCTCTGTTTTCAGAGCGAGTGATCATGATCTCGCTGCTGAAAGCCTTTTTCTCGTTATCGCTTTCACTGCCCTGGGTCATGCTGACTTCAGGAAGAAGCCCTTTGGTGTTTTTGTCGGCAGCAAAGCAGTAATGTGAGAACAGATGAAATGCTAGAAGCAGAACTATTGTGCGAATCATAAACTTATTCTCCAACCATGGTGACAAGCTTCAACTGAGGGAACCCCGCCATTGAAGCGGTGTACATCACTTTTCTCAGCGTCGCGTACGGCAGATCCTTGTCTGCCTGCAGAAGGATACGGCCCTCTTTCACATGAGCTTTATCCTTCTCGGTTTCGGACTTGGCGATCTTATCCAGCTCCTGGAACAGGGGCTTGATGAAGTTACTGTCTTTGTCTTCCAGATCCTGCGGAAGGAAGTCGGCATTTTTCACATCAGCAATCTTTGTCTGGTCGATCTTCAGCTCGTTTCCGCTCAAAGAAAGCTTGATCGACTCTGTTGCATTCGTCATTGAAGCCGAAGATGGAAGGCGGATGTCCTTCTCGGGATTCAGCTGAACTTCCGATGTTGAATAGCTTTGCAGCAGGAACACCAGCATGATTGTGAACATATCAGTCATAGACGTGATATTCAGACCAAATGTGGAGTTCTTTTTTGTTTTTGGTTCATATCTGCGACGACGTGACATGGCTTAGCCCTCCATGGTGTTCGCAAAGATGATCTCTGGGAACATGTAATTGGTTTCCACGTTCTTGCCCTGTTTGGTGTCAAACACCGGGAACTTGACCGTGTTGTCGCGGGCCTGTCGGGCAGCGTCCATGATTTTCACAATGGTGTCGTAAGGGACTTTGCCGTCGGGATTCAATTCAAGCTTGAATACTTCCGGATGGGCCTTTTTTACCGCCACCAGTTTCTGATGGAGGGTGTTCATGTCGAAAGCGCCGTCCTTCAATGGAATGGTCTCGACTTTTTCCTGGCCTTTTTCGGTGATGATGATACGGATGCCGTCTTTGGCATCGATTTCCATCGCCACATTGGTCGGAGTATTCTGATTTTCCTGGCGCTGGATAGCTTCGCTTACCACCTGCGGCAGTTCAGTTTCAATGACCATCATCTGCACAAAGGCGGATGATACAAGCAGAACCGGAACCAGCTTCACCATCACGGCCAGCAATGGCGCCAAATCCAGCTCGAACTCACTGTTATGATCAACTTTGATCTTGCGTGCGCGTCTCATAAAATTGTCCCATCCTTAGTTATGTAAGGTCCACCGCTCCGGGAAAAGGCCTCCGTTAGGAGACCTTCTGGCCTGGGGACGGAGGCGTCACACTTGGTGCCGTCACGTGATCCGGGAACACGTTCTGGCGAGTCAGGTTAGGGATATGGGCGCTGGTCAGAAGCTCTGTAAGTTTGGAGCACTTTTCAGACATATCTTCGATCAGCTCATTTTGACGGGCAGTCAGAATCGAGAAGAACACCATCGCCGGAATCGCTACTGCCAGACCCAAAGCCGTCGTATACATGGACACAGAGATACCGTGTGCCAACAGGGCTTGTTTTTGTGCCGGGTCAGCAGATGCAACCGCCTGGAACGAAAGGATCAGACCATGGATCGTACCCAACAGACCCAACAATGTCGCCACGTTGGCAAGCATGGAAAGGTAGTGCAGGCGCTTGGTGTACAAAGGCACGTTTTCGCTCAAGGCGATGTCGTGTGCCTGGAAGATTGTGTCGTCATCACGGTCGGCTTTTTCAAGAATGGTCTTGAAGGCAGAAGCCAATGGCTTTTTCTCAAGTTGGGCACAAAGAAGCAGAGCTTCATCGAGCTTTTTAGCCAGAACCAGGTTCTGAACTTTGCCCATGAATTCATCCACATTCATTCCGTATTCTTTGTAAAGAGCTTTTGCGCGTTCGGCCACAAGTACCAGAGAGCCCACGCCCACCAGCAGAATAAACCAGCCGACAACACCGGAATCATTCATGAACTTTAAGAATGCCATCATTTGTTTCCTCCTTGGAAACGCCACCGCGTGTCCATTTTGTTAATTGAGCCATACCGGTTTCTTGCACTGAGAGGAAACGAACAGCGTAATGCAAACCGGATTTAACGTTGAGTCTCTGCTTGGAGTAATTCTTGCGAATAATCTCACAAAGCACGTTGAATGTCTGAGGGTTCACCTCAGAGGTTCTAAAGTTGAGCAGAATCTTTTGGCCGGGCAGAAGCAGGGGATCGTTCAAAAGAACCAACGCCCCGTTTTCACTCACACTCAAGGTGTGGCCGTCAAAAAAGTTGTGATCGTTGTGCGCATAGACCGGAGTTTCCAGATCCACGCGTGGACACTTTCTGTCTTTGAATGAGCCTGCGATATGATCCTTGGTTTCAATCAGTCTGCACAGACGGTCTTTGGAAAATTCCTGAAGATCGCCCAGCAAAGTCCAATTTTCCAGGTGCGAAGCCCACACGAAGTTGTAATCGTAGAGCTCGCCATTTTGGATCATCGTGATCAGTGATCTGTACTCGTAGGGACCGTATTTCATTTCCCCGCGCAGAATATACCACTGCTGCTGATTAGTTGCTGTCTGTACCCCACCCATACAACATCCTTTTACAGTTTAATCGACTTAGGATAGAAGTCGATCGTGATATTTGCATCCGCTGCCGGCACCGAACTTCCGTGGAAGGTGATGGTCAGGTTGGATGCATCGTAAGTCCATCCGTTGACTGCGTCGTTAGGCACGGAAACTCCGTTTACCGTGATCACGATCGTGTCCTCTTGTGGTTCACGATTCAGTTTAAAGACGCTGGAAAGCTGGATGATGGAATCAGAGATGAGCTCCAGAGTAGAACCAAAGTTAGAGCACAAAGACCCTTTCACGCCCGCAGTTAAAGTTGCCAGTTCTGGCAGGCGAGTAGAGATCTTGCGCGCAAAACCGTCTGTGGACAGAGTGGTTTTGCAGGCGTCGTCAGGAACCGTGATGGTGCTGACGGAATAGTTGCGGCTGCCAACATATCCATCCAGGAAGTCCACATAGCTTTGAACTGTGTGAAGGTTGGCGTTGCTGTAACTTTCGTTGAAAGCCGCAGAGGAAGACGAGAAGTCCTCTTCGTCACTGACGATGATCACCGCCAGGAAGGCTTCGCTGCGGCGGAATCCTGCATTTTGCGGCTCAAGCAAAGCTTCCTTGAAGCTTGAGAACGCACGTTCATCACCATTACCCAGCGTTCCCTGCTTGGCGTTGGTAGAGAATACATCACTCAGATTCGCGGTGTTCTTGTCCATAATGAACACGCCCGAGTGAGTTTCGATTCTTGGATTTGTCTGTAGTACCGCACCGTCCTTGATGCGGGCTTTATCACTGCCTGAATTGAATTGTTTTTCCCAGGCCTCAGTTGTCGTTACGGCCATGTGGAAATCATAGTTGTACTGTTGGAAGCGCGAGATGAAAGACTGGAAGTTAGCCGCCAGATTGTCCTGAGAGGTTTTCATGGAGCCGGAGTTGTCGATCACCCAAAGGATGTCGATCTGCTTCGGAATGAAGACTGCTTGTTGCTTGTAGTCTTCTGCATCATTCAAGAGGGAGTAAGAACCAGTCCCCTTGCTGCAACCAGCTACCAGTGCCACTGCTGAAGCCATCATTAGTGCTTTGCTAGCGACTGTTTTTTTCATACGGTTATGCCCTCCTGAGCCCCACCATGCTTCTTGATGGATTCAGTTTCGTTTAAAACAACCCAAAACTGAAATTTCAGGTTTCAGGTAACTGCATGAATTCGTTTTTTATTTTTTAATTGGTCTAGAATTGAGACACGCTAAGTGTGTGAAATAACAGGGTGTTGTTAAATCAATCATTTTCCAAAATATTTTCTTGTGTAAAACCTATAGCCAGTTTGTCAGGCTTTCCGTCTCGTTTTCCAGGCTAAGTGCGCGTCGAAATTAGAAGATACTCGGAACTGTCGAACTTGTCGTCACAACCAATGTCCTCTTTTATTACGAGGCTTAAAAGAAAAGGGACCTTCGATGGAAGGTCCCTTGGATTATTTCTTCTTCAAAAGTAATTTGGCTTTCTGCCAGTACTCTTCTTTTTGCTCAAGGGTCATTGCTGAAAAATCTTTGTGATCTTTCGCGACAAGTTCCACCATGGTGTTGAAGCGATTTTCAAAACGCTGATTTGCTTTGCGCAAAACCTGCTCGGGTTCCATCTGCACATGACGTCCCAACTGGGCGAGCGAAAACAGGGCGTCTCCCAACTCGTGTTCGATCTCGCTGTCAGTGCCTTCATCCAAAGCTTCGCGCAGCTCCTGATATTCCTCTTCGACTTTGGCAAGGACACCATCCATGTCTTCCCAGTCGAATTTCAACTTTTCAGTGCGTTTGCCGATTTTGTAGGCTTTCTGTAAAGCCGGCAGGGGAGGCACATTCAGTGCGTATGGCGACGGTGCGGCAGAAGAAGCCTTCTCTTGTTTCTTGATTTCTTCCCAGTTGCGGATGACCTCGGCGGTGTCGGCAACCTGGGTGTCCGCGAAGACATGCGGGTGGCGGCGTACCAGTTTTTCGCTGATTCCGGCAATCACATCTTCCAGAGTAAAAGCTCCACGTTCGGCGGCAAGCTGAGCGTGCAGAACCACTTGAAAGAGGACATCCCCCAGTTCCTCTTTCATTTTCAGATCTTTCGCCGTATCGGAAGCGGGCAGTTCCAGGGCTTCGACCAGTTCGTGAGTCTCTTCAATTGCGTATTGAGTCAAAGACTCGTGAGTCTGTTCTTTGTCCCAGGGGCAACCTCCCGGGCCGCGCAAGGAAGCAACGATCTCGACTAAGGACTCAATATGACGTAAGTTGGAGGGAATGTGTGGCATCGGGACTCCTCGACTTTCTGATGGAATCTCTTTATTGCTAACACAAATGCATAGTGATTTCGACAATTTTTGCAATATGGGTTACCGTAGAAAAACTAGATATGCAACGAGGTAAGAATCCAAAAAAGGGCGAAAGCCCAGCCAAGCGGGTCAACTATGAGGATCACAGTCTGAAGTTTTTGGACTGGGTGGATTCCATCGGTTTGGAGAAGACATTCCTGGGTCGTATTGTGCAACTCATGGAGGAAAAATTCTTCATCCGTCGCGCGGCTTTGATCTTCCTGTATTGCGTACTGCTTTCTTACACGATCTTCTATCAGTTCGATATTCCATACAACTTCAATGTCGGTGATGTGGCGAAGTACGATGTCACGTCGCCCATCGGCTTTGAAATGACCGACGAGGTCACCACCGAGGAAAAACGCCTGAAGGCGGAATACGCGGTGCCGATCGTTTACGACTATGACACCAGCGTCTTTGAACGTGTGTCGGTCAACCTGATTCACTCTTTCCGCACCATGCGTGCTTATTACCGCGAAACCAAGTGGCCGACGGCCCCGGCCCAGTACCGGATCGCGGTGAAGGATTTCTTCCAGTACAAAAAGCAGTTTGAAAAAGAGCTGGGTGTGGGGGTTTCGGACTTTATGTTCGAGTGGCTGATTGATCTTCGATTCAATCCGCGCATTGAAGCCATCGTTATCCGCAACCTTGAAAACTGGTACGACCGCAAAGTGGCTGAAGCGCCGGACCGCTTCATTCCGGCCAGCCAGGCTGCTGTTTTGGGTCGGGTGGTGCACAAAAACAATCTGGGGAAAGAATTCCCGATCCCGCGTGAAGAAATCCTGGATCTGCAGTCCCCGGAAAACTTCGAACTGGAGCTGAAAAAAGACCTGAATCGTTTCTCGGAATCGGATCAGGCCAATATCCTTTACTTTGCCCGTTCTTTGGTTGTTCCGAACATGACCCTGAACAAGCAGGAAACCGCCAGCCGCCGTCAGGCCGCGCGTGATGCGGTGATTCCGGTGACCATCACGATTAAAAAGAATCAGAGCATCATCGCGCAAGGTTCGGTGGTTCAGCCGTTCCAGATGGCGGTGATCAAGCAGATTGAAAACATCCGCGCGGACAAGGGCAAAGACATCATGTCGCTTTCCATGGCGCTGATGCTGTCGGTGGCGATTTTGGTGTTTTTCTCTTACCTGAAGCGTTTCACCATCAATAAAGTGAAAATCGAATTCAAAGACGTTTCCGTCATGATGCTGATTGCTTTTGGCATTATCTTCTTCACCAAGATTTACATGTTCATCACGGATGCGGCGTTTGCTTCAAAACTGGGCCACTTCCTGCCTCCGGCGATCTTCCTGTATGCGGCTCCGGTGGCGGCAGGTCCGATGCTGGTGGGGCTGCTGATCACTTACGGTGAAATCGTGTGGTTGTTCACGGCCTTCCTGTCCGTGTGCCTGGGCATCATGGTGGATTACAACTTCGCCTTTATGTTCGTGTCCCTGGTGGGCGGTATCGCGGCGGCGCGCGGGGTTTATAACTGCAAAACCCGTAACGACGTTTATTATGCCGGTGTGCGCACGGGATTAGTGAATGCAGCGATGATTGCCTTCATTCTGACCATGACCAAGTTCGATCAAGAGGGCGGCGTAAAAGAAATTCTGCTTTCAATCCCCGCGGGCTTCCTGGGGGGTATTTTCTCGGCCCTGGTGGCGATGATGTTTGTTCCACTTCTGGAGTCGGTCTTCAACTACACCACGGACGTCAAACTGCTTGAATTGAGCAACCTGAATCACCCGCTGCTAAAAGAAATGATCGTTAAAGCCCCGGGAACTTATCACCACTCTATGATGGTGGGTTCGATGGTGGAAGCGGCCGCGGAAGAAATCGGCGCCAATCCATTGCTGGGTAAAGTGATGTGCTATTACCACGACATCGGTAAAATGGAGCACGCCAATTACTTTATTGAAAATCAGAAGCCGGGCCACAACCCGCATGATCATATTTCTCCGTTTATGAGTAAGACCCTTTTGATCGCTCACGTAAAAGACGGGGTGGAAATGGGCATGGCCTACAAACTGGGTAAACCGATCATTGACGGGGTTTTGCAGCACCATGGAACCACGCTGATTTCTTATTTCTACAACAAGGCTCTGGATCTGAAAAAAGAAGACGGTCCGGAGATCGGGGAAGAGGACTTCCGTTATCCGGGGCCGAAACCGCAGTTCCGCGAAGCTGCATTGTGTATGCTTGCCGACAGTATCGAAGCGGCGGCTCGATCTTTGGATGAGCCGACTCCGGCACGTCTGCAGAACATCGTTAAAAACATCACGCAAAGAAAGTTCTCTGACGGGCAGTTGGATGAATGTAATCTGACCCTGAAAGACATCTCCAAGGTCGAAGCCGCGTTCATCCGCATTCTTCTGGGGATCTATCACCAGCGTATTGATTATCCTCGCAGTGCCGGTGGCGGCTTGGGGGATGTCGGTCACACGCCATCACAGGGTTGATCATGGAAGTTTTGATCGTCAATGAATCCAAACACGCGGCGCCTCGCAAATTCATTCAAAGCTGGATGGATCTTGTGGTGACTGAGTTAAAGCGCAAAAAAGTGCTGAAAGCGGATCAGGCCCGTCGCGAACTGACGCTGGTCTTTTTGGATAAAAAACCCGCTCAGAAAATCAACATGGAGTTTCGCGGTAAGAACTACGCCACGGATGTGCTGAGTTTTGACTCGATGGATCCGGGTTCTTTAGGGGAGCTTGTTTTATGCCCCGAGGTTTTAAAGCGGCAATCCAAAGAGCATGGGCTTACTTATCAGCAGGAGCTGGGTTACATGCTTTTGCATGGGGTGCTTCATTTGCTGGGGTACGATCACGAAACCAGTGAGGCCGACGCTCTTGAAATGTTCGGCATTCAGGATGCGGCTTTCGAAGTCCTTTTGAAAAAAGTTTCTGGTAAATAAGGCCTCTTTTCCCTCTAAAATCGACAAGACAATCGAAACCTCGCAGAAAGACCCCAAAGGGACCTTTTGCGTCCGTGGTTTTGTCTAAAGTTTGAACGATTCCTTCGCGCGGCCCGTGTTTTCGGCGCTTTCCTGCATTCATTTCGCAAATAGTCAGAAGAGACCCGGTTGGCATCGCCTTTGTAATAGGCAGATGTGTGTTTCTCCCATACTGTCGCCTCCGAGAGATTTTCCCCTCCCTTCTCTCGGAGGCGTTTTTCTTGACAGACTGGGCCCTGTGATTACACTGGGCCTATGTCTATCGTTACTGAAGCCTCTGAAATTAAAAGTAAAATCGTGTCTCTCGAAGCCTTCTCGAAGGAGCTTCGGGGGTATCTTTGACTTAGATCGCAAGAAAAAACGCCTGGAAGAGATCTCCATTCAGGCTGAAAACCCGGCCATCTGGGAAAAACCTGCTGAAATGCAAAAGCTGAACAAAGAAAAAGCCCTGCTTGAAAAGGCGGTGGGTGAATTCGACACTTTTGCAGGCCGTTTGAGCGACGCCAAAGTTCTGCTGGAAATGGCGGAAGAAGCCCAGGATGAAGGCAGCTTCAGCGAAGCCAAAGGTGAAGTCGTGGCCCTGGAAAAACTGGGTGAAGAACTTGAGTTGAAACGAGTTCTGAATGGCGAGCTGGACAGCAACAGCGCCTACCTTTCCATCAACTCCGGGGCGGGCGGTACTGAGTCCTGCGACTGGGCTTCGATGCTTCTGCGTATGTATACCCGCTATGCTGACAAGCATGACTTCAAAGTTCAAATCATCGAGATGACCGAGGGCGAGGGTGCCGGGATTAAATCCTGCACGCTTTTGATTGAAGGTCCGTATGCCTATGGATATCTGAAAGCTGAATCCGGTGTGCATCGTCTGGTGCGCATTTCTCCATTTGATTCCAATGCCCGTCGCCACACTTCGTTTGCGTCCGTTTTTGCCTGGGCGGAAGTGGATGACGACATCAATATCGAGGTTCGTCCGGAAGACTTGAAAGTTGACACCTTCCGCGCCAGCGGGGCCGGTGGTCAGCACGTCAACAGAACGGATTCGGCGGTTCGTATGACACATATTCCGACCGGGGTTATTGTGACCTGTCAGGTGGAAAGATCCCAGATCCAGAACCGTGAAAAAGCCCTGAAGATGTTGAAAGCGCGCCTTTATGAAATGGAAATCGAAAAGCGCAATGCAGAAAAAGACGCGATGAATTCCCAGAAAAAAGCCAATGAATGGGGTTCGCAAATTCGCTCTTACGTGATGCATCCCTATCAGATGGTCAAAGACCACCGCACCGATCATGAGACCAATCAGGTCGATGACGTGATGGACGGGGATTTGGATGGGTTTATCATGTCTTATCTGAAGTCCACTTTGACGGCGGAAAGTCAGCCTTCGTGAAGTCGTCATTGCCTTGGCTTTCCTGGCGACTGCTTTTCTCGCGCAAAACCATGTTTGGCGGCTCGGCTCCTTTGGCCTTGTTGGGACTGGTTTTGGGGGTGGCGGCGCTGGTGGCCTCGATGGCGGTGATGAGTGGTTTTGAAAACACTCTGAAAACCGCCATGGCGGAAGTTTCCGGTCATGCACAAGTGGTGAAGCGTTCACGTTTTCCTGATGACTGGAAAGAGCTGGAAGAGCGCATTCGCAAGGCCGAACCCACCTTGGTCAGCACCAGCCGCTTTGTTTTTATTGAAGCGGTTTTGGCCAACAAAGGCCAGATTTCGGGTGTTTTGATTCAGGGTGTGGACACACAAAGGGTGAATGAGGTTTTGAACTTCAAACGCCGTATTGTCAGCGGGTCTGATGATTTAAATGTGGCCACGGATGTGCCTTTGGCGCTGGTGGGTAAGAATCTTGCCAAAAAAATGAACCTCAATGTCGGCGACACCTTCCGTGTGGTGGTGCCAGTGGCGGATTCTGTGGATCCGTCAAAATTCCAGCGCCGGGTGGGGGCCTTCAAGGTGCAGGGTGTTTTGGATCTGGGAAAACACGACTGGAACGAACGTTTTATTTTGTCTGATTTAAAAGCCACCCAGGATCTGGCTGATATTGGAGACCGTTATTCGGGCCTGTTGTTGAAGTTTCAGGACGTGGATCATGCCCGTGAAGCTGCCTTCAACTTAAGCGGTGTGTTGGGGGCTCCTTACTGGGTGCGTGACTGGCGTGATGCCAATGAAAACCTTTTTGAAGCCATCAATGTCGAGCGTCCGGGGATCTTCTTTGTTGTGCTGGTGATCACCATCGTGGCGGCGTTCAATGTGTCGGCAACTTTGTTTGTAAATGTCGTTCGTCGCTTCAAAGATATCGCCATTCTTAAAACCGTGGGCCTGTCACAAAAAGACATCATGAAGATCTTTGTCTGTCAGGGGCTGTTCATGGGCGTGGTGGGGCTGGTGCTGGGGTTTGTCCTGGGTGTCGGTATCGCCTATTTGTTTGAATTTATGCAGGGGCGTTTAAGTCTGATTTCCGGCGAGGTCTATCGTCTGGAAAATATCGAACTGCAAATCCGTTTCGTGGATGGCGTGGCCATCTGTATTGCAACACTTGTGATCTGTTTGATTGCCACAATTGCGCCGGCACGTCGCGGGGCGAAGCTGGAACCGGTGGAGGGACTTCGAAGTGAATAGCGAAAATATTCTTTTGCGTGCCGTGGACATTCACAAATCCTATACCCAAGGGGTCGGTGAGCTTGAAATTCTTCGTGGTGTCAGTCTGGATATCCGCGAGGGCGAGGCGTTTGCGATTCTTGGGGCTTCCGGTGCTGGCAAATCGACTTTGTTGCAGATCATGGGAACTTTGGATCGTCCGAATAAGGGCGAGCTGTATTGTGAAGGTCGCGATCTTCTGGCGATGAGTGATGATGAGCTGTCCCGCTTCCGCAACTCGGAGATGGGCTTCGTCTTTCAGTTCCACCATCTCTTAAGTGAATTCAATGCTCTTGAAAACGTCATGATCCCCTGTCGTGTGGGTGGGGAGTCTATCAAGGTGGCCAAAGAAAAGGCGCTGCACCTTTTGAATTTCATGGGCCTTGCGGACCGCGCCGACCATCATCCGAACCAGCTTTCTGGGGGTGAGTTGCAGCGCGTAGCCATTGCTCGTGCCTTGGTGCGCCATCCAAAGATTCTGTTCGCCGATGAGCCGACAGGGAATTTGGATTCCCACACCAGTGGAAAGATTCAGGAGCTGTTCTTCCGTCTGAAGGAAGAAATGAAATTGGCCCTGGTTATCGTGACTCACGATCTGACCTTCGCCACCAGGTTTCCGAAGGTGTACAGAATGAAAGACGGTCAATGGCAGTCTTAAGGCCCTGGGGCTATCTTCATGATTTGCTTGTGCTTTGCGGCTAAAAAAGTCGATTTGCTTGTCTGGTGGCTTTGACAGGACCTTGGTCTTAAGTTACGATTCCTTGTCTAAATTGTAAGTACTTAAAAATCTTATAGATTTTTAAAAAATAACGGGGAATGGGAACTTTGAGTAAGCTTCTTTGTGCACTGTTAATCACATTCATGACTTCGACGGTGGTAGCTCAGCCTGCCAAAAAGAAAAACGCCAAGGCCAAAGCTCCTGTTGCGGCTGCGGAAGCATCGGATGCGACATCCGGTTTGATCGTTAAAACCATCGAAGTTGCCGGCAATCGTAAAATTGAAAAAGACGCCATTCTTGCAAAGATCACCACCAAAGTGGGCGAGCAGTACAGCACTCAGCACATCCGTGAAGATGTGCAGGCGTTGTTCAATCTGGGCTTCTTCAACGACATCCAAGTGGATCGCAAGACCACCGGCAAAGACGTCACGCTGACGTACACTGTTTTGGAAAAACCTTCTGTAGTTGAAATCACTTATGAAGGCAACAGTGAAGTAAAGTCTGAAGATATTGCCGATGCCACAGGCATCAAGCCTTACCAGCTTTTGAATATGGCCAAAGTTAAAGAAGCGGTGGAGAAAATCCAAAAGCTTTATGAAGACAAGGGTTTCTTCCTGGCCAAGATTGATTCAGAAGTTCAAGAGGTCACCAAAGACGAAACTGTCCGTCTGGTCTTTAAGATCCGTGAAAATGATAAAGTAAAAGTTAAAAAGATCACCTTCCTGGGTAACAACCACATGGGTGACAGCTCGCTGAAAAGCAAGATGCTGACTCAAGAGGGCGGCTTCTTCTCTGGCATCAGCGGCTCTGGTCAGTACAAGCAGGAGATGTTTGAACGTGATGTTCAGATCCTTCGCTTCCTTTACTGGAATCAGGGTTATGTTCAAGCCAAGGTTGATCGTCCGCAGGTGACGGTGACACCGGATAAAAAGAACATTTATATCACCATCCGAATTGAAGAGGGTGAGCAGTACAATGTCGGCGACGTGGATTTTGCCGGCGATCTTTTGTTCCCGAAATCCGAATTGCGCGAAGTGATCAAGATCGATGACAACGGCGTTTTTGCTTACGATGTGTTGCAAAAAGACATCAGTGATCTGACGGCGAAGTATGGTGACTTGGGCTATGCCTATGCCAACGTTATTCCGCGCACTCGTTTCAACGACAAAGAACGTCGCGTGGATCTGGTGTTTGAATTCGACAAGGGTAACAAAGTTTACTTCGGTAAGATCAACATGGTCGGCAACTCCAAGACCCGTGACAAGGTCATCCGTCGTGAGTTGAAAGTTCATGAGGGCGAGCTGTACAACGAAACGCGCCGTCGTCAGTCTTTGGAAAACATCCAGCGTCTGGGCTTCTTTGAGGAGGTGAACTTCAAGACCTCCATCGATCCGGAACGCACGGAAGTTATGAACGTGGACATTTCCGTGAAAGAGCGTAACACCGGTCAGATCCAGTTGGGTGCCGGGTACGGTACTTCCCAGGGTTTCACTTTGCAGGGTTCCATCAGTCAGGCGAACTTCCTGGGTAAAGGTCAGAATCTGGGCGCGTCCTTGAATTTGAGCAACACGGGCAGTTACTACAGCTTGTCCTTCACTGAGCCGTACTTCCGAGACACCCTTTGGTCTTTGGGGGCGGATCTTTATCAAAGCGCGAACACTGGACGTGTGGACTATGACGAAAATCACACAGGTGGTGCAATTCGTTTGGGTCACCCGCTGGCTGAGTACACGCGTGGTTTCCTGAAGTACAAATATGACGACACCAAACTGTCTAAAAAATACGACAGTGAAGGCAAGTTGATCACGGATCCGGATCTGTTCCCGTTGGAATCGGCTTCCGGTGTGACCAGCTCCATGACTGGAACTGTTGAATATGACACGCGTAATGACCGTCAGATGCCGACCAAAGGGATCTATTCCAGCGCGTCTTATGAATACGCCGGTCTGGGTGGAGATCTGAAGTATACTCGCGGTAACGCCAACTTCAGATACTATAAGAACCTGTTCTGGGACGTAGTGTGGCGAAATAACATCCAATATTCCCGTATCGACGGGTTGGATGGTCAGGAAGTTCCGTTCTCTGAATTGTACCTTCTGGGTGGACCATACTCTTTGCGTGGTTATAGATCCTATCGCGTGGGTAAAATGAAGTTCTCTGAGATGATCTATAACGATCTGATCGCCGAGGGTAAGTCCGAGGCGGAAGCTCGTGAGAAAGCTTGGCGTTTCTACGGGGGCGTTCAGCAGGCCATGTACCAGACGGAATTACAGTTCCCTTTGGTTAAAGAAGCTGGCATCATGGGTGCTGGATTCTTCGATATCGGTGCCGCGGATGATGTCCTTTCAGACAATAACTTCTTCGCGGACGTCGGCTTCGGTATTCGCTGGTATTCACCAATTGGTGTATTGCGCTTCGAATGGGGCTTCCCACTGAACCGCAACCCAGCTTACCAAGACGCCACCGTCTTCGAATTCTCCATCGGGCCTAGTTTCTAAGCGCGCCCGGGCGCAGGAAGCGCAGGCGCCCTCTGGGCGCCGTAGCTAGACTTAGCCGGCTGGGCCGGGAGAGCGCAGCGGGCTTTGCCCGCGTAGCTGAACCAGTACAAAATTATTTTTAAAACCTTTTAAGGAGGATTTGGAATGAAGAAAATGTTGATCGTGTTGAGCATGCTACTGACGGCATCTTTGGCACAAGCTCAGGCAAAAGTTGGATTTGTTGATATGCAAAAAGCTATTCAGTCCACTTCTGCGGGTAAGAAAGCAAAAACGGAACTTGAAACAGAGTTCAACAAAAAGAAAAAAGAGCTGGAGAAAAAAGAAGCAGACTTGAAAAAGATGGGTGAAGACCTGGAAAAGAAAAAGTCTGTTCTTTCTGAAGAAGCGCTTGGTAAAAAACAAGCTGAATTCCAGGAAGAAATGCTGAAGTATCGTGATGTGGTTGGTAAAAGCCAGATCGAAATTCAGAAAAAAGAGCGCGAGCTGACAGCTCCGATTCTTGAGAAAATGAAAAAAGTGATCGCGAAACTTGCGAAAGACAAAGGTTACACTCTGGTGCTGGAGAACTCTCAAATGGTTCTTTACGCAACTGCGGATGCGGACCTGACAACTGAAGTAATCGCGGCCTTCGAAAAAGAAAAGTAGTTGATAAGAAAACGAAAGGGCCTGCAAAGGCCCTTTTTTAGTTTAGGAATAGAAGTTCATGGCAAATTATAAGATTCATTCAAGCAGTGTTATTTCTCCGGACATCCAAATCGCCGACGATGTTGAAATCGGCCCTTACTGTTTGATTCAAGGCAAAGGTTTTATTGGCAAAGGCACATTCGTCGAAGGTCATGTGACACTGGGTTCCCGTCACGGCATTATCGAAATCGGCGAAAACAATCATTTCTGTCCCGGTGCTGTAATCGGAGGGGCTCCTCAGGACCTTTCCTACAAAGGTGAACCAACCAAATTGATTATCGGTAACAACAACACGTTCCGTGAATTCTCCACCGCCAATCTTGCGACCAGCAAGGGTGACGGCAAAACAGAAATCGGCAACAACGGCTACTTCATGGCTTACACGCACATCGGGCATGACTGCAAAGTCGGCAACAATGTCACCATCGCCAACAACTCCCATTTGGGCGGACACTGTGAAATTGAAGACGGTGTGACCATCGGGGGCGTGTGCGCCTTCAACCAGTTCACCAAAGTGGGCCGTGGTGCTTTCGTGGCGGGTTCTTCCATCGTGAACAAGGACATCCTGCCGTTCTGTCGTGCTCAGGGCACTTACGCGACAATCCGCGCGACCAACAAGATCGGTCTGGCGCGCAAAGGCTTCCCACGTGAAGAAATCGCAAACGTGCACAAAGCCATCCGTATCATCATCATGGGTTCTCACACCGTTGAGGAAGGCATTGAACGCATCCTGAACGAGTGCACGATGAGCCCGAACATTGAGTACTTCGTGAACTTCATTCGCTCTTCCAAACGCGGTATCGCCGTGGACAGAAGCCCTAAAGGATGGCAGGACGATGAGTAATAAACTTCGTGGCGCGGTTATCGGGGTTGGTTACCTGGGTAAATTCCACGCTCAGAAATACAAAAACAATCCGAACGTGGAACTGGTCGGGGTGTGTGATCACTTCCCGGCACAGGCTGATAAAATCGCCATGGAGCTGGGGGTAAAAAGCTTCCACAAGCCCCAGGATTTGATTGGTCATGTGGATCTGGTGACCATTGCGGCAAGTACGCTGAGTCACTTTGAACTGGCAAAGTTGTTCGTGGAAAACGGCGTTCATGTGAACGTTGAAAAGCCGATCACCGCCACCGTTCAGCAGGCTGAAGAGCTTCTGGCTTTGGCTGAAAAAAAGAATGTGAAAGTGGCCGTCGGGCATATCGAAAGATTCAACCCGGCGATCAATGATCTGCAAAAGCATCTGAAGAATCCAAAATTCATCGAGCTGAACCGCATGGCGCCTTACAACAAGCGCGGTTCCGATGTCAGCGTTTTGCACGACCTGATGATCCACGACATGGATCTGTTGTTCTGGCTGACGGGTTCTGAAATTGAGTCCATGAACGGCACCGGCACCAAGCTTATTTCCAAAGAGCTGGATACCGCCTCTGTGTCTTTCAAAATGAAAAATGGCATGCAGGTGATGATCAATGTCAGCCGTGTGTCTCCGGTGGCCCAGCGATCCATTCGCGTTTTGCAGGATGATTGCACCCTGTTTGCCCAGACTGGCACTTTGGAACTTGAAAAAGTGGTTCCGGGTCCGGGTGGTGATGAGTTCCTGACGGTCACCAAGTGGTCCGTTGAAAAAGCCGATGCCCTGCAAAGGGAAACGGATGCTTTCATCGACTGTGTTTTGAATAATAAAAAACCTGTGGTCACAGGTCTTGACGGGTTGAAGGCCCTGAAAGCCATCGAAGACGTGCAGAGAATGATTGAGGGCTGATGGATCAGGTTCTGATTGTGGCGGCGGAAGCCTCCAGTGTGACCTATGCCCAAAGAATTCTGGAAGCCTGGAAGCGCAAAGGCCGCAAGGTTCATGCTTTCGGCGTGGGCAGCCAGGATATGGAAGACATCGGCTTTGAACGCCTGGGTAAATCCGAAGAGATGGCCGTGGTCGGTGCCGCCGAAATCATCAGTGCTTATTCTCATCTGAAAAGTGTTTTTGACAGCCTGGTGGCGGAGGCTGAAAAGCGCCGTCCGAAAGTGGCGATCGTGATGGACTATCCGGAATTCAACCTGATGCTGGCAAAAAAACTGCACGCATTGGGAATCCCGGTTGTTTACTACATTTCCCCGCAGGTGTGGGCATGGCGCAAAGGCCGTGTGAAGACGATCAAAAAGTACTGCAAAAAAGTATTCGTTTTGTTCCCGTTTGAAGTGCCTTTCTATGAAGAGCACGGGGTGCCGGTGGAGTTCGTCGGTCATCCGCTTCTGGATGAATTGGACGAGCGTTTGATTGATGATCTTGATTACCGCAAAACTCACCGCAACCAGTGCGGCATTCGTGACAACGAAATCGTGCTGGGCTTGATGCCGGGCAGCCGTCGTCTGGAAGTGAAGCAGCATCTGGACATTCAATTGGATGCGGCTCGGATTTTGTCCAAGAAATTCCCGAATCTGAAAGTTTTGATCCTGACTGCTCCGACCTTCACGAAAGAGTACATGCAGGACCGTCTGGAAAATTTCCGACTGCCTTATATGTTGCTGAAGGATGAGCCGTTTAGAATGATTCATCTGGTGGACATGATGCTGGTGGCTTCAGGAACAGCGACCCTGCAAGTGGGCTTGCTGAAAAAACCCATGGTCATCATGTACAAGATGAAGTGGCTGACGGGTATTTTTGCGAAGCTCTTCGTTCGTGGGACCAAGTATTTTGGTCTGGTGAATTTGATTCTGAACAAAGAAGCGGTTCCAGAGCTGTTCCAAAGTGAAGTGACCGCCGAGAATTTGGCGGCTGAGCTGGAACGTTATGTTCTGGATAAGAAGTATCACGACTCTGTCGTCGCGGATCTGGGACAGGTTCGTCAGTATCTTGGTGACAAGGGTGCGACCGAACGCGTGGTCAAAGCCCTGGAAGAGTACTTCGTCTGATGAGATATCTTCGTCCACTGTCATTTTTGTATGATCAGGTCGTGGGGGTTAAAAACAGCCTCTTTGACCGCGGTGTATTCGGCATCTACAAGGCGCCGGTGCCGGTGATCAGTATCGGAAATCTGACAGTGGGCGGGACCGGAAAAACACCGATCACTGATTATTGTCTGAAGTCGCTGGTGGCTGACGGCAAGAAAGTGGCGGTGATCAGTCGCTCTTATCGTGCGGATGCCGATTCGCCTTGTCTGGTGGATGTGGATCACCCCTTTGCCGCACGTTACTTCGGTGACGAGCCGGTGTTGCTGGCTCAGGCCAACCCCCAGGTGAAAGTGTACGTGGGCCCCAGCAAATGGCGCACGGCCCGTTATTCCACGGAAGTTCATAAATATGATGTGCTGATTGTGGATGATGGATTCCAGCACCGCCGCCTGCATCGTGATTTGAATATCGTCATTCTGGATGCGACCGAAAGCCTGGCGAATTACGAGGTTCTGCCGGAAGGCCGTGCCCGTGAATCGTGGGCGGGGATACAGCGTGCGGATGTTTTGATTTTATCCAAATGCAATCTGGCCACAGAGGATGCTTTGAAGGCTTTGGAGGCCAAACTTCCCAAAGACAAGGAAGTACTTTATTTCGGATACGAGATTCAGAAGTGCCAGAACGTCAAAACCGGACAGGTTTTGAATCGCAGCGAAATTCAGGGTAAAAAACTGTTCCTGGTTTCAGCCATTGCAAGACCCGATGTTTTCGAAAAGATGATGGGCGAAATCGGAGAGGTCTCCAAACAGAGCCTGCACTATCGCGATCATCATCAGTACACGGCTCAGGATGTGAAAAACATCACCGAAGCCTTCGAACTTTCAGGGGCGGATATGCTGGTGACCACCGGCAAAGATGCCGTGAAACTTCGTCATTTGTTCAACGACTCCTCCATCCTGTGGAGCACCTCTTTGGAAGTGGTTGAAGCAGGAAAGAAGGGACGCCTTCATGAGATTATTACTCAAGTTCTTCGTTAATCTGATGGTTTTTTTCAGCTCGCTGGTGCCGCGCCGCTGGCTGCGCAAATCCGGATCCTGGGTGGGATTCTTGTGGTTTGATGTCTTTGGTTTCCGCAAAAAAATCGTGCTGGACAATCTGAAGCTGGCTTTCCCCGAATGGACTGACAAACAAAGAAAAGCTGTGGGGCGTGAGTCAGTTTATCAATTGGGATATAACTTTGCAGAATTCTTTTTCATTCCGTCTGTGACGCCTGAGTGGATCACCAAGAATGTGGTGTTTCACGGCTGGGAGCACGTTGAAAATGCCCGGGCTGCCGGGAAAGGAATGTTCTTCCTGACTTTGCACCTGGGGAATGGGGATCTTGCCTGTAACACGATTGTGTTAAACGGGCAGAGCGTGAACCTGATCACGAAAAGATTTAAAACCAAATGGTTTGATGATCTGTGGTTTTCCATTCGCGGGGCGAAAGGTGTTCAGTACATCGATGCGCACGCGCCTAACAACGCTTTTGAAATTTTGAAGGCCTTAAAAAAGAACTCGGCGGTGGTCTTTGTCCTGGACCAGTTTATGGGTCGCCCCTTCGGTATTGAGACCTCCTTCTTTGGAAAAAAGACAGGCACAGCCTATGGTCTAGCTCTGTTCGTGCAAAAAACCAAGGCTCCGGTCCTTCCCATCTATACCTACGAGGGGGAAGACAAAAAACTTCATGTTGTTGTGGAGCCAGCGATGGACACGGCTTCGTGTGTGACTGATGATAAAGACCAGACGACTCTGAATTTGACGCAAAGTTATTGCGACAAGCTTGAAGAGATTGTCAGAAAGCACCCTGAACAATGGATGTGGGTGCATCGACGGTGGAAGGACTTCCGGTGAATAAGCTGCTTCTTGGTGCTCTCGTTTCATTGTTTTTGGTTTCTTGTTCGACTTCATTTTTGAAGTACGAAAAGGCCGATCAACTGAAAAAAAACGAGGAGTTCGAAGGAGCCGTCACGATTGTAAAACCGCAGACGGAAGCCCCACCAGAGGGCGCTGCGGAATCGACTGCGGCAGAACCGGCCGCGGCGAAATCCGAAACTCCAGGGACGGCGGATAAGTCAGCCGCCAAAACTTCTGCCAAAGCCCCCGGCAAAACTTCTGCAAAACCAACAGGGAAGGCCGCTGAAAAAACGGATGTAAAAGCTTCCGCAAAGACAGCCGCCGCACCCGCAGGCAAGCCGGCTGCAAAAACCACCAAGTCGGCTAAAACAGAAACGGCTGCGTCCGAGCCTGCGGCCCGCCAGCCTGATATCGAAGATTCCGAAGGATTCAACGGCCGTCGTCCGGTGAATGATCCATTCCGGGTGGGTGAGGAAGTGGTGCACGATGTGCATTATTTCAAGGTCTCTGCCGGGGAGCTTCGCATGAAGGTGGAGCCTTTTGCCATGGTCAATAACCGCAAGTCTTACACGTTTGCGGTGGAGATTCGTACCAGTTCCTTGTTCAGTTCCTTCTATAGTGTTGAAGACCGCGTTGAGACATTCGTGGATTACGAGGACCTTGTGCCTCGTGTGTTCCAGTTGCACGTGAAGGAATCCGGTCAATTGCGTGAAGCCAAGATGCTCTTTGACGTCGAGAAAAACACGGCGACCTTCTGGGAAAAGAAGGTGACCAAGGATCACGGGGAAGAAGAGAAAAAACAGAACTGGGAAATCCTGCCTTACACGCAAAACGTGTACAGCGCGATTTACTATATGCGAAATTTCAAATGGGAAACGGGCAAAGAGTATTCTTTCCGCGTCGGGAATGACAATGAGAACCTGGTCTTCTCTGGCAAAGCCCTGCGCCGTGAAGTTCTGAATACCAAGCTGGGTCCGATTAAAGCCATCGTGGTTCAGCCCAAAATCACTTTGAAGGGCAAATTAAATCCGATCGGCGACAACTTCATCTGGTTGTCTGACGATGATCGTAAATTTATCCTGAGAATTGAATCCAAAATCAAAATCGGAACACTTGTTTCCGAAGTCGTAGAAATTAAACCCGGCAAGTAATTAGCGTTGGCGGTCGGCTTCGAGTCTTTGTGCGGCCAGGGTTTCGATTTCTTTTGCTAAGAATAAATTTTGAGACAGAACTTGATAGAAATTGTTTTGCTGGATTTCCAGCAGGATGGTTTCTTGTTGGGTGGTGGCGGTGGCTGTGCGCTGGCCGCCACTCATTAGCAGGGAAATTTCGCCGAAACAGGCGCCTTGGGCCATGACGTTGATGTTGCGGCCCTGTTGGCTGATCACAACGCTGCCTTGGACGACGATGTAGCAGGTATTGGCGGGTTGGCCCTCATTGAAAAGTCTTTGATGGGCCGGGGACTTAACCAAACGGCCTGAGAAGATCAAACTGTCCAGGCAATCACCGGGTAAATTCTTAAATATGTTGGAAGACTGCAGGGCCTGCAGAATCCAGAAGCGTTGTTGCAGGCTTTGGGCTTTGTCGCTTTTGATCAGTTGATCGAACTCTGGCAAATGGCGAACACGCAGAATTTCACTGGGAGCCAGAGTGATAACGTCCGCGGTGCGCGGGTGATTTAACAGGAATCCGCTTTCACCAAACAGGGCCCCGGAATGAAGTGCCGCCACCATCTGGCGCTGTTGATTGCCGAACACACGGTAAATGCCGGCCTGGCCTTTTAACAGAATGAACAGATCCCGGTCATTTTTTCCGGATTGAATGACTTTGATGTTGGCCGGGACCTGGAAGCGTTCAGAGTTTTGCATCAGGTGCTGCGCAAGCCGCGAATCCAAAGAACGGAAGAAGGGCAGTTGCGACGGATTTAGCGAGGTCACTTGCTGGCCTGGTCCGCTTAAATGCCCTTGTTCGTGCATGGCCTGTTGGGCGCGGTTGAAGTAAGCCTGAACATTCGGGTTCTGCAAAAGGCCTTCCTGAATCAGGAATTCCAGCAAAGCAGACAATTCGCGAAAGCTGACCAGCCAGCCCTGTCCCAGAAAGAACTGAACCAGGCCCTCGATGGAGCTGCCGTTTTTAAGCACATCCAGATATGAGTACTGCAGGGGATTCAGGCGATAGCTTTTGCGCGTGGAAAGAACCGTAAAGCTGCCGCCATCAGCGGAAGGCTGCATTTGCAGGGCGGGGATTTGCAGGGGTTCTTTCTCGATTCTCATTCGAGGGCTTATCGGAATATTTCAGCCGGCTTTCAACAATACGAAGGTCCTGAAAAGCCGGTCTGGATCTGCGCCATCGGCGGGCAACTGACATAGAATATGAAGATGGCGATGATCAATTGCAGACACTTTTCCGGTTACAAACCCTGCTCCAAAAATACGGTGTGTGACTCTTCCTGCGCGCAAAAAGATGTGCCGACATGCTCTGTTTTGATTGTTCATCTGGGCGCCTTGGGGGCCGTGGTTCGCAGCACCAGTCTGCTGAAAGCCATCAAGCGGAAATACCCCGGTTCCATGATCACCTGGGTGACTGATGCGCCGGCTCACCATCTGCTGAAAAATCATCCTGCCCTTGATCGTGTCCTGACCACCAGCGAAGCGGACCTTTTGCAACTGTCGACTTTGGAATTTGAAGTGGGTTTTGTGATTGATAAGTCCCTGAAGGCCTGTGGGGTTGTGAAGCGCACTCAAGTGGATCAAATTTATGGCTTCACGGTTCAAGGATCCAACGGCGCGATTGTTCCGGCCACGGACGCGGCTCAAGAGCTGTGGGAACTGGGTTTGGACAATCATAAAAAATTCTTCGTCAATCAAAAGCCTGAAACCCAGTTGATGATTGAGGCTTTGGAGTTGGGTGAATACCAGCGCGATGACTATTGGTTGCCACTGACTGAAAGTGAAGACCGAGAAGCTCGTCGTCGTAAAGACATGTGGCTTGCTGAAAATAATAAATCCCTGGTGATTGGTTTGAACACTGGATGCAGTCCGGTGATTCCTTATAAAAAACTGACGGTGGACTATCATCGTCTGCTGATTGAGCGCATTCAGGCAAAGTTTCCGTATGCTGAAATTGCGCTGCTGGGCGGTCCTGAAGACACCATTCGTAACGGTCTTATTCAGGAAGGTTATTCCGTGATTTCTTCGGAAACCGAGTCGGGGCTTCGTGACGGCCTGATCAGTGTTGCCGCCTGTGATGTGGTTGTGACCGGGGACAGTCTGGGCATGCACATGGCGATCTCTCAGAAAAAACAAGTGGTGGCCTGGTTTGGTCCGACTTGTGCTCACGAGATCGACATTTATGACAGAGGATTTAAGCTTTTGACAAAAAGCCCCTGCAGCCCTTGCTGGAAGAGGACTTGTGAAAAAGCCATTATGTGCTACGATCAGGTCTCGTTAGAGGAAGTTATCGATGCCCTTGAATCTTGTTGTGCAAACCGCCTTTCTGGGCGATCTACTGCTCTCAATCCCGCTCCTTAAAAAATGCCGGGCCTTGTGGCCTGACCACAAGCTGGGGTTGGTTTGCCGCAAAGGTTTGGGCGACTTCTTTGTCAAAGCCGGTATTGTTGATCACGTCTATGAAATCGAAAAGGGCAAGAAAGACACATACGCCCGCATCATTGAATCCCTGCGGTCAGAAAATGTCGATCATCTGATTTCTCCGCATGAATCCATGCGTACGGTTTTGTTCTGTATGCAAATCAAGGCCGCTCATAAAGTCTCTTACAAAAATGCCTGGAACTTTCTGGCTTTCCAAACCCGCGTAAAACGCGATGTGCGTCTGCCGGATGCGATGAGACAGCTCAGTCTTTTGGCGCCGTTTGATCCCGAACTGAAAAAGAACATCGAAGACTATGTCACCCGGGCAAAACCCTATTTGCCGGCAGATCATGGTTTGTTACCAGCGCCTCCTGAGTGGGCGTCCATGAGCCAGCGTGAAAAAGTGCTGGCGCATTCTGAATTGTTTCAGCAGCTAAAGACCAAATTCAACCTTCAGGGGTTTGAAAACGGAAAAGCCGTGTTGATCTTCCCAGGCAGCGTGTGGGCCACCAAACGCTGGACGGAGGAGGGTTTTATCGGCGTTGGCAAGGCGCTGAAAGATCAGGGCTATGAAGTCTACGTGATGGGTGGTCCCGGGGAAGAAACACTGTCAGAACGAGTGGCAGAGGGCATTGCGGGTTCTGTGTCCTTGGCGGGCAAAACCAAGATCATTGAGTCAGCCCAGTTGATCGCCCGTGCCGCATTGCTGGTTGGAAACGACAGTGCGTCGACACACTTGGCGGCGGTCTGTGAAACACCTTTGATTGCGGTGTTTGGTCCCACGATTTTGGAATTTGGCTATCGCCCGTGGTCAGCACAATCTTATGTCGTCCAGAAAGAGGACTTGCGCTGTCGACCTTGCGGCAAGCATGGCCACAAGGTCTGTCCGATCAAAACCCATGTGTGCATGAAGGACATCCCGGCAGAGGAAGTCCTTCGCACGGCCGGGTTTATTCTTCGTTAGTGTATTCCTTCACATTGATGCCGTACTTGCGGATCTTGCGCAGCAGGGTGTTCTTCGGAATGTTCGCCTGAGCCACCGTCTGGTTGATACGACCGTTGTTGGCTTTCAAAGCGCTGACGATAAATTCCTTTTCCATCTCTTCTTTGAAGGCATCAAAGTCCAGCGGGCCGGAATAACCAACGCTCGCTGTTTTGTCAGTGCCGTCTTTCGGCGCAAGTTTGATGGAATCAGGCAGTGAATCCACGGTGATCTGGTGACTGTTTTCCACGATGAAAGAACGCTCGATGATGTTCTCAAGCTCGCGGATGTTTCCGGGCCAGCGATAGGATTTCAGCATGTCCAAAGCTTCCGGGGTGATGCCCGTGATCTGACGGCCGTGTTGCTTTGAGAACTTCTTGATGAAGTTTCCAGCCAGGGCCTCGATGTCATCAGAACGCTCACGCAAAGGAGGCAGGAAGATCGGCATGACATTCAGGCGATAGAACAAGTCTTCGCGGAATTCGCCTTCTTCCATCATCTTTTCCAGATTGCGGTTGGTGGCGGCAATAATACGCGTCGTGGTTTTGACTTCACGGTTGCTGCCCACCGGGGTGAACTTGCGCTCTTGCAAAACGCGCAAAAGTTTTACCTGCATGTCCGGGCGAAGCTCGCCGATTTCATCCAGGAACAAGGTTCCGTTGTTCGCCAGTTGGAATTTCCCGATCTTGCGTTCCACCGCGCCGGTGAAAGCGCCTTTTTCGTGGCCGAACAATTCGCTTTCCATCAGATTTTCCGGGATCGCCCCGCAGTTGATGGCCACAAAGGCACCGGATTTTCGAGGGGAGTTGAAGTGAATGGCGCGGGCCACAAGCTCTTTGCCGGTTCCGTTTTCACCACGCACCAGAACCGTCGTGTCGACTTTGCACAGACGGTAGATCAGGTTGAAGACCTCTTTCATTTTGGAAGAGCCGCCCACGATCTCGGATTCAATGTCGTCGTCAAACACGGGATTGGACATCGCCAAAGACGAAATCAGATCGCGCGCCTCAAGGCTTTTACGCACGATTTCGGCCAGTTGTTGTGGCTGCACCGGTTTTTCGACGTAGTCGTAAGCACCTTCTTTGATCGCCACGACAGCGTCATGAAGATTTGAATGCGCCGTCATCAAAACGACGAAAGTGCGGGGGTCGTGTTCCTTAATCGCGGTCAACGCTTCAAGGCCGTTCATTTCCGGCATCTTCACGTCCATCAGAACCAGATCCCATTGCTGTTGTTTCACCTTGTCCAGGGCTTCGCGGCCCGTCGCGGCTTCCTCGATGGTGAATTCAATTTCGGGCATGGTGGATTTCAGGATCGAAATCACCGAACGGCGCAGTTCGGCCTCGTCATCAACAATCAGTGTGTGGAGCTTATTGATCATACTAACACCTCGTCTTCTTCAGCATCCAGCGGCAGGGTGAAAGCAACCGTGGTCCCAAGTCCCAGTTTACTTTCCATCGTTACTTTACCGCCATGCAGTTCAATAAAATATTTAACCAGATAAAGTCCAAGGCCGGTTCCCTTGGTGCGCAGATCCTGATCGGAACCGCGCGTGAATTTACCCCAGACCTTTTCCATGTCTTCGGGCTTGATCCCTTCTCCGGTGTCCTTCACCAGGACGTGCACGAATTCTTCGGACTCGTGCGAGATCACTTCGATCTGACCGCCGCTGGGCGTGTACTTAATCGCATTTTCAATCAGATTGATCACAACCTCTTTCAGCAGAGTCGTATCAAATTCCACCGAGAACATCGGCTCCAAAGCCGTGTGGATCTGGATGCCTCTTTCCCGGGCCAGCGGGCGCAGGTGCTGCAGGGCCTCTTCGATGATCTCGTTGATGTCGGCAACTTCCTTGTTGATTTTGAAATCACGGGACTCGACACGAAGAACCTTGAGGATGGACTGGATATAACGATTCAGTTCATCACTGAAAAGGCGCAGGGATTTCAGATCCTGTCCCAATTCCGTTTCGTGCGCATGCTGGGTCATCAGGCGGTCGACGATGGCCTGAATTTTTGCAATCGGCGTTTTCAGGTCATGGGAAATCAGACTGACGAAGTTGTTTTTCAACTGTTCCAGCTGTGCCAGATATTCCTGTTCCTGCTGCAAATGGAAGTTCTGGCGTTCAATTTTGGTGGCCTGATAACCGATGAAGATGATCCAGCTTGTGGCCAGCAGTACGAACGGAGAAAACGCCGGGGACCAGAAATAGAACGTGTCAAAAACCCACGCCGACAGGGCCGCAAGCAAAGTGCCGATCCAAAGAATAAAGAACAGGGCCACGGACTGCGGATAGGTGGTGATCACAAAGACCGCCATCAGCATCAGCACAAAGAAACCGGCAGCGTACCAGGCAAAGCTGAGGCGCTTAATCCACTTGTCGCCTAAAACCGTGTCGGTGATATGCGCCAGGATTTCTGTGCGCGACAAAGTCCCCATCGGGGTCATGTACACCGGAGCGGACGAAGTCTCGGCCCCGATCAAAATGATTTTGTCAGTGAAGGCATTGGCCGGAAGTTCGTCATAGATGATTTCACTTAAAGAGTACTGTTTGAAGACTCGCGCTGAGCCGCGATAGTTGATCGCCAGGCCCGCCAATTGGGTCGGGAACTTCTTACCGGTGATTTTTTCCACCAAGTGGGGCATTTCCGCCCGCTGAGGGAACACACGACGGACCACGCCGTCTTCGTCACGACGAAGTTCGTTGCTTCCCAGGTTGTTGTGGTCCCGGTTGGTAAAGACCGGGGTCAGGATGCGTTCCAGGGAATTGGTGGTTGAAGCCCACACGATGCGCGGATCCAGGAAGATGCGCTGATCCTCCGGCGTCATGCGAACCGTGCCGATGTTATCGCCAAAGTACAGGGTCACGCCCACAGACTGGGGATTTTGGCGCAGGATACGCAAAAGCAGTTCGGACCAAAGGGGTTTGTTCCAGAAGAAGCTGTCGGTGATGTCGGTGACTTCGCTCATGTTGTCGAGGAAGTTTGTTCGGGCATCATAGATCATCGCAAAATCTGATTGTTTGATGGTGATCAGAACGATCTGCGGGGAGGTTTTTTGGTCTCCGCGCAGTTGGAAGCGCTGGTCGTAAGACGTGATTTCATCGTTGGACAAAGCCAGGCAACCGATAAGCCAGCACAAAAGGCAACGCAGCCAAAAACCCCGGCGACGGGAGAAGAATCGAAGCAGGACTTCGAGTCGGTATAAGAGGTGAGGAATGAGGCCCTTTTGCACGCGTCGCAACATAGCAAATTTATTGAAAAATTCAACGATTAAAAGCTCTTACCGGGAGGCGTAGAAACGGGTATATTGAAAAATATGCAGGTTTATCAAGGTGCCAAACATCTGAGCGCTCCCTTGGCGGCGTCTGTCGTCACTATAGGGAATTTTGACGGGGTCCATCTGGGCCACCAGCAGCTTATTGAAAATGTCGTGCGAGAGGCTCAGTATTTCGGGGTCCCGTCGGTCGTGTATACTTTCCATCCTCACCCCGTGAAGGTTCTTCACCCTGAAAGGGCCACTTATCGTCTTTTCGACCTGAAAGACCAGCAGGAACAGTTTGAAAAACGCGGCATCGAAAACGTCATTATCGAGGAATTCACCCGGGACTTTGCCAAGGTCACTCCGCAGCAGTTTTTGGATAATTATGTCCTGAAGCAACTGAATCCCAAAACCCTGGTGGTGGGGCATGATTTTAACTTTGGAGCTGACCGCGCCGGCAACATCCCGTTCCTGGAAAGATACTGCGCTGAAAAAGGCATTCGCCTGATCATCATTCCGCCGTTCCAGTTTGAAGGGGCGGTGGTGTCTTCCACGCGCATCCGTGAACACCTGAAAAACGGTGAGGTGGAAAAGGCCAATGATCTTTTGGCACGCACTTACTATTTGCGTGGTCATGTGGAAAAAGGCTTTCAGCGCGGGCGCACCATCGGTGTTCCGACAGCCAATGTTCACCCGGATGTCGAGTTTATTCCGCGTCAGGGTGTATACTGCACTCTAACCAAAATCGGAGCGCATCTGCATCCTTCCATCACCAACATCGGAGTGAATCCCACCTTCCAGGAAAACGGCAAGGGGCCGGTGAAAATCGAAACGCATTTGTTCGATTTTGATGCTCAGCTTTACGGAATTGAAGTGGAGGTTTATCTGCTGAAATTCCTGCGCGATGAAAAAAAATTCTCGGGCATTGAAGAGCTGAAAAACCAGATTCAAAACGACATGGCCGACGCCAGAAAGTATTTTGATGAGCACCCTCATTCGTGAGATCCGGCCGGACGGCACACCAGGACAGTTCATGCGTTTTATGCAGTCTTTGGCCAGTGAAAAGGGCTGGGACTGGCAGTTTGAAACGGTCAGTGAATTTTCCGCCGGGGTTTTTCAAGGGGCGGCGGCGGTTAAAGTCGCTCCGTCATTGTCTTCCGAAATTCTGCCGCAAATGAAAGTGCTGCCCACGCAGGTTCGGGCGGTGCAGGTTCTGGATTCTTTCTTTTCAGAAGACGGATCCTGGTATCCGCGGGTGCTTTTGCATGAGGCTTTGCGCATGGTTTTGGTGGCTGATGCCCGCGATCTGGATATTCGCACCCCGGCTTTTGTGATCGGGCACAACGAAGAGGCCCGCGTGGTCGCTTCGGTGCTGGCGCTGATGGGCATTTCAGATATTTATCTGGTGGGGGAAGCTGAAGGCCTGGAGGAACATCAGCAGGCTTTGATGAAATCCCATCTGGGGATTCGTTTCCATATTTTGCCAATTGATGAACTGACAATGCAGGCGGTGAGTGCCGGCATTGTGGTGAACACGGTGGATTTATCAGGGCAGCAGGCACTGCTGACGGATTTGTCTTACTTCAATTATATGAAGGGCACTGGCTATGCCCTGGACCTGAACTTGTTGCCGCTGCAGAATCTGTTGCTGGAAGAAGCCGAAAAAGCCGAGCTGCGGGTGCTGCATCCGGTGCTGGTCGCCGAGGCGCTGACACGTTTGTGGCTGGAGCGTCTGCATCCGAATCATAATCTGAGCAACGAAGAGATTCACGAAAGCTGGACCCGCTTTTTGAAAGAAAACTCATCCTCAGTCTAGTTACAAAAAATGGCACCCTGGAGTAAAGTGAGTCCAGGGGAGTCCTAATGTCTTCACTCAAAATCGGGGAAATTCTAGTCAAGCAAGGTTTGCTCAAGCCTGATCAATTGGCGTTGGCCATCGAAGAGCAGAAAAAAACCGGGCAGAAGCTGACGAATTCCATCATTCAACTCGGTTACTTAAAAGACAATCAGATCCTTCGCGCTGTTGAAAAACACTTTGCGGTTCCAGGGGTCGAGGTCAACACGTTTGAAATC
Source organism: Bdellovibrio bacteriovorus (assembly GCF_002208115.1). NCBI lineage: Bacteria > Pseudomonadati > Bdellovibrionota > Bdellovibrionia > Bdellovibrionales > Pseudobdellovibrionaceae > Bdellovibrio > Bdellovibrio bacteriovorus. The sequence goes on along the minus strand of NZ_CP020946.1, from coordinate 2,355,028 downwards.
GATGCAAGTGTCATTGCAATGATTCCCAAGGATGTGTGCGAAAAAAACACCCTGATCCCGCTGCAAAAAGCCGGGAACACTCTGGTCGTGGCCTTTGCCGATCCCTCTAATATTATAGTCAAAGAAGATTTGCGCTTTATCACCCGTTGCCGCATCCAAGCGGTGGTGGGGACGGAAAGCGCCATCATGTCCGGTATCGAAAAATACTATGGTGGCAGCATCAGCACCAAGTCTTTGAACACCATGGGTGTTGGCGACGAGGATGATTTCATCCTCAGTGCGGGGCCGGCCACCGAAGTCATCGATCAGGACGGCGGGTCTGAAGACGCGCCGATCATCAAGTTCGTGAACTCGATTCTGGCGGATGCGATCCGTAAGAAAGTATCTGATATTCACTTTGAACCCTACGAGAAAAAATACCGCGTGCGTTTCCGTATTGACGGTAATCTGGTAGAAGCCACAGCGCCTCCGGCAGGCACGGCGGCGGCGATTGCTTCTCGTATCAAGATCATGTCCAAACTTGATATCGCCGAAAAACGCCGTCCGCAGGATGGTCGTTTGAAAGTGCGCACCAAGGCCAAAGAGATGGATTTCCGTGTCAGTGTTTTGCCAACGCTTTGGGGTGAAAAGGTCGTTCTGCGTCTTTTGGATAAATCCAATTTGCAGTTGGATATGACGAAGCTCGGCTTTGAAGAAGACGATTTGAAATTGTTTAAAGCCACCATCAATCTGCCGCAAGGCATGGTTTTGATCACAGGACCGACGGGTTCGGGTAAAACCACGACGATTTATTCTGCCTTGGCGGAACTGAATCAGCCGGATGTGAACATCTCCACGGCGGAAGATCCGGTGGAGTTCAACTTGGAAGGTATCAACCAGGTTCAGATGAACCCGGATATCGATCTGAATTTTTCCAGCGCCCTGAAATCCTTCCTGCGTCAGGATCCGGATGTCGTGATGGTGGGGGAGATTCGTGACCTTGAAACCGCCGAGATCGCCTTTAAAGCGGCCTCCACAGGTCACTTGGTCGTCAGCACCCTGCACACCAACGATGCTCCTGGAACTGTCATTCGTCTGACCGAGATGGGTGTGGCTCCATACATTATCACTTCGACAGTGAATCTGATCGTGGCCCAGCGTCTGGTCGGTAAAGTCTGTGAATCCTGCAAGGCTCCGGTGGAAGTGCCGGCGCAGACTCTGCTGAATCTGGGCGTGCCGCAGGCTGAAATCGGGGAATATAAATTGATGCGTGGAAAGGGTTGCGCCAACTGCAACAACACCGGCATCAAAGGCCGTCTGGCGATTTACGAATTGCTGGCCATGACCGAGAAAATGAAAGAGGCCATCTTGAAGGGTGCCTCCACCGGACAGCTTCGTTTCCTGGCCCGTGAACAGGGGATGAGAACCCTGCGCCGAAGTGCGCTTTTGAAACTAAAACGTGGCGTAACAACTATTGAAGAAGTGCTCAACGCATCAGTGAAGGACACCTAATGAGTCTGACCGAGCTCCTTTTGCAGGCTAAAGCCAAAAAAGCGGAAGAATTTTTATTTGTTGTCGGCAGTGAGCCGCGTGCTCGTCTGGCTTCAGGCTGGACAAGTTTGCGCTCATCACCTGCGTTGATGACGGAATGGAATCTTTTGCAGCAAAGCCTGCTCAGCACCCAGCAAAAAGCGGTGCTTGAAACCACGGGTGTGGTGCAAGGGGAAGCAGCACTGGATACATTGCGTATTGGTTTTTCCTTCTTCCAGCAGGACAGCACCATGAAGGCTGTTTTGGACATGGATCTTGACGGTGGAAAGCAGGAAGTGGCGCTGCCCCCGTCGTTGCTGGAAGCTTGTCTGCGCATGAAGGGTCTGGTGCTGTTGTCCGGTCCGGGTGAAGCCGGTCAGGTGTGGGCCCTGCACCGAATTCTGCAGAAAATCTCTGATGAAAAGTCATTCCTGGGTGTGGTGTTTTCGCGCAAGGCGTTTCCGCAGGTGCGTGAATCCAGATCCTGCTATATCTATCACAACGGTGAATTTGCCCGCCCGGAAGAAAAAGAAAGTCTGATGGCCGGCGTGGACATGGTCGTCTATGACGGCTTTAACGACGAAGAATCTTTGCTGGAGGCTTTGTCTTTGGCCGAACAGGGTGTGTTCGTGATTTATTCCATGAAGGCTCCATCAGTGACAAATGCTCTTCGTCGTGCGCTTTCCACTTTGGGTGAGCGTTTTGGAGAACACGGCGCCCCTCGTCTGGCGGAAGTGCTGACGATGGCTTCCGGTCAGTATCCGGTGGCGGGTCTGAGCGGTGAAAAGGTTTTTGCACATGAAGTGCTTCTGATGAAGCCTCAGGTGCGCGGCCTGATTGAAGATCAGGATCTGAAATCTTTGGAAAATCTTTTGACCCAGGCTCCGGAAAACTCCGGCATCCTGACTTTGAATCAGTCTTTGTTGCAGCATCTGATCCGTCGTCGCGTGGATTTAAAAACCGCGTTTGAAGTGTCCCGCGACCCGGACAATCTTGATCAGCTTCTTAAGAAGGTAGGTATCTAAGATGGCAAAATTCCAGTATCAGGCCAAGAATGCCTCTGGCCAAATGGTTCAGGGCGAGATCGAAGCGGCTTCCCAGCAGGAAGCCATTATCCGTCTGCGTGCCCAGCAGCTTTTGCCAGTGCGGGTGGTAGCCTTCGGCGCTACGCGCGCTTCCGCGGGAAAAACGGCCAGTCTGTTTGCTCCCACCGTAAAAGGGAAGGACCTGCAGATCTTCACTCGTCAGTTTGCAACTTTGATCAACGCCGGTATCCCGGTGGTGGATTCTTTGAAAATCCTGTCTGAAGGTTTGCGCCCGGGTCTTTTGAAAGAAGCTTCCGCGCAAGTTAAAACCTCTATCGAAGGGGGCCGTCGTCTGGCTGATTCGATGGCGCAGGTTCCGAATGTCTTTGATAAATTGTATGTGAATATGATTCAGGCGGGGGAAGAGGCCGGTATCCTTGACGGCATCCTGCAGCGTCTGGCGAGTTACATGGAAAAGTCCGAAAAAATCAAAGCCCAGGTGAAAGGGGCTTTGGTTTATCCGATGGTCATCATCGTCGTGGCGATGATCGTGATCGCCGGTATTTTGGTTTTCATCATTCCTAAGTTCATGGAGTTCTTCGCCGGTTCCGGAAAAGAGCCGCCAATGCTGACCATGATGGTTGTTAACCTGAGTAACTCGATGATCAACAACTGGTACATCTATCTGGGTGTTCTGATTGTCGGCCCGATGGCTTTGATGCAGTGGTTGAAAACCGACGGGGGCAAAGATGCCTTCGACCGTTTCATCATGAAAGCGCCGGTGTTTGGTGAGGTTGTGCAAAAATCCGCAATCGCGCGTTTGACCCGCACTTTGTCAACATTGCTTTCTTCCGGTGTGGGCTTGATCGAGGCTATTGAGATCTCTGCTAAAACTGCGGGCAATGTGGTGATCGAGCAGTCTTTGCTTCGCTGTAAAGAGTCGGTGACGGCAGGGCGAACTTTCGCTTCCCCGCTGGCAAAGGAAAAAGCGTTCCCGGAGATGGTGGTTCAGATGATCTCTATCGGGGAGCAGTCTGGTACGATGGATATCATGCTGGGTAAAATCGCGGATTTCTATGAAGATGAAGTTGAAACGGCTGTAAAAGCGATGACCTCTTTGCTGGAACCACTGTTGATGGTTGTTCTGGGCGGTATCATCGCGGTTCTGGTTGTGGCGATGTATCTTCCGATCTTCAACATGGCGGATGTGGTTCAATAGATGCGTTTAAGTTTTGCTTTGCAGAACAGTAAAAATCAGGGGCTGACGGTGGAATTTACCCGCGTCAGCCTTTTTGCGTTGATTTTGCTGATCAGTGCGGTTTCCAGTGTGTTTCAGGAAGGTTTCATCAACTGGCAGATTCTGGGTCCATTCTATGCGATCCTGAGTGTGGCCTTTGGCGCCCATGTGGTGTGGTTCTCGATGTGGGACCGGCTGCTGAAAAGCCCGTGGTTGCTGTTTGCGGGCTTTGTCGTTGATTCCCTGCTGATCTCTTTTTTGATTTATTATTCCGGGATCAATCAGTCGCTGTTTTTGTTCCTGCATCTGGTGAACATCCTGCTGGCGGGGATTGCCTGCCGTGGCGTCGGTGCGGTGACACTGGCTCTGTTCACAAGCATCTTCTTTACCGTGGCGGCGCTGTTTTCACCAGAGATGAAGGCTTTGAACTTCTTCTTCCTGCTGGCTTTGAATAATATTGCCTTCTTCTCAGTCGCCGGGCTGTCCGGATACCTGAGTGAGCAGTTGCAGACCGTGGGGAAAGAACTGTCAGAAACAGGGGCAAGCCTTCGTTCCGCGCAAGAGCTGAACGAGGTTCTGGTGGAAAACATTCCGACCGGGATGGTGTCTTTCACTGAATCCGGTGAGGTGGTGAAAGCCAATTCTTCCGCCGCCGAGATTCTGGGGTATTCGGATCTATCCACGCTGAACTGGTATGAATTGTTCCCAGAGACACGCAGATCTGAAGGGCTGTTTAAAGGTGATGTGAAGTACACGCCGAAGAATGATGCCAATGCGAAGATCCTGGGTATGACTTTGTCAAAGATCTACAGTCCCGAGTTGAAAGCGCATTTGTCCATCGGGTTGTTTGATGACCTGACCAAGATTCGTCAGCTTGAATATGCTGCCAGACAAAATGAAAAGCTGGCAGCCGTCGGCGGCTTGGCGGCGGGTATTGCCCATGAAATCCGCAATCCGTTGGCCGGTATCAGCGGCAGTATCGAGCTTCTGACTCAGACCGTGAACAACGACGATGACCGCAAGCTGATGAAAATCGTTTTGCGTGAGATTGACCGCCTGAATAACCTGATCACCGAGTTCCTGGATTATGCGCGTCCGGAAGTGCCGCCGACAGATGCGGTGGACCTGTCTTCGTTGATCACCGAGGTGCTGGATTCAATGAAGCTCAATGCCCAGGTCCGCGCCGATGTGGAGCAGGTGCGCGAGTACGAGGCCGGGTTGAAGATTCTGGGCCGTCGGGACAAATTGAAGCAGGCATTCCTGAACATCATCATCAATTCCTATCAGGCTATGAATGATTCTCAGAAACCGCAGATCGCGGTGAAGGCTTTGGTCACCGACAAGGAAGTGCGCGTGCGCATCCGTGATGCGGGATGTGGGATGAGTGAAGCGACCCGCAAGAAAATGTTTGAACCTTTCCATACAACCAAGCCGAAAGGCACAGGCCTTGGTCTAGCTGTGACTCATAAGATTTTGGAAGGTCACGGGGCGCAGGTGTTCGTGGAGAGTGAAGTGGGCGTAGGTACTGAGTTTATTTTGACTTTCCCCAGAGCACACTGAGAGAATAGTTTTTAACACAAGGACGTGGGAGCACATAAATGAAGTCGAGAATTCTTGTTGTCGATGACGAAGAATCAATACGCGAGTTTTTAGAGATCATGCTGAAAAAAGAAGGCTATGAGATCACTTTGGCTGAGGACGGCCAAAAGGCGAAAGACCTTCTGACGAAAAAAACCTTTGATATGATCATCTCTGACTTGCAGATGCCCCATGTGACGGGGATTGAGCTTCTGAAGCACGTCAAAGAATCCTATCCAGATACAGTTTTCATGCTGATCACAGCTTTCGGTACAACCGAAACAGCGGTGGAAGCGATGAAGATGGGTGCCTACGATTACCTGACAAAACCATTCAAAATCGATGAAGTTCGTCTGAACATCCAGAACGCACTTCGTTCCCGTAATTTGGAAGTGGAAAACAGATCCTTGAAAAAGGAACTGGTAAAAGAATACTCCTTCCAGAACATGGTGGGGAATTCCCCGGCAATGCATGCGATCTACGATATGGTGAAGCGTGTCTCCCAGACGCCAACCAACGTTTTGATCACAGGGGAATCCGGTACTGGTAAAGAGGTTGTGGCAAAAGCCATTCACTATAACGGTCCGTTGAAAGACCGTCCGTTTGTAACAGTGAACTGCGGTGCCATTCCTGAAAACCTGATGGAATCTGAAATGTTCGGTCATAAAAAAGGCTCTTTCACCGGTGCGGTGGCTGATAAAGCGGGTCTTTTTGAGGTCGCTGACGGCGGTACACTGTTCCTGGATGAGGTCGGTGAATTGCCGCTGACAATTCAGGTCAAACTTCTTCGTGCGATTCAAGAGCGTGTGATCCGCCGCGTGGGTGCGACGGAAGACATGAAGGTGGATGTGCGTATCATCGCCGCTACCAACCGTAATCTGGAAGAGATGGTTCAAAAGGGCGGCTTCCGTCAGGATTTGTTCTATCGTCTGAATGTTATCAATATCAAAACGCCGGGCCTTCGTGACCGTCGTGATGATATCCCGCTTTTGGCCAATCACTTCCTGAAAAAGTACAATGAGCGTCTGAATAAAAACATCGGCGCCATCAGTGCGGATGCGATGGAAATCCTGAAAAAGTACGACTATCCAGGAAACGTGCGTGAGCTTGAAAACATGATCGAGCGCACGGTGGCCTTGGAAGGCGGGGCGACGATTCTTCCAGAGTCTTTGCCACCGATGGTGAACACTTCTTCCGGTCGTAAAATGGCTTCCTCCAATGAAATCGAAATCGGTGACGATGGGGTTGATTTGGACAAGGTGATGGGTCAGATCGAAAAAGAACTTCTGATCAAAGCCATCCACTCTGCGGGCGGCGTGAAAAAGAGAGCTGCAAAGCTGCTTCACATCTCCTTCCGATCCATGCGATATCGCATCGAAAAATACAATCTAGGCGTAGTCGGCGACGACGAGCTTGACGATGAATAAGCGCCCCTTCCGGGCGACGTAATAAAACCGTTGAAAAAGGCCCCATCGACTGCGTTGTCGGCGGGGCTTCTCGCTTTTTTAGGCCTTTGGCGAAAGTCTTGTCTAAGTGAAATCGAAAACGATTATCAAGTTTGATTATTCTCAATACGTTTTCAACTGTTGCCTTGGCTGACTGATTCTGTAATCATTCGGGGGGTGGAGGTCTTATGACTAAAGAAAACAAAAAAGTAGTGGATCTTTTGAATGAAATTATCGAGATGGAGATCTCTGGCGTTGTTCGTTACTTGCACTATGCTTTGATGGTGAAAGGACCGAACCGCATTCCTATCGTGAAATGGTTCCATGAACAGGCGAACGAAGGTTACCAGCATGCGTCCATGATGGGTGAAAAAGTGACGGCCTTGGGTGGTCATCCCACTTTGCGCGTATCTCCGGTTCCTGAAACCAAAACTCACAAGGTTTTGGACATCCTAAAAGAAAGCCTTGAGTTTGAACAGGCCGCTTTGGCCAAGTACAAAGCAGTACTTAAACACTGCGGTGATGACGTTGCCTTGGAAGAACTGATCCGTTCCATGGTGCGCATGGAAACTGAGCATATCGAAGAAGTTGTTAAGATGCTGGACACCACTCACTAGAGTGATCTGACATTCAAAAATGAAAAAGCCCGCGTTACAGCGGGCTTTTTTATTTCTACAAACTAGCGACAGTTCAGATCATGAACCAGTTCGCTGGCGTAGGAATAGACCATGTCGTATTCGCCGTCGAATTCAGGGCGTTGGAACATCAATGACGCCACCAAATCTGTTACCTTTTGAGTGTCGCGCAGTTCAGGCAGGCTGATATCGGCCACGCGGAAGGTGTTCGTCATCTGCCCGGTGAGTTTGTATTTCTTGCTGCCCGGAGCTTTGCTGACCAGGTCGTCGTACTTGTGAGGCTTTTTGTCGCCCAAGGTCACTTCAGCATCATCACCATCCTGAACGATCTTCAACGTGTGGGTACTGGATGCAGAATCACATTGAGTGATGGTGACAAAGGATGCGTTTGCACTAAGTGCGGAAAAAACGATGGCAAAGGAAAGGGTCAGCTTCCACATGGTAAGGCCTCCTGATTTATTTGAGACCTTAGGTTGTAACAGAGGGGATTCGCACCCCTCCAGTTTCTTTTATTTTATGACAGGAACTTAATCCTGATCCTAGAATTCTGTGTCGAATACGCCCAGAATCATGGCTTTGAAATAGTTTCGCTTCAGGCGGTCGTCGATCAGTCGGGAATCTTTTTTATACTGATTATAGATTTCCGTCATTTCGCGGTTATAGGCCGCTCCGTAAATCATCGCCCCGTTTTCCATGTCGTGGATGAAGCTGCGTTTGTTCAGGTTCACGGAACCCAGGAACGAATACACATCGTCAATCAAAACAATTTTTGAATGCAGAATCACCTTCGGTTCGGTGTACTCGTAGATCGCCAGTTGCTGGAACAAACGGTTCACGGTCGGTTTGTTGGATTCACTCAAGATCCAGTCAACCGTGTCGCCTTTCAGATCCAGACGGGTGATGACGGTGACTTGAACTCCACGGCCAGCCGCGCGCTCCAGTGCTTCGACAATCGGTGCGGGCGGGCGGAAGTACGGGGTGGAGATCATGATTTTCTTTTTCGCGCTGTCGAGCATTTCCACATAGAATTGAATCAGGCTTTCGTCGTCCTTGTAAGGCACCGACATAAAGTGCCGCACCAAAGGTTCGCGGCTGTTAAAGTAAGAAGGGCTGACCTGAGACGCCATGGGCACGTTGACGTTGATGCTGCGGAATTGCATCGTTTTATAGTCACGATCCCACAGGGTCAGGAAGTGGGCCGCCACCTTTTCAGTGAAGTCCTTGTCGTGAATTTTGAATTCAAAGTCGCGCCAGTGCACGAAACTTTCATCGCCCTTCACATAGTTCACCATTTCCGGACGGGGATAATCGTAAGGCTTCTTAAAGATGAAACCGTCATGAATGTTACGACCCCCGATAAAGGCCACGTTGTTTTTGGGCTCTTTCTTCGACAGGGTCAATAGCAGCTTTACGTGCATCGAGCGGTGCAGACGATCGAAACGGTCGCCCAGGCTGCCGCCGGATGGAACTTTGTACTTTAGTTCCTGCAGTTGGATATTCGGGTTCTGGGCTTCCAGTTTGCGCAGCAGAACTTCATCTTTTTCCAGAGTGATCACGCCCGCCACCAGGATCTTTACTTTGGTGCCGCGTTTGGCATGGAAATCCAGCAGCCGCGCCATAAAGGTCCCATAATAGTCAGCACGGAACACCAAATAGGACACATAGATGCTGTCAAAGTACGGTGCCTTTGAAAAATCCAGGGGTGCATAAGGGTCGTGCAAGTCCATGAAGTTTCCCGGTAAAGGCTGGCCCAGCAGAACTTCCGCTTTCGATTTCAGCGAGTCCACCGCCTCTGGCAGATTCACCACGGACGGGACGGCCTGCGGGCAGGTCATGGAGGAATACTTGTCAGTCAGGAAGAATTTTTCGATGCCAGTCAGGTTGTCTGTGCGAGGCATCAGGCAGCCTTCAACCAGGTTGTGCAAATCCAGATAGGGATTGGCCGGTTCAACAAAGCGCACCCCAAACTGCGCAGGCGCACCTGCGGGTCCTGCTTTCAGTTCACAACTGGTCACCGAGCTTGCCGGGATCAGGCGCAGGTTGTCGCCATTGTATTTGTTGTCGTACATGCGGAAGGTGGCTTTCTGGTAAGCCACAAACTTTTTGTCCGAGAAAGTCTTTTTGATGCGGAAGGGGCCGTCACAGGTCACGGTCGCATCGAAGTGTTCATTTTTACGCTCTTCATTCGGATCGTCAGCGCTGATCAGATAGTTCTTGATCTGCACTTCATAGTCTTTGGCGTGCATGCGGTCGAATTTGAAAATGCGCTGAATCTGGCCGTCGCGCAGGGCGAACTCAGCGATTGAGCCCATCTCCAGGCGTTGTTCCTGTTTTCTCCAGGATTCGTTGTTGCTGGTCAAAACTGAAACCGGAGCGTCAGCTCGAAGGGCGTTAATGCGTTGTTGAGCCAGCGCCGAACTTTGATTTACCACCTGCAACTGACGCTCTTGGCGTGCGTTCATTTCCTTGTAGTCGCGTTCTTCGCGGGTTTCCTGAGGGAACGAGTCTTTTTTGTGCGGATGCGGAGTCGACTGCCGTCTTTTCAGAATCAGCAATTGTTCTTTGTTCAGTTCGGCCTGCAATTTATCGCTGTAAAGCTTTTGCACGTAAGGCGCCACATCCGGCGGGACCTCGGCAGAGCTGGGATTTCTTTGTGCCGGAGTCTGGCAGGAAATCAAAGTGCAAGAAAGAAGTAAAACACCAAGCAGCGTTCCAAAGTTTTCAGTCTTTTTCATTCTGAATTTATCGGAAAAATCTGACAAAGACATGATGTTCCCAGAGATTACCGGAGCTTCACCTGTGTCTTCGCAGTCGCTGTATCAAAATGAGACAAAATCAGGGCATAATGGTCCTGCTTTTGGAGGATTCGTGAGTCAGAATCGGGGGCTCAGGGCCATTGCGATATTCGAGGGAGCCAAGGGCCTTTTCATTTTGCTGGTGGGCTTTGAACTTTTGCATTTATTGGGAACCGACGTTCAGGAATCAAGTTCGCAGATTGTGCATCATCTGGGACTGGATCACGGCGCATTGGCCGGAGTATTTCGGCGGTTGCTCGACAATATCAACGACTCCAGCGTTTTGATGATGGCCGGTGTGGCTTTATTGTATGCATTGCTGCGGCTGATTGAAGCCGTGGGGTTGTGGTTTGCCAAGGCCTGGGCAGAATGGCTGGCGATTCTTTCTGGCAGCCTTTATGTGCCCATTGAAATGTACAAACTGATTCAGCACCCCACATGGATTCGGATCGCGATCACTCTGGGGAATTTGGCCTTGGTCTATTACCTCATCCGGGTTCGGGGAGGGCGCCGCTCTAATTTGTCACCCCCGCAGCCTTTTTAACAGGGGTGGCGGCTTTATAAGTAAATTAAACCACTTTGCGCGGGCAAGGGCCTTGCAACAAAGGGTGGGTGCTTAATTATTTGGAGGCTTTATGAAAAAGTGGATCTTGTTTTCTTTGATGTCAGTCGTTGCGTCTTCGGCTTTGGCTGATGGAACGATCACCTGCAAAGGGTTTGATGCTGACAAGAACAAGGCCGAGGATGTGCTGATGATTGAGGCCGATATGGCGATTCTGCTGACGGCATCCAACAATGAGGGCTTCCTGTCTCCGCGCTGGCAAAACGGTCAGGTGAAAGATTATGCCAGTGATCTTTATGTGGTTACCGTGGATCGTCAGGCCAACACCATCACAACTGATGACCTTCGCAGTGGCGCAAAGAAAGTTCATACAGATGCCAAGTGCCGTTATAACGGTGAGCCTGACGAAGGTTATTAGTTTCTAATCAATCACTAGACTGAAGTAACCCGGCCCCAGATCCGAATGCTCCACCGTTGCTGTGATGGTGGCATTCGGATTTGTCGTTGTATAGACGTCTGTGGTCACGCCGTTGATCACGGCATAGATGTAGTAAACATCATCAATGAAAAGCTCCTGAGTTTCAAAGCTGTTGTTAACCACGACATTCTGAACCGGCCGGCCGTCTTTGGAGATGGTGAAAACGACCGGGCTGAGGCACGTTTTTTCGAAGATCAAAGCGTTCGGTTTTGAAGTGGGGATTTCCACGACATTAAACTCATAGGTGCCTTGAGATGGATTCTGAACGACCTGCGCCAGGAATCCCATCGGGCCGGTCACGGCCAACGGCGCCGAGGTGTAGGTGTTGCCGTTGATAAAGGCAGAGGCCGTCACTTCATAGGTGCTGTCGGTGGGAATCAGCATTTGCGCGTCGGGTGCGATGCCTGGCAGACGGGCAATGACCATGTCGCCTTTTTTAATCACATATTGCGCGATGTAAGGTGTTTGGTTGCGAACGGTCATCTGAAGGCTGTTCAGATCCAATTTAAAAGACTTGGTGCACTCTGTGCCGGGAATCCGGCAGGTCGAGCTGCCGGGGGCCTGGCGACTGCCGAAAGGGCGGCAGTCTAGAGCGCGCGCTGCAGAGGACTTGCAAGAACTGGCCAGGTGGACTTGTGGATTACGGGACGGCCTTTAAAGACCAACACACCAAAGGTGCCATAGTGGGTCAGGCGGGACGCCCACTCGGCAGCATTATTATCAGGACTCCAGCGCACCCACACCACAGTTTGCTGTGCATGGTTTTTCAGGCGCGCTACCAGTACGGTGCTGACTTCATTCAGGGAATACTTCTGGCCTTCAATGGTCATGGTATCGGTCGTGATTTGCAGGCTTTGTTCTGCCAACTGGGTCTTCATGAAATTCACGAAGTTTTGCTGATCACCGACAAAGACCATGGCCCCTTGTGCCGGAACATCCAATGGTTCCCCACTGAAGTGCAGAACGTCGCTGCCTTCTGTTTTCTGTGACCACACTTCGACGAACTGCTTGGCCGTGACATCTGCCGGGTCAAAATAATAGTGAATCTCAGAGGCGCCCAGCACGCTGGACAAAGTCGCCGGGCGTTCTTCCGTGTAAAGACGGCGGAACAAGCGGAAGTCAGGGTCCACAGAAACCTTCACCGGCCGGGACGGAGAGGTCAAAGAATAAAACTGGGACTTGTCAGAAAGGCGCGCCATCTGGCGGATTTCTGCGCCGGATTCCAGTGTCCAGATCACGGGAATGTTCAGATCATACAGCTCGGCCTGCTTTTGGCTGAGCACATAGGTGGTGCTGGTCGAGCCATCATGCCACTTCATGATACGCACATCACCCAGTTCAATTTCCGGCGCCCCTTTGCGATCCAGCCACTGGCTGAAGAACGTTTCCAGATTCTGGTTGGTCACAGCTTCAAAGCTGTTTTGGATTTCCGTGAAGGACGCTTTTTTGAATAAATTGCGGGTATAGAAATCCTGCAGGGCCTTGTTGAAGGTCTCTTTGCCAAAGCGGAACTCCAGCATATGGAACAGCATCATCGACTTGCCATAACCCACGGCTTGCGAACTGGAGTTATGACGGCCGCGGAACTGACGAAGCGGGAAGTCCTTTTCCGGACTGCTCGCAACAAAGTCCATATAGTTCAACAGGGTATTCATACGATAGGTGCGTTCACTGCCGGCCTTTTCCTGCTGCCAGTAATCGGCCATATAGGTGGTCAAACCTTCGCACCAGTTGCCTTTTTCATAGTCCACATAGACACTGTTGCCCCACCAGTTGTGCAGCACTTCGTGCGGCAGGGACGAGTTCAAAATAAATGGCAGGCGCAGGACCGTCGGCCCCAGCAGGGTGAAGCTCGGCATGCCGTAACCGGTCTCCCAGAAGTTTTCCACCACACTGAAAGACGAATACGGATACGGGGCAATGATCTGTGAATAGTGCTTGATGTACTCAGGCACCAGAGTCAAAAAACTTTGGGCCAAGGCAGGATCATCCCGGCGCAGAAGAACCTGCACCTTTTTCCCGGACGGAGTATCCACCTGATAACTTTTGAACGGACCCGCTACGAGATAGATTTCCTCCTGCGGATAGATCTCGACAAAGCGGGACGTGCGGATCGAGCCTTCCACCAAGGTGCTGGCAATTTGCCCTTGCACCAAAGACATCCAGTCCCCCGGCGTTTGCACGGTGACTTCAAAGCTGTTCTGGGATCCCAGGAAGAACGGATACCAATAGGTGCTGCCAAACAGGGTGGCACCTTCCGGAGCAATCAAACCGTTGCTGTTGTCATTCAGAACCGGATCAAAGATCACACCGAAGTACTGCACGCTGACCTTGTTGTCGATGTTCCCCAACGTCAGACCGTATTCGGCATAGGGTTCTTTTTGTGTCGCCGGGTGCAGCAGAACAACGGAATCATCACTGCTGGTCACAGAGACTTGCAGATCCTTGTGCAGCAGAAAGCTGATTTTGCGGGGAGAGTCCTTTGGAAAAGTCAGGGTGTCCTGGGCCTTGATCATTTTCAGGCCCGGATAAAGCTCGACATTCAGTTTGTGATGCAAAGTCTGGCCGTGGGACTGCATGGAAACGAGCAAAATGAACAGCAGACCGACTACGATCAACAACTTGTTAAGCGCTTGCGCTTTGGACATGATTTACCTCTGAAAACGGGGTCTGTATTTACGCCCGTCCCCAGGTAACGTCAAAGGGATTTCAGCTTGCTCTCTGGCGGAAGTGCAGGATCAAACAGAAGTTGAATTTTCTTCCATTTCTCGCAGTGCGGGGCCTCGATAGAGACTTTTTCGCCACTCCATGGGTGGGTGAACTCCAGGCGCAGGGCTTTTAGGCACAACCCCTCGATTTCCAAGTGGTTTCTGAAGAAACGGTTGTGGTGGGAATCCCCGTGAACGGCGTCCCCCAGCAATGGGTGGGAGATGCGGTTGAAGTGACGGCGGATCTGGTGGTATCGACCGGTGTGTGGGGTGACCTCCACCCAGGAATAGCGGGCCGTGGGAAACTTTTTACCGACGGCCACCGGGAACTCCACGGTCGCCAGGCGTTTAAAGCTGGTATGAGCATCCACCAGGTCCCCGGTGGAATCAAGTTCCAAGGGCAATTGCACGTCGCCTTCTTCCTTCACATAGCCACGCACCACGGCCTGATAGGTCTTATGGGTGGCGCGTTCGGTGAACAAACGGCACAGCTTGCTGGCGGATTCAGAAGAAAGAGCAAACAGCAGCACCCCGCTGGTTCCCGCATCCAGACGGTGAACCGGATACACGTGCTGTTTCATCATACGACGGGCATGGTAAAGGCAGATCTTGTCACGGGAAACACGGTGCTGGACATTTTCGTGGGGATGCACGTGAAAACCCGATGGTTTGTTCACGGCAATAAAGTGTTCATCTTTGTACAGCAACTCCACGAAGGTCCTTTTTCGATTTTTCTGTGTTTTATCGGGACTAGAAATAGTTATTGTTGGCGGTCTTGTCAAAATAAACGTCGTCAAGGCAGGGACCTTTGAAGCTTTTGGGTGGACTTGACGTCACAGTCCACTGATCTAGACTTGGGCGGGAGGCCCGGCGTGAGACATAAAGCGATTCTGTACAGTGATTTCAATTGTCCGTTTTGTTACGCCCTTGAAGAACGGCTGGTGGCGCAGCACTTGGCCGGTTTTATCCAGTGGCGGGGTGTGCAGCATGCTCCCGAATTGCCGGTTCCGATGCAAATGGCGAATCTGGGGTTTTCTCAAAGTATCGAGCGGGAAGTTGTGACGGTGAAGGAACTGATGCCGGAAATCGACATTGCGTTTCCGATTGGAAAGCCCAATACATTGAAGGCCATTCAGTATTCCATCGCAGCCTCCCGGCAGGATCCGTTGCTGGGAATGGTTTTCAGACACACTCTGGCCCGGGAATTTTGGGTGAACGGCGAAGACATCTCCGATGAAAGTGTTATCAGATCTGTGGCTCATCAGTTTCAGTTTGATTCTGTGAGGGTCGACAGTGCCGCCGCATCCGAAGCCGACCGCTGGCAAAGAGAATGGCAGCATCTGGGCACAGGCTCTGTACCCACATTGGTCCGGGATGATGGTGAAGTGTTGCTGGGCTTGCAACCAGTGGAAGTGCTGAAAACCTTTTTCGGTGAATGACTGTTGATTTGCATTTGTGCCGGCATAGCTTTGAGTTCGCAAGCCCGCTTTGAGAAGATAGGTGTATTGCGAAGGAGGAACGGCCATGAAAAGCCACAAAGTGCTTTTTGTTCTGACCAGCACCGATCAGCTTGGCGACACCGGCCATCACACGGGCGCTTATCTTTCTGAAATAACCCATCCCTATGATGAATTTGTGCGTGCGGGATATGACGTGGATATGATCAGTCCCCTGGGAGGCAAAGTGCCCCTGGACGGTGTGAAGATGGACGATCCTCTGAATGCCACCTGGATGAATGATGAAGAGTTTCTTTCCAAGGTGGAAGGCACGATAAAACCCTGGCAGGTTTCCAGTCGGGACTACTGCGCGATTTTTTTTGCCGGTGGGCACGGGACGATGTTTGATTTTCCCGAAAATCTGCAGTTGCAAAAACTGACAGCGGAAATTTATGAAAACAATGGAGTGGTCGGAGCCGTTTGCCACGGTCCTGCGGCGCTGGTGAACGTGCGTCTGTCTGACGGGCAGTATCTGGTGAAGGGCCACGAGATTTCCAGTTTCACCAATGAAGAGGAAGAATTCGTCGGCATGGAAAAGTCGGTGCCATTTTTACTGCAGACGCGTTTGCAGGAGCGGGGCGCTCATCACACCTCCTCCCCGAAGTTTGCCGGGCACGTCGTGAAGAGTGGTCGCCTGGTGACCGGTCAAAATCCCGCCTCGGCCGCGGGAGTGGGCAAAGCCATGGTCGAAGTGCTTGAGTTCATCGAGGAAGGGCGCATCGTGCCGGAACAAAACTGGTGTGAATGGCACGAGCCCCGCCAGGACCACCGAGGTGTTCTGTGACGGCGGATTCGCGCATCATCGCAAAAAGCCCCCGTTTTTTGGAGGTGCTGGATCTGGCGCGTCTGGTGGCGGCCAGTTCTGCCAATGTTCTGATCACCGGGGAAAGTGGCACGGGCAAGGAGGTTATTGCCCGGCTTATTCATGATCAGAGTGCAAGACAGCGAAAAACCTTTGTGCCGATCAACTGTTCCGCCATTCCGGAACCTCTTTTGGAGTCGGAGCTTTTTGGTTATGCGCGCGGCGCTTTCACCGGCGCGATGAACGCCCGTCAGGGATTGTTTGAGGAAGCAGACGGCGGCACTTTGTTTTTGGACGAAATCGGGGACTTGGATCTGCATCTGCAGGCGAAGCTTCTGCGTGTGCTGCAGGAAAAGAAAGTCAAAAGAGTCGGGGAAAACCATTATCGCCCGTTGAATCTGCGTATCGTGGCGGCCACTCACAATGACCTGGAAGGCGATGTGCAGGACAAACGCTTTCGCGAGGATCTGTATTTTCGCCTGAAAGTGGTGTCGATAAAGATTCCGCCACTGCGTGAGCGCGTCGAGGATATTTTGCCTCTGGCTCACTATTTCCTGGATAAGTTCACGCGGCGTTATCAGATGCCCGAAAAGAAATGGGGCCGGGACGTCGAAGATTTTTTGCTGACCCGTCCGTGGATGGGAAATGTGCGGGAACTTGAAAACACGATTGAGCGGGCCGTGGTCTTAAGCCCGGCCGGCACCATCTCGCTGAAAGTTCTGCAGGATGATCTTCAGGTTCGGGAGTGCAGTCTGGATCAGATTTTCGAAAAGCTCCATCAGACCCAGGGGCGTTTTCTGTCCCTGGATGAATTGAACAAAGCTTACATCGAATATGTTTTGAAAACGAACCGGGGAGCCCGTGAAAAAAGCTCCCGCGATCTGGGAATTGACCGAAAAACGCTGTACCGGAAAACTCACGCGCCTCTTCAATGAAGATTTGCGGAAGGGCGTTCGGCTTCGGCGCGGGCGCGGTGCAGTTCGCCTTCGGTGCTGGATTCCGGGGCCGGAGAAGGACTGCTGGTGCGCTGGGCACGGCGAAGTTCACGTTCGCGAACAAAGTCCATCACCAGGGCCGACAGAGCGGCTTCCAGTGAACCGGCATGAAGCTCTTGCTGACGTTTGAATTCGATCTCTGCGGCTTCACGGCGTCGATCCGCGGCGCGCACACCGGGCCAGGCAAAGAAGTAGACATAGCTTAATCCGCCGACAGCCGCAGCGGTCAGGCACAGACTTGTGATCAAGGTTGAATTCCAGAACACGTAGCCGGTCGTGTCGTACTGACTGGTGGCTTCAGTGATGAACATAAAGACGCCGCCACAGACAAAGGCGATGGCCCCAAGGCCGGTCATTGACAAAAAGACCGCCGTCCGACTGCGGATGGTGATGGCGTCATAAATTTCCAGGGCGCTGTCCTTCAGACTGCGACGAGGTCTATGGCTGCCTTTTCCACCCAAACCCATGATGAAAGGAAGTATAAATCCTAACCACTTCATAGCATTCTCCTGGCTGAACAAAAGGCCCCTTGCGGGGCCTTTCCGATTAGTGTTTACGGTTGATAAGGGCTCCGGCCACAAAGCCTACTGCGGCGGCTCCGAGGATGGCATAGAAAGGATGGGCTTTCACAAGGTCCTCGGAAGCCTCGACTCCTTCTTTCACTTTTGATTCAACGGCATGATAGCGGTCGCTCCATGCGCTTTTTTCAAGCTCCTGAGCCACGTTTTCTTTGATGTCGCCCATTTTCTTTCTGAATTCGCCTGTAGTAGCTTCCATGGCATTTCTCCTTTTCTCATGGTTAATAGTACGAGCAATGCAACTCAAAGTAAGACGGTAGCAGCATTGGTGCCAGCCTCAGCTTCAACGAGACAGCAGTACACTGATTTTCAGAGGCAAATAGTCCCCGCTGGACTGGAAACTTGCCCCGCACCCGGTCTT
This sequence comes from Bdellovibrio bacteriovorus, assembly GCF_002208115.1. Taxonomy (NCBI): domain Bacteria; kingdom Pseudomonadati; phylum Bdellovibrionota; class Bdellovibrionia; order Bdellovibrionales; family Pseudobdellovibrionaceae; genus Bdellovibrio; species Bdellovibrio bacteriovorus. The sequence continues at coordinate 2,336,824 of NZ_CP020946.1, read as the reverse complement.
TGCGTTAGCATGACGGCATGATTAAAACCTTCGTACTTGTTTCTGTCTTTTCCGCAATCGCGTATGCGAATCCCTGTCATGAAAATCGCGCGGCGCTGGATCTGGGCTCCGGCACCACCAAAGCCTATGTGGCCACGGTTGACACCTGTGAAAAGAAAATCGTGAATGTGTTGTTCGAGGAACGTTTGCCTCTGGCTTTCAACGAAGCACTGGAAAAATCTCCGGCCAGGGAAATACCGGATGCCACGGTTCAGGAATACACTCCGCGCATTGAACTGCTGCTGCAAAAAGTGAAAACCTACAACGTCAAACGCATCAACGCGGTGGCGACCTCTGTTTTCCGGGTGGCGAAAAACGGGCAGGCGGTGGCCAAGGGCATTTCAAAAAAACTTGATATCCCCATTGAGGTCATCAGCCAGGAACAGGAAGCGGAACTGGGTTACTGGTCGGCACTGGCGCAACGAGGCATCACCAACACCGACAATCTGATTGTCTGGGATATTGGCGGGGGTTCCATGCAGATGTATTCCCGGGAAAAAGGAAAGGTGCATATCTTTGAAGGGAATCTGGCGTCGGTCACCTTCAAAAACCAGATTCTGCAGGTGCTGCAGTTTAAGGACCCTAAAAAAGAATCTTCGCCGAATCCTTTTGCCCGGCAGCGCGAGGCTGCTTTGCAGTTGGCAAAGAATCATGCGTATCTGAATGTGCCGGCGTATTTCAAAGCCAAGGCGCCGACGGCCCGCTGGGTCGGAGTGGGGGGCGTGATCTCGATGTCCGTACAAAAACAGGTGCAGGCGGGAGGATCTGAGTTCACACAAAGTGCGCTGGAAGAAACCCTGAAAGTGCGTTCTCAGTTAAAGGATTCAGAAATTCAAAGTGAATACCGTATTTCAGATATTTCCAATCTGGCGCTGGTACTGGGTTACATGAAGGCGCTGAAAATTGAAAAAGTCGAAACAGCCCAGGCCTCGTTGGGCCAGGGCTTGATCTTTAAGAATTTAAAATAGCTGCGGCCGGGGATCTGCTGGGCATATCCTCTTTGGACAGCACCACGACCTCGCCGCCGTGGCGGATCACCTCGCAGGCGATATCATCCAGAATGTCGTCATCCTTGGCATTGGTTTGTTTTTCGTGGAAGGTGATCTGGCCGCTCTTGCGGTGCAATTCGCCCCAGATTTCGCTGTTGTTCTGTAAGAACAGCGTGCGCACGTTACCATTGATGGCGGCCCGGCTGATCTTCACCAGATCATCGATGACCTTCTTTTGATGATTCATCTTTTCCAGCTCATAGGCGGACAGATTGCGCTGCTGGGCCAGTTCCTTTTTGACATGCACCTGCGCCTGATGGATCAGGGATTCCATGCGGGGGGTGGTCTTGGAAGGGTCTATTTTAAAGAACACCGCACTGGGGTGCAGGGTGACTTCCTTATAGGTTTGAAACAGATTTTCGCCGGCAAATACAAACAGCGGAACTTGTTTGTATCCCGGCTCTCGGCTGATCTTGGCTTCAATCCATCGCAGGAATAATTTTACGCCGGATTTCTTTTTGCACTGATTGTCGTCCAGGCCGCGCCCGCGCATATGGCTTTTCAGGTGTGGGATCTGGGACGTTTCGGTTTCATCCAGATGTTTCCAGTGAATGCTGTTGCTGTGCTGTCCCTGATGAAACAGGAAGTTGTGAATTTCCGTGCCACTACCGCCGTCACAGTGAAGCAGCACCGCCTCTTGCGGAGTCAACGTCAGGATGTGATAGCTGCTTTCACCTTGCAGGTCCTCCAGCAGCGGTTTCAGGTGAAAGCTTTCGGCCACCACCACTTTGGACGGGACCGTGTGAGCTGCCACGTAGAAACCCTTCCAGTGTTTATTCACAAAGATGGCCATACCAAAATCAGAGCGCTGCAGATGTTCTGCCGGATTGAAAGAATACAGTGAATCCAGCAGGTCTTTCTTTTCACCATTTTTTGCATCCAACGACAACAAATGAGCCGCTCGTCGTACCAGGGTCTCGTACTCTAAAAGCAGAGTCTTATCAGGCATGCCCGGGATGTAAATCGAAATACACGGACCTTCATTCACAGAGGTCAGCATCAATAAATCATCGTGGGTGAGTTTTTCTAGCATGGGGAACTCCTGAGACGGGTGGGGAATCTCTCTATAATCCGATTTTTTGCGGGTGAACTCAAAGTGTCTTGTGACAGTCCAGTGTGAGGGGTCAGCTTGTGGCGTAGCGGTTGCAGCCGTTATAGTGAAAGGAGAATCCTCAACTTCCAAGAAAAGAGGACAGTCATGAAAACATGGATTGTAGTCGTCAATCGAGTTGAAGCAAAAGTTTTTGAAAGTGACGGTAAAGGACATAAAGGGGATGTGAAGTTCATCGAGAAACTTGAAAATCCCCGGGGACGCCTGAAATCCCAGGACATCAATGCTGATAAACCCGGATTTTCTCCAGGTGTGGCCGGTCACGGGGGCACCAAAGAAAAAGCCCAGTCACCAACAGACCGTGTGTCGCAGATGTTTGCTAAAAGGGTTTCCGAGTATCTGGAAGAAGCCCGTCATGCCAATTCATTTGACGAAGTCGTGCTGATCGCAGCACCGCAGTTTTTGGGTCGCTTGCGCGGTATGTTCAGTGGACCATTGAGAGACACCGTTTCCATGGAAATTCCAAAGGATCTGGGCCCGGCAGTCACCGGACCGGATTTGCGCGACAGATTGTGGCCGGCGCCGGAGGTGCGGTATGAACTCTGACTTTAAAAAGCCCCTGCAAAATCAGCGCGGTAAACTGGGATGGATCTTCCTGTGGCTGATCGGCATCCCGGTTCCCATTCTGCTGATTCTTTTTCTGATCCGGGGCTGCACTTAAAGGGGGGCATTCCAAAGCTGGAAGTACATTTTGCGGCTTTGCAAGAGCTCCTGATGAGTGCCGCTTTCCACCACGCCACCCTGGGCGACAACATAGATGTTGTCAGCCTGAGTGACGGTGGACAGGCGGTGCGCGATCACGATGGTCGTTCGTCCCTTTGTGGCCTCTGCCAGCGAAGCCTGAATAACCGCCTCAGTTTCATTGTCCACGGCCGAAGTGGCTTCATCCAAAATCAGAACTGGCGGATTTTTCAAAATTACACGGGCAATGGAAATACGCTGGCGCTGACCGCCGGACAGTTTTTGCCCGCGCTCGCCAATCACGGTATCCAGACCTTCCGGAAGCTTTTCAATAAACTCCATGGCGTGGGCTTTTTGGGCAGCGGCAAGAACGGCTTCTCGCGAGGCCCCCGGGCTGCCATAGGCGATGTTGTCATAAATGGTTCCATGGAACAGGAACACATCCTGGCTGACCAGGCCGATCTGGGAGCGCAGATCTTTCGGATCACAGTCGGCGGTGTTTTGACCGCCGAACAGGATTTTCCCTGCTGACGGCTTATAGAACCCCAAGAGCAGCTTTGTGACTGTGGATTTGCCGGATCCTGTCGGACCCACAATCGCCACGGTTTTTCCTGCTGGCACCTGTATGTTCACGTCTTTTAGTACAGGAACGCCGTTGCTATAGGCGAAATCAAGATGTGAAAACTCGATGCCTTTGCTGTGATCAAATTCACGAGGGGACTTGCTTGATTCAAGATTCACCGGGGTTTTGATCAGATCCAAAACACGGTCCGCGGAAGCCATCGCACGTTCAAACAAATCCACAGTGTCGGCAAGGCCCGTCAGCGGCCATAGCAGACGCTGGGTCAGGAACACCAGCACTCCATAGAACCCCACGTTCAGATCCCCGCGCAGAGCCATCTGTCCGCCCATAACGAAGGTGGCAATAAAGCCCATCAAAACGGCCATACGAATCAGCGGATTGAACGCCGAAGAAACCTTGATCGCTTCTTTGTTGGACTGAAGATAAGTCATACTGTCATTGGCAACTTTTTGGGATTCCAACAACTCTGAGGTAAAGCTGCGAATGGTCGCCATGCCGGAAATGTTGTTCGCCAGACGAGATCCAATCTGACCCGCTTTTTCACGGACATCCAAATACAGGGGGGCCGCGCGTTTCTGGAAATAGAAGGCGCCCCACAAAATCACCGGAATCGGCAGGAAGGCGAAGATGGCAATGCTTGGTGCCAGTACAAAGAACACAGCCCCGATCAAAACCACAGACGTAAAGACCTGAATCAGACTGTTCATGCCGCCGTTGAGGAAGCGCTCCAGTTGATTGATGTCATCGTTCAGGATTGAAACCAGACCGCCGGTGCTGCGATCTTCAAAGAAGGACATGTCCAGTCTTTGCAGATGATCATAGGCTTCCGTGCGGAATTCGTGCTGCAGGGACTGGGCAAGGCCGCGCCATTTTAGCAGCAACAGATATTCAAACAGGGATTCGCACATCCAGATCAGCAAAGTCAGAACCGAAAGAAGAATCAACTGATGTCCCGGGTCTTCCACACCCCATTTGGCCAGGAAGGATTTTTCCTGGTTGGCGACGACATCAATCGCGATACCGATTAAAATTTCCGGTGCGATGTCGAAAGTTTTATTCAGGAAAGAAAACAGACTTCCCAAATAGAAGTCACGACGGTGTTTCTTGGTGTAGGAAAAAAGGCGAGAGAAAGACTGGAATGAGCTTTTAGAGTGTGCCATGGTGAAATGTCTACACCTGTCCGCACTCAGGGTCTATCTCAAAATGCCACGTTCGCTTTAAGTGAAAGCTGAATGAACGAAAGCCCGGCAATTAACGCACGGGCAGGGTGTTTTGCAGACGTTGTGAAATCCTTGAAAGTACTGCGTGATAATCCCCGCAGTCTGTCACAATAGTTTGGGCGTGTCTTTTGGATGGCTCTACAAACTCGTCATGCATAGGGCGGACCTGAAGTTCAAATTGCTTTTTCACGCCTTCGGGGGTGCGGCCGCGCTCATGGACGTCGCGGTGCAGACGACGCTGAAAACGCAGGTCCTCTGGCGTGTCAAAAAAGACGGCTTCGTCCAGCTCGGCCCGCACTTCCTGCGAATGCAGAATCAAAATGCCATCGACAATGATGACCCGTTTGGGCCGTTCCAGCAGGGTTTCGCTTTTGCGGGAATGGGTGACAAAGTCATATATCGGGACATGCAGAGGCTGGCCCATTTTAAGGGTCTGAAGCCCCCGAGCCAGCAGGGTGAAATCCAAAGCCTGGGGATGATCAAAGTTCACCGAGCCCCCATCACCATCAAAACGTGCAGACTGGTCAATATAGTAGTTGTCCTGATAAAGGATGCTGCAGTTTTCAGATCCCAGCATCTTTTGCAGTTCTTTGGCGAAGTATGTTTTGCCCGAGCCGCTGCCGCCAGCGACTCCGATAATATGGGGACGACTCATAACACCTACTTGGTTTGGAACAGACGGTCTCCGGCATCACCGAGGCCCGGCACCAGATAGCCCATTTCGTTCATCTCATGTTCAATGTTAACGGTATAGACTTCTACATCCGGGTGATAGTGGTGAACTTTGTCCAGACCAGTCTGGCTGGTCAGAATGCTGATGACCTTGATCTGACCCACGCCATAGTTTTTCAGGCGGTCAATGGCGGCAATCATCGTGTCGGCCGTGGCGATCAATGGATCACACAAAAGCACGTCCTTGCCTTTGATGTCCTGAGGCATTTTGAAATAGTATTCCACGGTGTTTTGAATGAACTTGTCACGATAAATGCCGATGAACCCGGTGCTTGCAAAAGGCAGCATGGACAGGGCACCATCCAGCATGCCGTTTCCTGCGCGCATGATGGAGACCACTACGGGGGCACGCACAATGCGCTGGGCTTCTGTTTTGGCGATCGGGGTTTCAATGGCGATCTTTTCCATGTGCTGCCAGTCGCGCATGGCCTCGTAAACCAGAACCTTCGAGATTTCTTTGACGATTTCGCGGAAGTCCTGAGAGTACGTGTTCTTGTCGCGCAGGTAACCCAGCTTGTGACGAAGCAGGGGATGGTCGATGACTTTGACTTTTGAATTCACAAAATTCTCCTTAAAAAATAAACCTTAGAAAACCGTGCCGTCGCTTTCAATTTTCAGCGGCGGAGAACTGTCTGCACGCAGGGCTTTTGCGGCCTTGCGACCCGCCCACCAGGTGCCGCCTTCCAGAACTTTGGCCAGCGGGAATTCAGACGGGGATTTTTTCAGCTTGCTTTGAACCTGCTGGCCGATTCGATCCAGCAAAGACACGGTCAAACCGCGCCATTCGATGATCAGTTCTGAATCCGGACGATGGCTTTTTTCGGCCAGGCCCGGGTCTTTTAAAGAAATCAGACCGCGATCCAGCAGCAGGCCGCCGTTGCGATATTCCGCGAGGCCGGTCAGTTTTTCGACCTCGATGACTTCAAAGCCTGCTTCCAACAGGGGCTCAATCAAAGAATAGGTCATCCACTGGGACAACTTGTGGAAGGCTGCAAGGCCTCCGGGAACTTTGGAATAGTTCCACATATCCCCCAGATTGACACCCGCGACTTTCACGCGACCGGGCCAGATTTCACCCAGGCCATCAAGTACCGCGCGCAGCAACTGCGGTCCGGTGATTTTTTTTCCATATCGCAAGTGCAGATAGTCCACCAGACTGCCGGGACGGCCCCCCGGGAACAGGTCCTTTTTCTCGCTGATGGTTTTACCCAGATTGCGAAGCAGGGACAGTCGACCCTCGACTCCCACCAAAGGATTTTGGGCACTCACCTGGAAGACCTCGGAAAGCTTTTGAACGGTCAGGTGTTGCAAACCCTTTGCGGTGGCCTGCAAAGGCTTGTCGGCGTCATCAGAAAGCGCGCCTTCCATGAAAAGATAAAAGCTCGCGACTCCCAGGCCTTCAGAGCGGGCAAAATCCTTTTGGGTGCTCTGTTCATGGAAAGACCAGACATTTCCGGCGCCGGCATCCAGCAGCACGGAGGTGATCACCAGATCCAGCTTGATGCGGGCTTTTTCCAAAGAGTCAAATTTTTGAATCTGCTCCTGCAGGATTTTTATGCGATCAATGCCCCCGGCGCGGAAGTGCCCCCAGCGCGAGTGAAACGGAATTTCCAGGGCCGGATAATTTTGGCGGATGACTTCAATCACATAGTCCACCACCGGTTCGAACTGATCGTCATGATAGTGGAAATGCGTCTGACCGGATTTGGTCAGTTCCAGAATTTTTTCCGCACTTTGGCGGATGGCCAAAGGCGACAGCAGAAAATCCAGATCCTGGGCAGAGTAGGTGTGTGAGTTATTCATCGATGGGTCTCCCCAGAACTGTTTCCAGTTCCTTGGCGGTTTTGGTTTCGCCCGGATTGAAATAGCCGGCGGCTTTTTTTGCTTCGATTTCAACCTGCGCATCGGCTGGGATCAGTTCCGCAGGGATAGAAATGCGGTTCACGACTTCGATGCCGCTTTTGACGATGGCGTTGTATTTCATGTTGCTCATCGAGTGCAGGTTGTGGATTTTGGTGATGCCAAAGAAATGCAAAATGTCCGGCATCAGTTCCTGGAATCTGGCATCTTCGACCCCGGCCACACACTCCGTGCGGTGGAAGTAAGTCGATGCGGAATCGCCTCCCACCTGACGTTTTCGGGCATTGTAAACCAGGAACTTGGTGACTTCACCCAAGGCCCGGCCCTCTTTGCGATAGTAGGCGATCAATCCCACGCCACCGCGCTGGGCGGTGCGTGCGGCATCTTCAATGCCGTAGATCAGATAAGGTCGGCAGGTGCAGATGTCTGAACCAAACACGTCCGAGCCATTGCATTCGTCATGCACCCGGCAAGTCAGCTCGACTTTTTCGTTCGACAGATCCTGCGGGTTTCCGAAAATGTAAACGGTGGTGCTGCCAATAGGTGGTAACATCACCTTCAAATCAGGGCGGGTCACCAGTTCCGGGAACATACCGCCGGTTTCCTGAAACAGGATCTTGCGCAAATCGCCTTCGTCGACATTCAGACGTTTGGCAATGCCGGGCAGGTACCACACGGGTTCAAAAGCCACCTTGGTGACTTTGATGTCTTTGCTTTCCAAAATGATTTTTCCGTCAACTTTCAGGCGACCTGCATCGATGGCCTGATGGATTTCAGGAATTTGCAGATGCGCCTGGGTCACTGCGATCGTAGGGCGGATGTCATAGCCCGCTTCATAAAGATCTTTGAAGTGAATTGGAATATCCAAGCCCCAGGGATCGATGGACACGATTTTGTCCGGGTCTGACCAGGACGGGAACGGCCCCATGCGCACCGGACTGTCGGTGTTGTGCAGATCGGGTTTGTGGGTGGTGGAATAAGACCCTTGGGCAATGGAAAGCGCACGATAGACAGCATAGGATCCGCTGTGAGTTCCGATGGCATTTCTTTGTTTTACATCGGTTAAAGAACCAATGACCGGACCGCGCTGCATGGGGTTTTTGACACCCCAGTGAATCGGCAGGCTGTCCTTGAACACCTGGCTTGAGTGAGAGGTCAGAATAACGTGGGCTGATCTTTTCATCTTATAAATCCTTTTTTAAGACATCCAGTTGCTGTCGTCTTGTTTTTCCCATTTCATTGTTACTTTTTTGGTGTTGGACCAGAAATCCAGGGACTGCTCGCCGGTGATGTCGCCATGACCAAACTTGGAAGCATTCACGCCGCCGAAAGAAAACGGCTCGCGCGGCACCGGAACTCCGACGTTCACGCCGACCATGCCCGTGGAGGCCTGACGAATGACTTTTTCAGCCAGGCTGCCACTGGAAGTGAACACCGAGCAGGCGTTGCCATAGGGATTGCTGTTCTCAATTTGCATGGCGTGAGTGATGTCGCGGCAGCGGATGATGCTTAGAACCGGACCGAAGAACTCCAGTGTCGCGGCTTCGCTGTTCGGTGCGACATTGTCCATGATGGTGGGACCTATCCAGTGACCGTGATCCAGGCCCGCCGGCGCCGGAGTGTTTCGACCATCCAGTAAAATTTTGGCGCCTTCTTTTTCGGCGCGGGTGATGGCGTCTTTCAAAAATTGCACTTGCGATTTCGTGATGATGGCCCCCATGTCTTTTCCAAGAACCAGGGACTGGGCGCGCTGAATGATTTTTTGAATATGATGATCGACGTCGCCGACGGCCAAAACCACCGCCGCAGCCATGCAGCGCTGACCGGCACAGCCAGTGAATGAATCACTGATGCCAGCTCCGGTCAGTTCAGGATTTGCGTCCGGCAAAAGGACGATATGGTTTTTAGCGCCCCCCAATGCCAGGACCCGTTTTCCCAAAGCAGTGCCACGCTGATAAACTTGCTGGGCCACTTTGGTGGAACCCACAAAGCCCACAGCTTTGACCTGAGGATGATCAATGATCGCTTCAACGGTGTCTTTGCCTCCGTGCAGAACCTGGAACAATCCATCCGGCAGCCCGGCTTCCTGAAGGGCCGCGGCGATTTTCATCGATGTCAACGGCGTCTTTTCAGAAGGTTTCCAGATATAGGCATTTCCCAAAGTCAGAGCGATAGGGATCGTCCACATGGGAACCATTGCCGGGAAGTTGAAGGGCGTGATATTTGCGATGACTCCCAAAGGTTCGCGGCGGAATTCACAACTGACTCCGCGCGAGACTTCCATTTTTCCACCCAGATCCATGTTTTGCAGGGACAGGGCGTACTCCAGAACTTCGATGCCCTTCATCAGGCCGGCTTTGCCTTCAGCAAAGGTTTTTCCAGATTCAGAACTTTTTAAGTGGGCAATTTCATCCAGATCGCGCATCAGGATGTGACGGAAGTTGAACATGATTTTGGTGCGTTCTTTCAAAGGCACATCGGCCCAGGTTTTTTGGGCCGCATGAGCTTCCTGGACAGCCAGATCGATGTCTTTGGCGGTGGAGGCATGAAGGCCACCGATGATTTGTCCATTATAAGGACTGACAACCTCCATCGCCGGGCCGGAACCTTTTTGGAATTTTCCGCTGACAAAATTTTGGCAGGGGATGGGAGTGGTCGGAATTTTTACGCTCATGAATTTCTACCCATGAATTTCTACCTCTTTGCAAAAATGAAGCAGAAACTCTAAGTCAAAAGAGATGAATTGAATAATTACAATGAAGTATTTAATCCCATGAAAGCAAGAAAGTGCGGACTAAATTGAACATTACAATGTGCGATCTTGTAATGAAGAATTCTTGTCACCAGAGGTGAGCAGGTCCGAGATGGTATTGATAAGTTCGGAAGTCTGAACCGGTTTTGCGATGTGCACATGAAAGCCCGCAGCCAGAGCGCGTTCATGTTCTTCAGGACGGGCGTGTGCAGTCAGGGCCACGGCCCACAGATTTTCCGTGTTGGGTAAAGTGCGAATCATCTTAAGCAGGCTGTATCCGTCCACATCAGGCATGCTGATATCACTGAGCAGAATCTGGGGATTGAAAACCTGATACAGATCGAATGCTTTTTGGGCTGAGTCCGCCGTCACGACGTTCGCTCCGGCTTTTTTCAACACAATACTTAAAAGATTTCTGGTGTCGGCATCATCATCGACGATCATGATGCGAACTTCATCCAGAGTTTTTGGGTGTTCGGGATTTGTTTCCACAAAGTTCTCGTAACCAAAGTGGCTGGTTGTAAATCCTTCGTGCAACTGCGCGGCCAGCACCGGCAACGTCACCGTGAACTTGGCTCCCTGATTGGGACCGGCGCTGCTCGCTGAAACAGTCCCGCCGTGTCCCTCGACGATGTGCCGGACAATGGCAAGTCCCAGTCCCAGCCCGCCATAGCGGCGGGTGGTGGTGGCGTCCTCCTGACGGAAGCGCTCAAAAACATAGGGAAGAAAATCCGGATCAATGCCTTTGCCGTTGTCGATGATATCTATCTGCACCCGGGACTCCACGTTGGACAGTCTTACGGTGATGTTGCCACCCTTGGGAGTGAACTTGATGGCATTGGAAAGCAAATTCCACAGGACCTGTTGCAGGCGTTCAGGATCGCCGCCGACAGCTTTGATCCGCTCCGGGCCTTCCACGCGCACCTTGATGTTTTTTGACTTTGCTGCAATCTGTACACTTTCATAAGCGGCTTCCACCACGGATTCGATTTCAATGGGTTTCACGTGCAGTTGCAGCCTGCCGGAAATAATACGTGAAACATCCAGCAGGTCACTGATGATCTGCACTTGAATCTGGGCATTGCGATGAATGGCGTTGATAGAGGCTTGAGCTTCTTCCGGTATTGTTGCGGGGTCTTTCAGAATATCACTGTGCCCAAGAATGACATTTAAAGGAGTGCGCAGTTCATGCGAAACGGTGGCCAGAAATTCGTCTTTCAGGCGGTTCGCGGTTTGCGCCTGTTCATACAATCGCTGTCTGCTGGCGGCCTCTTCTTTTAATTGTTTGTTGGCCAGTGCCAGTTCCTGAGTGCGTTCCTGCACCCGCTGCTCCAGATCCTGATACAACGTGCGGACTTTGGCTTCAGAAGCTTTGCGTTCCGAGATGTCATGCAGAAAAGAGCCAAACAGATGCTTGCCGTTGTATTCAAACGGAAAGATGGTCATCTCGACCGGGATTTCGTGGCCGTCACGATGAAGAGCGGTGATTTCCATCCGCTTGTTCAGCACCGGCCCTTCCCCCGTGGCAATATAGTGCGCCAGGCCTTTTTTGTGTGCTTCACGGTACTTGTGCGGAATGACGATTTCAGAAAGTTCTTTTCCCAGGGCTTCAGTGCGTTTCCAGCCGAAGGTTTTTTCCGCCTGACGGTTCCAGTCGGTAATCAGCCCCTGGCTGTCCATGCCAATAAAGGCGTTGTAGGCTGAATCCAAGATGGTCCGTGTCCGTTGTTCGCTGATTTCGAACCGATCCAGCAAAGTCTTTTCAGACTCCGACAGGAAGAAGCGGGCGGCTTTACTGCGAAACCAATCAGCAAGTTTCATGAATAAAGGATAGCGTGTTTAAATTAAAGCGACCGCAATTTGTTTAAAAATGCCCCTCGTGGGGGATGTGGGTTGTGGGGTGGCAAAATGAGGTAATGAACAGGCGGCATCTGGCAATAGAGAATGTTGTAGGATGCCAATTAGAACTGGAAACCTATTCCCGGAGCCAAGGAGAATATTTTTGAGAATATCCAGACTTTTTTAGGTGTAAAGTGCGAAGCCAGAACCAAAAAGAAAGAGCGAGGATGTGTCCGAAGAATTTAAAGGGGAAAGATTGGTGCGGGTGGAGGGACTTGAACCCCCATGCTTTCGCGGGAGATTTTGAGTCTCCTGTGTCTACCATTTCACCACACCCGCAGTGAGACTATTAAGCCCCTTTTGTCATGAATTTGCCTTAATTTTAAGCTGACTTAAAGCTTATTGATTTGATCGTTGATCCAATCCAGGTGTTCGCGAACGTCCGTGAACAGGGCAACACCGTGGCAGACGCGCACTTTCTTTTCATCGGTCGCGCGGTTGTCGACACCCATGGAAGTGATACCCACCAGAGTCAGGTCGGAACCGACTTGATTATAAAGCGGACCGCCCGAGTCACCCGTGCAAACGCCCGTGTTAGCCTGGTCGACGATGATGGTTTTTGGAACGGAAACTGATTTGCCCACCAAAGCCAGATAGAAGCTGGTACCCAGAACATTGGAGGAAGGTGTGGAGGTGAAGCGCAAAGTTCCAGAGTCTTCGCCTTTTTCCGTGGTGGTTCCATAGCCCGTCATAACCAGACGGTCCGTGGGTGCCACACTATAGGATTTTTGCGGCAGTTCGCGAATTTTATAACCTTCAGGGATGCTGCCAGAGAACTTCAACACGGCCAGATCTGTCGAGGCGTTGTTAAAGTCTGTTTTGTTCCAATAAGAATAAGCATCAGGCACGGCCGTGTCGGTCACGATACGCAAAGTTCTTTTCGGAGCCGAAGAAACGCAGCCCACGTTATTGGAGAAAGCGATGGCCGTCTTGCCGCCCCAGCGGGAGATGCAGTGAGCCGCCGTCAGAACTTTATCTTTGGCGACCAGGGTTCCGGTGCAGATGCTGGTCTCTTCTTTATAATTCAAATGGATAACCATGACCGTGGAAGAGCTCAGCTCATTCCCGGAAGCCAGAGTTTGGCCGTTCACAATACCAAAGGATTTCCCGGATACTTCACAGTTCGAAGGTTCGACCTTCAGGTCGCTGCCGCCGCCAGAGCCGCCACATGCACTAAGAAGAGAAAGAGAAAGAAGAACAGCAGAGGAACGAAGGAATAGAGCAGGGGACATCCAGGAATCTCCTTATATATGGTCTACGCTCCGGCTTCACCGGATCACTATGAAGTGAGGTTTTACCAAATTTATCCATAGTCAGGGGCACAATGACCCTGGTTTGCAAGAATTTCAGAAACCGTACTGGAAGTTGTCACAAATCCCGTCAGTCCGGAAAAAGCGGTGTTGAGAGGGGGTTCCCGAGATACCGGGGATATCAATAACTTAGACGCCGGCGACGCTTTTTGGCGCTGTTGGCATCAGGCTTGCTCTATGCGACCAGTGACTAAAAGGTTTTTATATAACCAGAACCACGAGGAGATTCTATGAAGAAGTATTTCTATATACTTGCTGCCTTGAGCATCGCGCCGACGTTTGCTCTTGCTCAAAGTATTGAAAGCGATGTTGATGCTGAGCTTGACCAAATGTATTCAAGCCAGACAGCACCTGCAGCTCCAGCCGCTCAGGCCGGAATTGCCAACACTGCACCGGTAAGCGGTCAGCCTATCTATATTTTGAATCAGGCGACACCGACTTCCACAGCTCAGTTGCAACAGCAACAAATTCAGAAGCAGCCTACAACTATTATTGAGGCTTCTCCACTGACTGAAAGCCGTGCGGAACAAATCCGTCGTGCCCGTCAGGACGCTGAAATGCAAACAGAGCAGCGCATTGTTGAAAAACTGGAATCTGCTCGTATGGAAGACGAGAAAAAACGTGCTAACGTGTTGTTCGGCGACAAGTTCAATCAAATGAACGAACAACAACAGCAACAACCTCAAGCTGTTCAGCAGCCTGTGTATGCACAGCCTGTTCAGGTTCAGCAGGTTGAAGAACCAAAAGAAAATACCCGCGACATCATTCGTGAGGAACTGGCTGCTGCCATGAAAGTGGAAGAAGAAACAGCTTTGGCTCCAATCGAAACCAAGTATGTAGCTGGCGTTATCGGGGTGGGTGACTATCCAGATGTTAAGAACGTTAAAGGCAACTACTCTTTGGGTGTGGCTTTCGGTACTAAATACGACAACTTCGTTGTTGAAGGTACTTTCCTTTACTCCAACTACACAGTTGAAGGTCAGGGTTACTACTCTGGTGGTTACGGCTACGGCTACAACTATCCATACAACAACGCCAGCACCTGGATCCCGAACAATATCGACGTGAACCAGTACTCTGGTCAGTTGGCTGCGAAAGTTCAGTTGTTCAGCGGTATCATCAAGCCAGTCATCGGTGGTTTGGTGTCTTACTCTTACAGAGCGTTCAGTTGGTCTAACGACAACTATGGTTACTACAACGATACAACGGCGAACTCTCACGCGATTGATATCGGTACTATCGTGGGTGCGGACCTTGAGTTCTCTCCGAAGTACTCTTTGGGTGTGGACTTCCGTTACATGTGGAATCTTTCCAGCCGTGTAAACGCGGAAAACACCTGGATGTCTGGACCTCAGTATGGGACTCCGATCGAAAAACTGCAGTATTACGTAATGTCTATTGTCGGACGCGTAAATTTCTAATCTAATTAGAAAAGTAAGAAGTTAAATTCCTCAAGTGGTTAGGCCCCCGTTCGAAAGAGCGGGGGTTTTTTATTTGCGGGGAGACAGATTGGGGTTCGGGGAAATGTAGACTCCTCGGCTTTTCTTGGGCATAGTTTCTTTATGCGCTTTCTTTTGATTTTCTTTTTTACGATTTCGGCTTCTGCCGCGACTCTGGTGACGGAAACGGTGGGGCAGGTTTCTGATTATGTGGTGACCAGTCGAGAGGTGCAGATTTCTTTGGTGATTGGGCAGGTTTTGGAGCCCAGTTCAAAATTGCCTAAAAACACGTTGCCGGAGGTGCGTCCGGGGCAGCCGGAGTTTTCCGGTGCGGTGACTCAGGTGTTGCTGGAGCAGGTTGTGGCTTTGGAAGCGGAAAACTTCAATGTCGCCAGTGTGCCGGATGCGGAAGTCGATGCGGCGGTGGCCAAAGTTGAAAAAGCAGTGGCGGGCCGGGCTTACTGGGCGGGGATTGAACCTACGTCCGCAGAAGTTCGCCGTTTCGCCACACGCAAGCTGATTGCCAAAAGCTTTTTAAAGTTTAAAACCAACTCCATGACCGGGATTATCACGGATCAGGAGGCCCAGGCGTACTATGAGAAAAACCGCGCCAAGTTCGGAAGTTCTCCGTTTGAGGATTTCCGCGACAATATCAAGGCGTTCCTGGCGCAGCAGCAGCTGGAAGAGCGCATCCGCTCATGGTTTGAAGTCATCCAGCGCAAATACAAAGTCCGAAATTTCGTGGCGGAATAACTATGCACGTGGAAGTTCTGAAAGGGCTTCATAAGCCCGCAATGCGAGCCCTGGTGGAGGCGATTCATGCCGAGCAGGGGTTGATGCCGTCTTTTTACTGGCCCCAGGATCTTTTGGGCGCCGAGCTGGCCACGGCTGAAGCCATCGGCGTGTTCGAAGGCGAGGTTCTTACGGGTTTTGTCCTGTACCGTGAAACCCCGGATGTTTGGGAGATCTCTTTGGTGGCGACCCATCCTCAGTTTCGCCGTCGCGGGTTCATGGAGCACCTGTTGGGGCATATGATCGCCGCAAAGGGTCAAGGTCGGGCGCTGTGGCTGGAAGTCCATGAAGAGAATGTTTCAGCGCAAAAACTCTATGAAAAACTCGGGTTTACAGAAGTCCGCCGGCGTCCTCGGTACTATAAGGACGGGGCTACGGCGATTTTGTACTCACTGTCCTGACCCATCCGACCCCCAGGGGCTCAGCGCAGATAAACCCTTGCACTTCTTCGATTTTCTTGTTAATTTGGATCCGTTCAATGGGCCCCGCAGGCCCATTTTTTTTTGTACCGGCCCCGCCCGGGCAGTTCCCACATGTCGACCCAAAACGTGCGACGAGGTAGCTGAGACAGGTTCTTAGGGGCTTGTTTGAGCTTATTTTATTTTTAGGATTGAACGAAATGTCAGAGTCTCCATCTTGGATGGCAAAAGTAGAAAAGATCGCCAACGACGTAGCGGCCGCGCAGGGCTGTTTGCTTTACGATATCGAATTCGTTGGTTTGGGCAAGGGGCGCACGCTTCGTCTTTTCATCGACAGAGAAGAAGAAGGCGCGATCAGCATTGATGATTGCTCCAATGTGTCCCGCGGCTTGAGCGAAATCCTGGATGCGGATGAAGAGATGATTCCTGGTGGCGAATACAATCTGGAGGTTTCCACTCCGGGGCTGGATCGTCATCTTAAGAAACCATGGCACTTTAAAAAAGCGATTGGCAAAAAGGTTTACATTAAAACCACCAAGGCGCTTGAAACCATGGGTGTGGAAGACAAGAAATGGAAAAACGCCAAAACCGTCGAAGAGGTTCTTGAATCCGCCGACGAGCAGGGCGTTCGCTTTGTTGTGAAGGACGTGGAGATCAAAATCCCGTACGCGATGATCGACAGGGCAAAATTGGTTTTTGAATTTACTAAAGGTCAGAAAAAGTAACGAGAGAGGAAAATCATGGCTGAAAATGTGTTTTCAGATCTTTCCAAGGTGATTGATCAAGTCGGAAAAGACAAAGGTATCGACAAACAGGTTGTTATCGATGCAATCACTCAGGGCATGCTGGTAGCGGCACGTAAAAAATACGGAACCTACCGCGAGATCGAAGCAGCTTACAACGAAGACACCGGCGAAGTTGAACTGTTTGAGTTCAAGGAAGTCGTTCCTCGTGAAAAGTACATCGACGAAGAAGTTGAGATTCCTCTTGATGAAGCGCAAAAGCTGGATCCAAACGTTCAGTTGGATGACTCCATCGGTATCAAAATGGAAGCTTCCGACCTGGGCCGTATTGCCGCTCAGACTGCGAAACAGATCATCATGCAGAAAGTGCGTGATGCTGAACGCAACATCATCTTCAACGAATTTGAAGAGCGCAAAGGTGAGATCGCTTCCGGTATCGCACGTCGTGTTGAAAAAGGCGCGATCGTTGTCGATTTGGGCCGCACTGAGGCTTACATCCCGCCTCGTGAACAGATCCCGGGCGAACAATACAAGCCAGGCGACCGCATTCAGGGTTACCTTTCTGAAGTTCGTCAGACGACACGTGGTCCTCAGATCATCATGTCCCGCGCTGATGAACGTTATTTGATGAAACTTTTCGAAATGGAAGTTCCAGAGATCTACGACGGTGTTGTTGAGATCATGGCTGCCGCTCGTGAACCAGGACAGCGCGCGAAAATCGCGGTTCGTTCCAAAGACAACTCCGTGGACCCGGTAGGGGCTTGCGTGGGTATGAAGGGTTCCCGTGTTCAGAATATCGTTCAGGAACTTCGTGGCGAGAAAATCGACATCGTTCCTTGGGACGAGGATATCACTCGTTTCGCGTGCAACGCTTTGGCGCCTGCGGAAATCTCCCGCGTGTTCCTTGATGATGCGAACCGCGAAATGGAAATCGTTGTTCCGGACTCTCAATTGTCTTTGGCTATCGGTAAACGCGGTCAAAACGTGCGTCTGGCAGCGAAACTGACGACTTGGAAACTGGATATCATTTCTGAATCTTCAGCGGCTTCCCGTACTGCGGAATCCATCTTCAATCTGATGTTGATCCCGGGTATGAGTGAAACCATGGCTCAGAACATCTTCCAGTCCGGCTTCGGTTCCTTCCAGGCTGTGGCGACGGCAGGTGTTGATGAGTTGATGACCATCCCTGGTTACGACGATCCAGACAAGGCAGAAAAGCTTTCCAACGAAGCCAAAGCCCTGGTGGCGAAGTATGAATCTGAAGGTGTGCCGGTTCCAACCGCTCCTTCAGTTGCCAAGGACAAAGGTTCCAACGTGTCTGCGAAAGAGCAGGCTGATCTTCTGTTGAAACAAGAGTTGAAAAAACTCGAAGCGGAAGAAGAGTAGTTTTTAGTTATTTGGATAGAGAACAACAACGCCGCCCTGGCAAAGTATCAGGGTGAGGCAGGCTGCCCCGGAAAGTTCCGGGGTCTAGGCAGGGAGACTGAGTGAGTAATCCAAAGGTTTTTGAATTTGCAAAAGAGATCGGGATGACCCCGCTGGCCCTCATGGACAAGATCCGCGAGTGGCATTTGCCGGTGAAGAGCCACATGGCGGAGCTGGAGCCCGAAGTTCTGGAGCAGATTAAAATTAAACTCAGCGGCGGAGAAAAATCCGCTGACGAGGCGAAACCAAAAAAGACAGCGGCTCGCAAAGCGGCGCCGAAAAAGGCGGCTGCAGCTGCTCCGGCTCCTGAAGCAGATGCTTCTGCGGCGGCGGCAAAAACTCCTGTGATTCGTCGTAAAAAAGACGAAGTGCCTGCCGAGGCTCCAAAAGCCAAAGTGGTGGCGAAGCCTGAAGGCGAAGTTGAAGAGGCGGCAGCGGCTCCTAAAACCACACGTGTCGTGGTGAAAAAGCCGGCTGTAAAAGCGGAAGCGGAGGAAGTTGAAGAAACTCCGGAAGTGGAAGCGGCCCCGGTTGAAGAAAAAGCCCCAGCAAAAGCGGCAGTGAAAGAGGAAGCTCCGGCGCCGGTTGAAAAGGCCGAGCCTGTGGTTGCCAAAGAAACTCCTGCGGCACCGGTGGCGCCAGCGGCTCCTGAAGCTCCGGCTCCTCAGGCCCGCAAGAAGGAAGTTGTTGTGGGCACGAGCGGTGTATCCAGCTCGGCCACACCGGCTTCTGCTCCTAAAAGAAATATCATCGGACGCATGGATCTTTCCCGCGTTCAGTCCCAGGCTCCGCAGCGCCCTCAAGGCGAGCGCCCTGCAGGTGGATTCACTCCACGTGCCGGTGGCGAGCAGCGCGGTGCCAGTGCAAGCTTCACCGGACAGCGTCCGGGGGGCTTCAATCGCCCTGCGGGCGGAGCGCCAACGCGCAACATCCGTACAGGCTTCGTAGCTGCGAATCAGCCGCCTGAACCTATTGCGGATGCAGGTGCGGATCGCGGTGGTCGTGACTTCGACAAGCGCAAGCGTTTTGGTGCCCCTGCGGCGCCAGCGGCTGCGGGTCCGGGTGCGACAGGTCGCGGAGGCGAAAAAGAGGAAGAAGTTGTTTCATTCAATGCGGTTGAGTTCCGTAAGCGTGAGATGGTCTTCCAACCGAAAAAGAAAAAAGGCATGTTGGAGCGTGACGCTATGAAAACACAGATCACGACTCCATCCGCTCACAAGCGTGTTGTAAAAGTGAATAACACGATGAAGTTGAGCGACCTTGCCATGGAAATGGGTCTGAAGGCTCCTCAACTGGTTCGTGAACTGATGAAACAGGGTGTGATGGCCAACATGAACATGGATCTGGATTTCGACACGATCGCGTTGATCGTGCCTGAGTTCGGCTGGGAAGCACAAAACGTATTTAAAACGGCGGACGAAGTTGCTGAACAGACGGCATTCGGTGATCTGGATGCAGCTCCAGTGACTCGTCCTCCAGTAGTGACTGTTATGGGTCACGTCGATCACGGTAAAACATCCCTTTTGGATGCGATTCGCAATGCGGACGTGGCCAAAGGTGAGGCCGGCGGTATCACGCAGCACATCGGTGCTTATAGCGTGAAAATCGAAGATGGCAGCCTGATCACATTCCTGGATACTCCGGGCCACGAAGCCTTCACGGCAATGCGTGCCCGTGGTGCCAATGCCACTGACATCGCGATCATCGTGGTGGCGGCGGATGACGGTATGATGCCTCAGACTCAAGAGGCGATTAACCACGCCAAAGCAGCGGGCGTACCAATCATCGTGGCAGTGAATAAAATTGATAAACCAGGCGCCAACCCAGAGCGTATCAAGCAACAGTTGACTGAGCTTGAAATCGTTCCTGAGGAGTGGGGTGGATCCACGATCTTCTGCGAAGTTTCCGCTTTGAAGAAGACGGGTATCACCGAATTGCTTGAACAGATCAAACTGGTTGCGGAAGTGGCCGAGTTGAAAGCGAATCCAAAACGCTCCGGTACCGGTCTGGTGATCGAAGCGAAGATGGAAAAAGGCAAAGGCCCTGTGGCGACTTTGCTGGTTAAAGACGGTACGGTTGAAGTGGGTCAGTACATCGTTGCTGGCACCATGAAAGGCCGCGTTCGTTCTTTGACCAATGACCGTGGTGAGCGCGTTCAGTCTGCGGGTCCTGGTATCCCTGTTGAGGTGCTGGGTCTTGAGGCGGTTCCTGCGGCCGGTGACAAGTTCGACATCGTGAAAGACGAAGTCACGGCGACCAAGGTTTCTGAATTGAGAAAAGAACAGGCTGAAAAAGCTGCAGCGGCTCCGGCGGCAAAACTGTCTCTGGATGAGGTGTTTGCGAAGGTGAAAGCCGGTGACGTGAAAGAGCTTGCGATCGTCTTGAAAGCCGATGTGCATGGTTCTTTGGAAGCGATCAACGGCATGCTTGCGAAACTTTCCACTCCGGAAGTTAAAGCCCGTGTTATCCACTCTGCAGTGGGTGGTATCAACGAAGGTGATATCGTTCTTGCCAACACGGCAAAAGGTATCGTTCTGGGCTTCAACGTTCGTCCGGATCTGGGTGCGCAGGCGAAAGCAAAACAAATGGGCGTGGACGTTCGTACGTACTCTATCGTTTACGAACTGATCGACCAGATGAAAGCGGCCATGGGTGGTCTGTTGTCTCCGGACATCGTGGAAGAAGTCCTGGGTCGTGCAGAAGTGCGTAACGTGTTCACTGTTCCTAAAGTTGGTACGATTGCAGGTTGCTTCGTTATCGATGGTAAAGTTCAGCGTAACGCGAGCATCCGTTTGCTGCGTGAAAATAAAATTGTATACGAAGGCAAAATTGCCTCCCTTAAACGCTTCAAGGACGACGCCAAAGAAGTGGCTTCCGGCTATGAGTGCGGTATCGGTATCGAGAACTACAACGACGTTAAAGTGGGCGACCAGATGGAAGCCTTCGTTAAAAAAGAAGTGGCTCGCGAGCTAGAGGGCGGAGCGAACTAATGAAGAATATGGGTGATGGGCGCCGTGTTGCCCGCGTTGAGCGTGAAATTCAAGCGACCATTGCTCAGTTTCTGATTCGTGGTTTCAAAACACCGTTGCCAGGCCTGGTGACGGTGGCTTCAGTGAAAATGCCTGCGGACCTTCGTGCCGCGAAAGTCTATGTCAGTGTTCTTGGGGACGAAAAACAGCAGGATGAAGCGCTGGATCTTCTTCAGGAGCGTGCCTTTGAAATTCAGAACTACATCGGCAAAGAGCTGAAAATGCGCTATTGTCCGAAGTTGACCTTTTACTTGGATCACGCCACCGAGCAGGTGCTGAAGGTTGAAAAGATCCTTCACGAGCTTGAGCTCGAGCGTAAAGCCAACAATCCTGGCGAAGGTTCCGACGAATCCGATGACGAATAAAAATCAATTCAATGGTCTGCTGCTGGTGGATAAGCCTTCAGGGATCTCCAGCCATGACGTTGTGGCGCGTTTGCGCCGCATTCTTTCCACGCGTGCCGTGGGGCATTCGGGAACTCTGGATCCGATGGCGTCGGGCCTGATGGCTTGCCTGGTGAACGAGGGCACGAAACTCAGCCAGTACATTCTGGAAGGGGACAAGGGCTACCGTCTGCGCGCGCAGTTCGGGCTTCGCACCGACACCTTGGACACGACCGGTGAAACCCTGGAAACCAGCTCCACCGACCACCTGACCCGTGAACTGATCCTGTCTGAAGCCCTGAAGCTTCAGGGTGAGATGGAAGTTGAAGTGCCTATTTACTCGGCAATCAAGGTTCAGGGTAAAAAGCTTTACGAATACGCCCGGGGCGAGCAGGAAGTGGCCATCCCCAAGAAGGTCATGAAGTTCTGGGATATTGAGCCCGTTGAAATCGGCCCGGATTGGGCTGAGTTTGATATCAAATGCAGCAAGGGCAGCTATATTCGCACCTGGATTGACCTGTTGGGTAAGGCCCTGGGGTGTGGGGCGGCGATGAGCGGCCTGCGCCGGACGTGGTCCTCACCCTATAAAATTGACCAGGCTCAGACCCTGGAGCAGATTGAAGCCACGGTCAAAGGCGGTATTTTAAGCCCGGCCTTTGTTCCCATGGAGCTGGCTTTGCCTCAGGTGAAACGTATTCGAATCAAGGGGCAGGACAAGGTCCTTTTGGGCAATGGCCAGATCAGCCATGACCTTAGATCCCAGCTTATTTCCGCCTTCAACCCCGATGTGGACCAGTATATCCAGGTTCTGGCCCAAGAAGGGGGCGAGCTTTTGGCCGTGATCGGCCTGGAGCCCGGCCGGGGGTTCGTTCTACGCAGGGTATTTAAATACTCTTGACCCGTATGGGGCTTGGGTTTAAACCATAACTTCACAAAAAATCTCTCTGGAGCGACAGCCATGACGCCCGAGGGGGATGTGATAACTAAAACCATTTCAGGGCAACCTGAAAACACTTAAGGAGACGCTAATGGCAGTCACTAAAGATCAAACATCTCAGATCGTAAAGAAATTCAAAACTTCTGACCTGGACACTGGTTCCTCTGAAGTTCAAATCGCTCTTTTGACAGCGAAAATCAACGATTTGACAAACCACTTTGCGAAACACAAAAAAGACCACCACGGCCGTCGCGGTTTGGTGACTATGGTTAACAAAAGAAGAAAACTTTTGGATTACCTGCATCGCAAAGATGTTAAAAAATACCAAGACCTTATCAAGGCTTTGGATATCCGGGATATCCGTAAGTAATCAAAAGATTCTAAATGCAATGAAGGGGCGCAGAGCCCCTTCGTCGTTTCAAGCCACAGCAGCAGAGCATAAGGCTCTGTGATAACTTCAAGGAGATTTAATGAAAACGACTGTCACGACATCGGTGGGTGGAAAACAAATTACCATCGAAACAGGCCGTTTGGCGAAACAAGCGGATGGCGCCGCTTTGGTAAGCTCCGGTAACAACATGGTTCTTGTTACTGCAACTTCCTCTAAAAAAGCCTCTGAACTGGATTTCTTCCCTCTGACTGTTGAGTACATCGAGAAGTTCTACGCAACAGGCAAAATCCCAGGTGGTTACTTCAAACGTGAAGCAAAACCAACCAACGATGCGGTTCTGATCGCTCGTCTTATCGATCGTCCTATCCGCCCTGTATTCCCTGAAGGCTACCGCCACGAAACACAAATCGTTGCGACGGTGTTGTCTGCGGATGGCGCATTCCCACTGGAAATTCTGGCGAGCCTTGGTGCATCCGCGGCTTTGCATTGCTCTGACATTCCATTCAACGGTCCTACTGCAGCTGTGCAAGTGGCTCGCGTTGACGGTCAGTTCATCGCCAACCCAACTCCACAACAAATGGAAAAGTCCGACATGGACATGATCGTTGCGGGTACTCGCAATGGTTTGTTGATGGTTGAAGGTGAAACGAAATTCATCTCTGAAGCAGACGCTTTGGCAGCTTTGAAATTCGGTCACCAGTCCATCATCCCTCTGTTGAACGCACAGGATGAGTTGCGTGAAAAAGCCGGCTCTGTGGCGAAACGTGCTTTCACGGCTCCATCCATCGATGCAGACTTCAAAGGCAAAGCTGAAGGCCTGTTGAGATCCAAAATTGCAGCGGCTCTTTCCATCAAAGAAAAGCAGGACCGCTATGCAGCTGCCAACGAAGCAGCGGCTGAAGCTGAAAAAGCTCTTCTTGCAGACATCACTGACAAAGAAGTTCTGAAGCAGCGTAAAAAAGAACTGAACACTATCGTTGAAGATCTGAAATACCAGGAAGCTCGTTCCATGATTCTGGACCGCGCTGTTCGTATTGATGGTCGTGACGTGAAAACTGTACGTCCGATCACGAACGAAGTGGGTATCCTGCCTCGTGCTCACGGTTCCGGCTTGTTCACTCGTGGTGAAACTCAAGTATTGGGTACTGTGACTTTGGGTACGGCTGACGACGAACAAATGGTTGATTCATTGTTGGGTCTTCAGAAACGCAAGTTCATGCTTCACTACAACTTCCCTCCATACTCTGTGGGTGAAGTGGGTCGTATGTCCGGTACCAGCCGTCGTGAAATCGGTCACGGAAACCTGGCTGAACGCGCGATCAAAGCGGTTCTTCCGGATTTCGAAAAGTTCCCTTACACAATCCGTATCGTGTCTGAAGTTCTGGAATCCAACGGTTCCTCTTCCATGGGTACAGTGTGCTCCGGTATCATGGCTTTGCTTGACGCCGGCGTTCCTTTGAAAGCCAACGTTGCCGGTGTGGCAATGGGTCTGATCAAAGAAGGTGACCGTGTTGCGGTTCTGACTGACATCCTTGGTGACGAAGATCACCTGGGTGACATGGACTTCAAAGTGGCGGGTTCTCCTGCCGGTATCACTGCTTTGCAGATGGATATCAAAATTGACTCCGTATCCTTCGAGGTGATGGAGCAGGCTTTGGCGCAAGCTAAAGAAGGCCGCGCTCACATCCTGAATGAAATGGAAAAAGTGATGAAGGTTCCTCGTGGTCAGATCTCTGAATTTGCACCTCGTATCGAAACCATCAAAATCAAGCCAGACAAGATCCGTGAAGTGATCGGCTCCGGTGGTAAAGTGATCCGTGGTATCACTGAAGCTACTGGCGTTAAGATCGAGATCCAGGACGACGGTACTATCAACATCGCGTCTGCTGATCCGGAAGCAACCAAGAAAGCAATTGCAATGATCAACGACATCATCGCTGAAGCTGAAGTGGGCAAGACCTACAAAGGCCGCATCGTGAAAATCGCTGAGTTCGGTGCTTTCGTTGAAATCCTTCCGAACACACAAGGTCTGTTGCACATCTCTGAGATCGCCAACGAACGTGTACGCGCAGTGACTGACGTACTTAAAGAAGGCGAAATCATCGATGTGAAAGTTCTTGAAGTGGACCGCGCTGGTCGCATCAAGCTTTCCCGCAAGGCTTTGCTACAGTAATAGATGAATACAAAGTTCAAAAAATCTGAACTTTCTAACGGGATCCGGGTGGTGAGTGAACTCCATCCAGGGTCCCGTGCCGTTTCTATGGGTATTTGGGTTTTGACGGGCACCCGGGATGAAACTCCTGACGTGGCCGGAATTTCGCACTTGCTGGAACACCTGGTGTTCAAGGGAACCAAAACCCGTTCGGC
Source organism: Bdellovibrio bacteriovorus (assembly GCF_002208115.1). Classification (NCBI taxonomy): domain Bacteria; kingdom Pseudomonadati; phylum Bdellovibrionota; class Bdellovibrionia; order Bdellovibrionales; family Pseudobdellovibrionaceae; genus Bdellovibrio; species Bdellovibrio bacteriovorus. Next base: position 2,311,663 of record NZ_CP020946.1, on the reverse strand, counting down.
CTATCAAATTGCCAAATCACTGGAAGCTCTGGGCGGGGAGCTGAATGCTTACACCACCCGCGAGTACACTTGTTATCATGCGCTGGTTCTGAAGGATCACTGGGAAAAAGCCCTGGATGTTCTGGCGGATCTGGTTTCGAACATGAAGCTGACCCAGAAGGAATTCGACCTTGAAAAGGGTGTGATCCTTCAGGAAATCGCCATGTCCGAAGACAGCCATGAAGACATGGTCTATGACGTGTTCTATGAACAGGTCTATGGCGCACATCCATTGGGTCGTCCTATTCTGGGCACGCCGGTGTCGGTGGCGCGCATGAAGCAGACCCAAGTGATGAACTATTATAAAAAAACCTACACCGGCAAAAACATCATCGTCAGCGCCTCCGGGTGCATTGACCATGATGATCTGATGGCCGGGATCCAAAAGCGCCTGGGGTCAAAAAAGAAAAGCGAACTGAAAAACACCCGTCGCGTGCCACGCTGGTTGAACCGTCGTCACGTCGTTGAAAAACAGGCGGAGCAGGTTCATATGCTGTTGGGTCTTCCCACGGCGAGCTTCCAGGATAAACACCGTTTTGAAGCGGTGGTCACCAACACTTTGCTGGGCGGCGGGATGACCTCGAAGCTGTATCAAAGTGTGCGTGAAAAAAGAGGCTTGGTTTACTCGATTCATTCCAGCCTGAACACCAACATTGATTCCGGCATGCTGACGATTTATGCCGGCACCGAGGCGAAAAATGCGCGCAAGGTGGGGGATCTGATTTCGAAAGAATTCGCCAAGATCCGCAAAAGCGGTGTCACCAAGGCGGATGTTGAAATGTGCAAAACCCAGGTTGTGGGAAGCATTCTTTTGGGCTCTGATGATATCGAAAACCGCATGACCTCACTGGCTGTGAACGAGATGGTCTTTGGCCGTTATCGTGCGGTGGAATCCGTCATTGATGAAATCAAAGCAGTGACGGTGGATTCTGTGAACGATTATATTCGCAACGTCCTGGATCTGGACAAAGCCGCAGGCGTTCTGCTGGGCCCTGAAGTGACCAAGCTTCAGGACTGGTGGAAAGATCTAAAACTGTAATTTTTGGGAAGGGCATCACATGCAAAAGCTGGCTGTAAAAATCAAAAAACTTGAAAACTTCCATGGCGAACTGCCTCAGTATCAGTCTTTGGGCGCCAGTGGTTTTGACGTGCGCGCCCAGCTTGCAGGTCCGGTGATTTTGAATCCGGGCGAAAGAGCGATGATCCCAACCGGCCTGAGCTTCGAAATCCCACTGGGTTACGAAATCCAGGCACGCCCCCGCAGTGGCTGGGCAGCAAAAAGCGGCCTGACTGTATTGAACACTCCGGGCACCATCGACGCTGATTATCGCGGCGAAGTAAAAATCATCGTGATCAACCTGGGCAACGAAGCCGTCACGATCAACGATCAAGAGCGTTGCGCTCAACTGGTGCTGGCACCCGTAATCCAAGCCCAATTCGAACTGGTTAACGAACTAAGCGACACCGAGCGTGGCGCAGGTGGTTTCGGCTCCACTGGAAGAGCATAGTTCTTTCGAAAAAAAACCAAACTGTCTGTCAAAGTTGGACAATCAAAAAGAGCACCGAGAGGTGCTCTTTTTTTTGTTTCAAGATAAGTCCGTTGTTAAAGTTAACCCGAGAAAGAGGGTCTGTCTTGGTTCCGGCAGACTGATGCCAGAAACGGAAGCGACCTCCGTGGGCGCCACGACGGCGCGCACCCGCGCGCAGCGCGGGCCACGGCAGAGCCCGGACGGCGTGTCGCGGAGTTGCAGGCAGCAGACTGACGGAGCCAAGACAGGCCCGTCGTATCTACCCCAGGCGTTCAAGCCGGGAGATGTCGATTCGGTTCCACAGCCAGATGATGAAGACGATCGCAAACAGGATTGTGACCAATCTGAGGGCGCGGCGCTTTTCCATTTGGAAGTTTTCAGTCAGGCCCACGGCCATCAGCAGGGCGGTGAAGGCAAAGCCCACCAGAGTGATCGGTGGCAGCAGTTCAGAGCCCACTTGGAAAATAAAGAACGGGATGTTCGCAAAGAGCACCAGGGTGAAGATCTTGCGCAGGGAACAGGTGCGTTTTTCAAAAACCTGGAAGTAATAGTAAATGAACAAGGAACCGATGAAGGTCGTCACCGCCGCCACGATCGGGGACACAATAAAGCCCCCCATGATGCGGAAGAAGTTTGGCGGAACCAGGCCCGTCAAAACTCCGGAGATGATCGACAAGGCCACCAAAGTCATGATCAACAACGGCCAGTTCCAGTCAGGAAGAGTTTTGATTTTTTCAACCGGGTGGCGAAGGTAGTTGATGATGTAGCGAATGACCTCTTTGGTCATTTCAAAAGAGGGCTGCTGCTTGTTCGGTGTGACGTCACGATAGTCGCTCATACCCTTATCTCACCACCACGCTTTAAGTCTGGCAAGGCGTATTTAGGAGCCCCGAAGATCCATTTCCGCCAAAGTTTGCGCGCGCTCCAGAAGTAAGCCCGAGTTTTCAAGAGCCGTATCGGGTAAAGCCCCCAACGAACTTAGACTGTTCAAGTCCTTGCGGCGGACCCATTGTTTGTGCAGGCGATATCCCAGATGCAAAAACAGACTGCCTTTCGGGGTGTCCTTCATTTCGACTTCACCCACTGGCAACGGAAAGGCGCGCAGGTCGGCAGGGCCGGCTTCCAGATCACTGTCGCAGATCCGGGTGATGCTGACGACCGAAGGGGACTGTTTGCGCAAGATATCCTGAAGCTCCAGGAAGGTTGGGGTGTCGAGCACCAGATGGAACTTGCGATTTTGGGATTCTTGCTGATTCAGAAAATATTCAAAGCGCTGCTGGCGCAGGCGGGTTTTGTTCCAAGGCAGATGCAGAGTGAAAACCTCATACCCGTGTTCGGCCAGATACGGAGTGTAAAGGTTCCAGTAAGTGCTGAAATAAAACATCGAGCGGGGGCCGGTCACAAACAGCATCGGGAAGCGGGTCAAAAGACAATTGGGTTTCAGTTCAAAGGCCACGTCTTTGTGACGACGAGCCCGGTTGGTCATCAAGGCCAACCCCAGAAAGAAAACCGCCAAAGAAAGAGTAAATACAATAACGTCCACAGTTGATTATAGAAAGTCTTCCGCAGAAAAATCAAGGCATCTAGAACCGGCGCATCCATTCCAGCAGGGTTTGCACCACATCGGCGCGGTCATCTTCCTGGCTTAATTCTGTTCGAACGGACCAGTTGCCGCCCAGGCGGCGGCGCAAAGTGAACTGCCGCTGCTCGGTCATGTTCGACTGCATGCTGAAGGTGGTGTTGTCATCCAGACGCATGCGCGCGGTGTAGGACTGACTGTTGGGGTCATAGCTGATGGACTGAATCGGGGTGGATGAAAGGAACAGCAGCGAGAACAATCCCAGTGCGCCATCAGAAACCGCCCGGCTCATATTAGAGGTGGAATTGACTTCGTCTTCGTTCAGTTCATCCAAAGACTTGTCGAAGAGCAACACGGACAGGATCTGCTGTTGATTCAACTGGGGATCGCTTTCCAGATTCACGATCGGGCGTTGCGTGTTTCCCAGCAACAGGATGCGGATGTCCACTTCCGGGTTTGAATACGAGATCTTGCCGGAAAGTTCCGGTGCCACGGTATCAGGATGGAAAATCAGATCCACATTGTTGACCGTGGCTTTTTTGCGGAAGAACTCAAAAGGAAAGCTCTGCACCATGACTTTTCCTTGCGGCTTGCGATCATTCTGCGCCTGAATATCCAGAGCAATAGGCACCGGGCTTTGCAGCAGGTTTGAAGAAATCAGCACCGGTTTTTCGGTTTTGATTTTCACTGACCAGTGCAGCTCAAAAGGAATTTTGCTGGAGGCGGATTTTTCCTCTTCCGTGATATCAAGGTCCTTGCGCATGACAAATCGTTTGTCCGGAAGGACTTGTGGGGGAATGGCCAGGCGCAATGGCGGGGCCTGCAGGTGGACGTCCTGCAAGATAACATCGGCATGAACTTTCAGTCCCTGGGGCTTCAGGACTTTCCCCAGAGTTTCAAGGTCGGCCTTGGCCTTAACAAATAATTTCTGATTTTTGGAACTGAGTCGTGTCTGTGCCGTCGCATCAGCCGTCAGAGGTGAATCCAGGTCGGTCAGTTGTGCGTGCAGGTCAAGATCGACATCGCCCTTAAGCACGTGCATTGGTGCAGGGATGGCAAATGGCGTGGATTCAAAAAGGTCCTTCCACACCACAAAGTCCGGAATGCGCAAGTGAACTTCGGCAGCGGCTTTGGCGGCTGTGATTTCCATCGGCTTTTGCAGTTTGATTTCAGTTTCACCGTTGATCCTGACTTGTCCCTGCAGGAAGGTGTTGGCTCCCGTCAGTTCGGCCTGGCCGTCGATTCGGAGGCGCTCGGAAGCCCCTTTTCCTTGCGTGTGGGCGGCCAGTGTCGCCTTTAAAAGTGTATCGACGTTTTTAATTCCCGCGCGGTTTTTGTCCGGTGTCACGATCAGACCGCACTGCAATCCGGCTTTGGCAGGATAACCTTTTTCTGAATCCAAAGTGGACTTGATGGCGCAGCCTTGCAGACGCAGTGAAGTTTTGCGCCAGATGTTTTTTAACTGGATATCGCCCAGGGTGATATCCAGTTCCTTATCCGACCAGTGCAGGTTCACGGCGGGGTCGAGTTTGATTTTTCCATAGCGAACCAAGGGTTTGGCTTGGGCGCGAAGATCGCGGCCCCAGGTGGCAGTCAAAGGTGTTGCAATGCTCAAGGAAGACGTTGAGACCTGTGCCTTTCCATTGATCGACAGCTTTTGTAAATTCAAAAGGATGTTGGACTGCACCTTGGCTGCAAATGATCCTTCCTGTTCGGCCTGGGCTGAAAGATCGAAATTAAGTTCAGCAGGAAGTGGGGACGGCCGGCGAAGGACTTCGGCCTGTGCCAGCAGCGGAGCCCCTTCGGGGAAATTCACGCGTATATTCTTTACCGACAGACGCAAAGACCCCATCAGATTAAAATCCAACTGTTGTGGCATCAGCTCGGCAAAGGCGGGTAGTTTCAAGTTTGGCAGCAAAGACTGAGGCTCTTCGGGCGCCTCTTCTTTGGCGGGCAGATTCAAAGTCAGCTCAGAAACTTCCATGGTGACTTCGCGCAGTTGTTCCAATTGCGGACGCCAGTTGGTGAAGGCCATGGCGACATCAATTGAAATACCCGGCGCACAGGTGTGCAGCAGCGGCGCATAGGACACACACAGATTCTTGGCCGAAACTTGAATGCGCTTATGTGTCCAGTCGGGGCTTTCAAATTTAAATTCAAGATGATCCCAGGATATTTTCAGACTTTCCGGAGCATATTGCAAAGCCCAGCGTACATTCTTTTCATTGATGACGACTTCAGGACGCATCCACACATAAGCCAACGCGCCGATCAACAGCGCCAAAAGAAGCAGTACAGTCAAAACAAGAATCTTGAGGGTTTTCTTAAGCACAGCCATCAGAACTCCCTTCCGAAACTGAAGAAGAACTGATAACCCGGATCAACATCATTGGGAACAGGATCAATCACAAAGCCCCGGCCCAGGGTGGCGCGCATAGAGCCGATGGGCGAACCCCATCGCAGTCCTGCGCCAGGAGAATAATACAGGGCAGAGCTGAGCTTCATGGATGACTCGCCTCCTTTGGCGGCATCAAAAAAGATCAACGGTTGTAAGTTGTAGGGAAGGACATCGCCCGCTCGCAATTCGAGGCCCTGATAGATGTAAGTCAAATAACCTTGTCCGTCCTGAGGCAATTGCTTACGAGCAAACCCGCGCAAGTCGGCATCACCACCCATGAAGAAGCGCCAGTTGACAGGGATTTGGCTGCTTTGGGTGAAGCCATCCGGCAGGATGAAAGCTCCCATAGATCCGCGCCAACCCAGAATCAAAAATGGAGGGTCCCAGCCCTGAATATTCCAAAGCACCTGGTGACGCAGAGTCAGACGGTGCAGGTCTTCATTGGCGACGGCGCCCTCAACTTGAGACGCGGAGTTGAAAGTGATCGTCCAGCCTTTTTGCGGATCGGCCAGATAGTATTCATACATATGACTGGTCAGGCTGACTTCAGTGCCCAGATATAAAGAGTCAATCCGATATGGTCCCGGCCCGCGAATGACATCCGTGCGGGTCAGATAAGGACCCAGTTGAAAACTGCTGGTGGCGGTGGACCACTCTTTTCCGAACGAGACCCCCGAGCCCAGCTCATAAGTCATGGCCTCATAGTTGCTTTCGGATTCATGACGAATTTTTGCTCCGCTGATCAGATGGGTTCGCGAGCTTAAGTCATCCAGAAAGTAGTGATAGTGATTGAAGGTGATGTATTGCTCGATGAACGAGGCATAAAGTGAAGTCTCCAGTGAATCCGCGGCGGGCGTCAGGCGCGCCTGTTTAAAGGTTGATTTGACCAGGGCTCCACCTTCGGAATCAAAGCCCACGCCAAAGCTGAGCAGGCGGGGCTTGGCAGGGATCATTCGGCGCACGATCGAATAGCTTCCGTCTTTCTGGCAGGCGATGTCGTAATAGGTGCTAAGAAACAAGTCTTCATTCAGGACACGGGTGGAACTTAGTTCCAGCAAGCGAATGTCGAAGGGGTCCCCGGGTAAAAAGGCAGAAAAGCGTTCCAAGATGGCCGGGTCCAAGTCCTCTTCGCCCACAGTCGGATAGGCTCCAAATGTGGACGGGGATCCTGCGGTCACATCCAGCAGAAATAATCCTTCATCAATGATCCCGCGAGACTCAACCTGAGGGCACACATAGCCGTGTTCCTGCAGACGGCGCAGGGCCCATTTGTTGATCTCATCCAGAGTGTTCGGGGTGAACGGACGGTTTAAGATATACCGGCGTTTTTTCCAGTCCCATTCAGGCGGGGCGTGCAGAACGTTGAATTTCTGCACATGGGACTTGGGGCCGGTCTGCACCAGCAGCAGGTCTTTTTCATAGCTGAATTGGGCCTGATGATAGGCACGGCTTTGCAGAAAACTTTTCAGAAAGAAAATGCGCTGATTGTCAGGAATGCTTTTCCAGGCGTCATTTTTGGAGGTGCCGCAAAGCCAGTCTTTCTCGGTGTCGGTGAATTTGATCTCTTCACTGCCTTCAATGCGAATGCCACACAGGGATGTGGTGGCCGCCTTGGCAGAAACAGAGATCAGAAGTGTCAGCAACAGCAGGAAAAAGGGCATGCCTAGAGTTAACAGTTCTTAGGCATGCGGGCAAGGTTCGGGAATGATTTACAGGGATGTGTTTAGGCGGAACGCGAAGTCAAAAGAGTTTTTGTCAGATGTGCGGTTCACCATGGCGGTGTGAGCGCTGACTTCAGCCCCCAAAGACAGGTGTTTGTGGACCTGAGCCATAAAGCCCGTGGAAACAATCAGGGAAGGTGTTGTTTCATTAACACTAATACCTTTGGACGAGTCGCTGAAGCGCAGGAAACGGTTGGAAAGGCCCGAGCTGATGGAATAAGACCAGATGCTTTCCAGACGGTTGGTGTAACCGATTTTCAAATCCAGTTCACGCAAGGTGAATTCTTCGCTGCCGGAAGAAGACACGCCGTAGTTCTTAAACACACCTTCAGAGTACCAGTTTGGGGAAAACAGATCCATTCCCAGAGACAACTGAATGCCGTTGGTGTGACGGTTGAAGTTCTGATTGTTGGCGGAAATGTTGGTGAAAGAGTTGGCATAACCAATGCCCGCGTGCAGGCGCACATCATCAAAAGAGCTCGTGGAGCTTTGGGTCACTTTTTGCTTTTTGGCGCTCAATTCATTGAGCAGGTCATCATAGCTGACCTCTTCGTACTCGGAACTGCCGGAAGCGGCCTGGACCAAGGTGGGAGCGGTAAAGAGGGAAGCGGCGATCAAAGCGAACTGAATTGTTTTAATGATTTGCATACCCCATTCTATCAAGGCTTTGTCATTTTTCAAAAATTGATCTTTCGTTCTGGACCTTGTCTTTGGCAAACTGATTGTATGTTGTCGTTCTTTAAGACTCGCCATAATTGTTACTGTGCCTTCTGTAAAAGCCCCCGCCGTATTTATCGTCGTAAGAATATTTCTCTGATGAATATTCTGGGCAGTGCTCTGGCATCGGTGGTGATTATGTTCGCGTTATGGCAGCAGTATGATCCGCGTGTGATGGTGGCCTTCGTGGTGTGTCTGGCGATTTCGGAAGTCTTCGTGAAAATCCGCTGGAGACTTTCCGTGGTGTGCCGTGTGTGCGGGTTTGATCCTGTTCTTTATTTGAAGGCGCCGGAGCAGGCAGCAAGCAAAGTGAAAGAGCAGTTGGATGTTCGCCGTCAGGATCCGAAATATCTGCTGGCAAAACCCCTGAATTTGCCCGCAATTCCCGCAGACAAGGCGAAGGCCCTTCAGGATAAGGGTAAAGGCCGCCTGGTATCGCGTTCAATTTGATCTAAAGATTGCAAGTCGGGGCTCTTTGTGACAGCTTAGAGCCATGAAAAATCTGGTCGTAATTCCTACCTACAACGAAAAAGAAAACATTCAGGCGATTGTGCCTGCCGTATTGGCACAGAACCTGGGCGTTGAAATTCTGGTTGTTGATGACAACTCTCCGGATGGCACGGGTGCCATCGTTCGTGAAATGCAAAAAAGCATCCCGCAGCTTCATATTCTTTCCCGTCCTGGCAAGCAGGGTTTGGGCAAAGCTTATATCGCGGGCTTCCGCTGGGCCATGGATCATGGCTTTGAAGGCATCATCGAAATGGATGCAGATTTTTCCCACCGTCCCGAAGATCTGGGGCCGCTTATTAAAACCATGGAAGCCAATGATTTTGCCGTGGGTTCCCGCTATGTGGCTGGTGGCCGCACGGTGAACTGGGGCCTGATCCGCAAGATCATCTCCCGTGGTGGCGGTATTTATTCCCGTCTGATTCTGGGCTTCCCTTTGAATGATTGGACAGGGGGCTTTAACGCCTGGAAGAAAGAAGTTCTGCATGGAATCGATCTTTCCACGGTGGAGTCCAACGGCTACAGCTTCCAGATTGAATTGAAATACAAAGCTTTGAAAAAGGGTTTCAAAGGGGCGGAGTCTCCGATTGTCTTTGAAGACCGTCGTGTGGGCCAAAGTAAAATGTCTCTGAAAATTGTGCTTGAGGCTTTCTATCGTGTTTGGCTTATGCGCTTTAAATAGGGCAGCTCTGCTGCTCTTGATGTTCTTTCTTTTTCCCCTCAGCTTGTGGGCACAGGCCCAGCAGGCGACGGTGATTCTGGATGGCGCCCTGGTGTATCAGGACGCCGACTTTGATGCGCCGGTGATCACAACCCTGAAGCTGGGTTCAGTTTATAATATCTCCACCAATAAAAAAGGTCCGTTCTATAAAATCCGCTTAAAGCCCGGTCATCTGGGTTGGATTTCTGACACGGACATCAAGCCGGGGATTATCAAAATTCCCAAGCCGGAACAGACCAAATTGAGCGAGCCGAAGGAAGAAAAAAAGAAAAGACCTTTCTTTGCCTCCCGCTATCGCGGTCCGGTTTTGCAGATGACGAATTTTACGGAAGACACTCTGGGGCAGGAGCGCACCGACAGCCTGTTGTTTTACGGGGTGAAGTTTAACGGTTTCAACACGCTTTTTAGTGGCGAGATTTACACCGACGCCAATATCTTATTCCACTTCGGCGCGCCCTCGTACTACGAAGACTACACTAAAAAAGCCGCCGACGGTTTCATCTTCATGACGGATTTTACTTTCCAGACGGTGATCCCTCAGGGGAAAAACTTTATTTACTACTACGGCTTCGGCCCGATGTTTAAGTACTCGCACTTTAATATCGACGTCCCCAGCAACGGCGAAACACTCAGCTATTCTGCCGACGATATGACCCTGGGTGTGGTGATTGACCTGGGAATCGGGGCCCGCCTGGGCAGCATGTCCCTCAGAACCAACGCCAAATACTACTGGGAGCGAACCAAATATTTCGCCTTCGGCCTGAATCTGGGCTGGGGCTTTTAACGCACAGCTTCGGAAAAACTTAGGTGGGCCCTCCTGTGGAGGGTGCCTAAGAGGTAGCTTTTGTGGAAGCGAGGTGTTATGACGGCGTTTCTTGGAGGGGGCTCTTTGTGCGTGTTTTGTCTGCATTGTTTTTTGTCGTTCTTTTCAGTTCTGTTTCTTTTGCCGGTGGGGACATTGAGCCTTACTTTGAGGCTTTGAAAAATTCCGGAGCTAATTTCGAACCTGATGGAACTGTTTGCGAAGAAATCGCCCGTCTGGAAGTGACCAAAGAATTTGGTGATGCCTATGAAGTGACCACCGGGGTGGAATACAGCCTGGGTAAGGACACTATTGGCGAGCTTGACGTGGTGGTCTTTGAAAGAGCCACGCATAAAGTCGTTCTGGTGGCCGAAGTGAAGTGCTGGAAAAATCTGCAGCAGGCCATGGATAAGCTGAAAGCGCAGCGCGACCGTTTTACATGGAATTTGACCAAACATGCCGCTCATATTCAGTTTCAGCCGGATGAGGGCTTGAGCTTCCGCGTGGAGGACTTCCAGGGTCCATTTAAATTCCGCGCTATTTCTCAGTGCGGCGGTCTTAAAAAGGGCTTTGATCAAGAGATCCAACTGACGCTGACCGAGGTCCAACAACTGCGCTCCAAGCTGCTGAAATGTCAGGCTTGGGGCGAGTGTCTGCGCCCACAATAGTCCTTTGACTTGAGGGGGGAGCTCATGCAAATTCCCCCTATGTCGATCCAGATTTTATCCCCTGAAGTTGTTGACCAAATCGCCGCCGGCGAGGTGGTGGAGCGTCCTGCTCATCTTGTCAAAGAACTTGTGGAAAACAGCATCGATGCCGGCGCCACCCGCGTGCACGTGGAATTCTATGACGGCGGTCGCATCGTCAAAGTGATCGACAACGGCAAGGGCATGTCCCCGGAAGATCTGCCAAAATCCCTGGAGCGATTTGCGACCAGCAAAATCTCAAAAACCGATGACCTGTGGTCTTTGCGCACTTTCGGCTTCCGCGGTGAAGCCTTGGCCAGTATCGCTTCTGTCAGCAAACTGACGCTGACTTCGCGTCGTGCGGGGGATGAACAGGCCCACCAGTTGATCAGTGAATACGGCAAGAAAAAAGACATCGACAAGGTCGGGGGCTCGCAAGGCACGACCATCCTGATTGAAAATCTTTTCGACAACACGCCAGCGCGTTTGAAGTTCCTGAAATCGGATTCCGCGGAAAACTCGGCGATCAAAACCACTTTGAAAGCCATGGCGTTGTCACACTTTGACGTTGAATTCCGCATTCAGGAAAACGGCAAGCTCGTGGCTTTCTGGCCGGCCTGCAAAAACCGCAAGGACCGGGTTGAGCAAATTCTTGAAATCAAACCGCTGTTTGAAGGCGAAGCCTCCCGTGAAAACGTGAAGGCCTATGCGGTGTTCGCGGATCCTCACAACGTCGCCAAGACTTCCAAAAATATCTGGCTGTTTGCGCAAAACCGCTGGATTCAGGATCGCAGTCTGCAAGCCGCCGTGAACGAAGCTTATCGCAGTCTTCTGATGCACGGAGAATATCCGATTGCCGCCGTGTGGGTGGAAGTGGATCCGGATTGCGTGGACGTGAATATTCACCCGACAAAATCCCAGGTGAAATTTCAGGATCCTTCCCTGGCATTCCGTGCGGTGGCGGCGGCTTTGCGGGGCACGTTGGAACAAGCGCCGTGGATCAAGCGCTCGGATGTGCCAACCCAGAATGTGACGATGCCCCTGGCGCAGAATTCTTCTGAAGAATTCAAATCCAGCGAAGGTCTGCCGAACTTTGCTTCGCAACCCATGCCTCAGCAGAATTTGCGATTCCAGGACAATTCTTTGGAAGTGACGCAGTTCCAGAAAAAAGAATTCAGTTTCCCGGCGTCTGCGGTGCAACAGCCGCAGACCACTTATCAGACGCTGGCGGAATCGGCAGCTCAGCGCGAATCATTTGCGCCGAAATCCGAGGATGCACCGCTGGGTTACTGGTCTTCTTTGGAAGTTTTGGGGCAGGCAAATTTGACTTACATCGTGACTCAGTCCAGAGACAAGCTGGTGTTCGTCGATCAGCACGCCGCTCACGAGCGTGTGGTGTTTGAAAAACTGATGAACGCGTGGAAAGGCGGGAAGGTCGACATTCAGGACTTCCTGTTCCCGCTGGCCATTGATATGTCTCCGGAAAAAGTTGAAGGCCTTTTGACCATGGCCAAAGAGATGGAACGCCTGGGCGTTTACATTGAAGCTCTGGGACCTGGGACCATCGGTGTGAAAGCCGCCCCTTTGATGATCAAAGAATCCAGCCTCAGCGGGGTTCTGGACAAAATGGCGACCGAAATCGTGGATCAGGGCGGCAGTTATTCTTTGGAAAGAACTGTGGGCGACATCTGTGCCACGATGGCCTGCCACTCGGTGGTGCGGGCGGGGCAGTCTTTAAGCCCGGATCAGATGCGCAGCTTGCTTCGTGATATGGACATGTTCCCTCTTTCAAGCTTCTGTCCTCACGGTCGCCCGGTCAGCGTGGAATACCCGTACTACAAACTGGAAAAAGATTTCGGACGAATTGTTTAATGGCGAAACGGCATGTGATTTTTGTTGTCGGCTCTACAGCCACCGGGAAATCCGAGTGGGCGCTGAAGCTTGCGCAAGAGTTCAAAGGCGTCATCGTCAACTGTGATTCGGTTCAGCTGTATAAAAAACTGGATATCGGTTCAGCCAAACCCAGCAAGGAAGAGCAGGCTCTGGTGCCGCACTATCTGCTGGACTATGTGAACCCTCCGGAAGAAATGACGGCGGGGAATTACTGCCGTGATTTTTACGCCATCCTTGAAAACATCCCGGAAGAAAAGCCGGTGTTTGTGGTGGGCGGTACAGGGTTTTATTTCATGGCCATTGAAAAGGGCATGTACCCGGTCATCCCGGTGCCGGCCGAAATTCAGGCCCAGGTGGCTTTGGAGCTTGAAACTGAAGAAGGGGCCCTCCGTCTGCATGCCGAAATGATGAAGGCGGATCCTGAATACGGCGCCAAGATTCATTTGTCTGATCGCTATCGCATCGGTCGGGCGATTGAACTGATTCGCAGTCAGGGAAAAAGTGTCACACAGATTCAGGCCGAATTTGAATCCCAGCGAAAGCCATTTCCGTTTCCGCTGCTAAAGATCGGCCCCAGTTGGGACCGTGAGGTGTTGCGTGAGCGCATCGGGCAGCGTGTGGAAAAGATGCTCGCGGCTGGCCTGGTGAGTGAGGTTCAGGGGCTTCTCGATGAAGGTCTGGCTTCGTGGGCGCCAATGAGCAGCGTGGGTTATAAAGAGACACTCGAGTATCTGCGTGGGGGGATGAGTCTTTCGCAGTTACAGGAACAGATCACAACAAACACTCATCAGCTCGCCAAAAGGCAGAGAACCTGGTTTCAGCGAGACAAAGACATTCAGTGGTTCGATGGGGCCTCGGGTTTTGCTGAGGCTCGAACCGTGGTCGAGAAATTTCTCAAACCTTGACCCTGATTCGGTGGAAAGCCGAGAATAGAGGTACTTATGAAAAGCATGACTGGCTACGGCACCGCAAGAGTTCAGACTAAAGACGTCACTGTGGAAGTGAGCATCCGTTCTGTGAACGGACGTTTCCTGGAGCCACGTTTTCACCTGCCTCGTGAATTTGTTTCTTATGAAGGGGAGCTGAAGAAGATTCTAAGCGGCACTCTTCATCGCGGCACTGTGGATGTTTTCGTTTCCCGTCGTGTGAAGAACACCGCCAGCAAAGCGCAGATGACCGTGAACGATGCTTTGGCCAAAAAATACATGACCGCTTACAAGCATCTTTCCAAGGAGTTGGGTGTACCCTTTAATGTGCACCTTGAGGTTGTGGCAAGACTTCCAGAGATCATCAAAGTTGAAGAGACCTATGAGCTTTTCAGTGGCGAAGACAAGATTCTGAAAAAAGCATTTACGGAAGCCTGTTCCAATTGTGACAAGGAACGCGCCCGTGAAGGCAAGTCCCTGCAAAAGGATCTGCAGAAACTGCTGGTGGCTTTGGAAAAACAAGTGAAGATTATCAGTGAGTTGCGCGGTGAAGCCAATGCGCAACTTCAGGATCGTTACGAACAGAAAGTTCGTGCGCGCCTGAAGGGGAATGAAATCGATGCAGCCCGTTTGTCCCAGGAAATCGTGATTCAACTGGAAAAAGCCGATATCAACGAAGAGCTGAGCAGGCTGGCGGAACACATTAAGAACTACCGCCAGTTGGTGGGGTCGGTGACGGCTGAGGGTAAAAAGCTGGATTTTTATACCCAGGAATTGCTGCGTGAGGTGAATACCATCGGGTCAAAGTCTCAGGTAGCCAAGATCACTGCGGCTGTGGTAGAAGCTAAAACCCTTATTGAAAGACTTAGAGAACAGGTTCAAAACGTTCAGTAATTATGAAAACGCGCATGATTATCGTCGCCGCTCCAAGTGGCGCAGGAAAAAGCAGCTTTGTTGAAAGGATCACCCGGGAAGACTCCCGCTTGGTGGACATCGTCACTTTCACAACGCGCTCGATCCGTCAGGGTGAAACACCCGGTCTTCAATATAACTTCATTGATCATGCGGATTTCGAACAAAAGATCAAAGAAGGCTTCTTTGTGGAGTGGGCGAAGGTTCACACCAATTTCTATGGAACCTCATATTCGTCCCTGGAAACAGCCTGGAATCAGGGGAAAACCGCCATCATGGATATCGATATCCAGGGGGTGGCGACCTTCAAATCCAAGTTCCCGGACGCCAAAACCGTCTTTATTCACCCTCCAAGCATTGACGAGCTGCGTCGCCGCATTGAAAAGCGCGATGGCAAGGTCCCTGCGGACATTGAAGTTCGTATGGCCAATGCCGAAAAGGAGATCCGTGAGGCCTCCAAGTTCGATTATCAGATCGTCAACGACGTGTTTGAGAAATCCTATGGGGAATTTAAGAAAATCGTTGAAGATTTGCTAGCTTAGCTGTAATTTGGCCTGATCTATTTGCTGGAGGCGTAATGGCTCGTGTAACCGTTGAAGATTGCTTGGAAAAAGTACCTAACAGATTTGCCCTTGTTTTGATGGTTGCAAAACGTGCGAAGCAACTTCTTAAAGGTGCAGAGGCGACTGTTTCCACTCGTAGCAACAAGTACATCGTAAGCTCCCTGCGTGAAGTGGCGATGGGCAACGTGGGCTACCAGGACAGCCTGGATGCAAACGAAGCTATCCGTCAGATCGAAAAAGATTTGAATAAGTAATCACATTGCTGGCGAAAGCCATACTCATGTGAACCCAATGAAGGGAGGCGAAAGTCTCCCTTTTTGCGTTTTCTGGACGCCTGTAATTCTTCGTTGGACACCCCTCTGGGGTCAGGTAAGCTATAGGGAATATGTTTAATTTCCTGAAAGAGGATGGCTTAACCAACAAGCCGGTCAAAACAGTCGACGATCTGCTGGCACGCATTCGCATCTATTATCCGAATGCGGATCTCAAAATTATTGAGAAGGCCTATTCATTCTCTGAGAAAATGCACGAAGGACAAATCCGCCGCAGCGGGGAGCCTTACATTTCTCATCCTCTTTCTGTTGCCGCTATTCTGGCGGACTTCCACCTGGATCTGGACACCATTGCCACCGGCCTTTTGCATGACACCGTGGAAGACACGGCGGCCACGTTGGAAGACATTCGCCGCGAGTTCGGGGATGTGATCGCGCATCTGGTGGACGGGGTGACCAAGATCGGTCAGATGAAATTCAAAAACAGCCACGAAAAGCAGGGTGAAAACATCCGCAAGATGATTGTGGCCATGGGGAAAGACGTGCGGGTCGTTCTGGTCAAGCTGGCCGATCGACTGCACAACATGCGCACCCTGAATTTCATGCCGTTTGAAAAGCAAGAGCGTATCGCGCTTGAAACTTTGGAAATCTACTGTCCGCTGGCGGGGCGCATGGGTATCAGTGCGCTGAAGATCGAACTGGAAGACCTTTGCTTCCGCTACTATCGCCCGGACATGTACTATGAACTTGTTCAGCAGATAAAAAAGACGGAAGCCGAGCAAAACCGCTATATCGAGGAAGTAAAACAGCTTATCGGTAAAGAGCTTAACAAAGCCGGTTTCCGCTATGAAGTGTATGGACGTTCCAAGCACTTGTGGTCCATCTACCGCAAGATGCAATCCCGTAACATCGATTACGATCAGGTTTACGATGTTCTGGCATTCCGTGTTTTGGTGGAATCTGTGGCGGAATGTTATGCCGCTCTGGGTTTGGTCCACTCTTTGTGGAAGCCCATCCCGGGTCGTTTTAAAGACTTCATCGCCATGCCTAAGGCCAATAACTATCAGTCCCTGCACACGACCGTCATGGGCCCGGGCGGGGAACGTATCGAGATTCAAATCCGTACCAGTGAAATGCATCTGGTTGCGGAAAAAGGTATCGCCGCTCACTGGAAGTACAAAGAGCGCGGCAAAATGATGGATGACGGCGATCTGCAACAGGCCAACTGGCTGCGTGATCTGGTGTCGTGGCATCAGAACGTGCGCAATCCTGATGAGTTCCTGGATACGGTTAAAACAGATTTGTTCGAAACGGAAATTTACGTTTTCACTCCGACAGGGGATGTGCGTGAGTTCCCGGAAGGTGCCACACCGGTGGACTTTGCTTTCGCGGTTCACACGGAGCTTGGCAATCGCATCGTCGGCGCCCGCGTGAACGGCAAGATGGTGCCTTTGAAATACCAGCTTCAAAACGGGGACACCGTGGAAGTGGTTACTTCCAAAACCCAGGTGCCTTCCAAGGACTGGTTGAAGTTTGTAGTTACCAATAAAGCCAAATCCAAAATCCGCGCCTTCGTCAAAGAAGAACAGCGCCGTCGTGCGATCATGCTGGGTAAAGAACTGGTGGAAAAAGAATTCCGCAAGTTCGGCATGGCTGCCGTAAAATATCTGAAAGGTCCGGCCTTTGAGGCGTACCTGAAAGATCACGGCCTGGCAGATCTGGATGAGTTGTACGTGACCGTCGGTTACGGAAAACTTGAAACGCGCATTCTGGTGGAAAGACTTTCCCCGGAAAACATCGCCAAAGAAGCGGCGAAAACCGAAGACTCCACCTTTATGGAAAGAGTCATGCGTGCCGCGACTCAAAAAACGCGCAAGACCAATTCTCTTATCAGCGTTGATGGCATGGATGACGTGCTGGTGCACTATGCGAAGTGCTGTCATCCGATTCCAGGGGATCCGATCGTGGGCTTTATCAGCCGTGGCCGGGGTATCTCCATTCATCGCAGCGATTGCCGCAAAGCTTTTGAATTCGATCAACTTCGCAAAGTCGATGTGACCTGGAACGTGAAACAAGCCGGAGAAGGTCAGGAGCGCATCGTGCGCCTGAAGATCATCTCCCAAGACGTGCCGGGATTGCTAAAACTGATGTCAGAGGCCTTTGCCCAGCAGGGGATCAACATTCAGTCAGCCCAAATTCGTACGACCAAGGATAAAAAAGCCGTGTGTAACTTCGAGGTCAGCGTTCAGAACGCCAGCCAGTTGAATCAGGCGGTCTTTGAAATTCAGAAGATCAAGGGGATCATTGGGGTCACCCGTGTTATTCACTAACATCAGGAAGAATCTTCATTTCCTGATGGCTCTGACAGTGCTGGGTATCGCTTCCACCGTGATTTTCGGATGGATTCTGCGGGACCCGGCAATCATTCAAATTCGCTCTGATTTTGCCCCGATGGTGATCAACACCGCGCTGGGGCTTGCGGCATTGGCGATCTCTATTCTTTTCTCGGACAGCCGTTTTAGGGGCATCTCGGTCTATGCTTCGATCTTCGTCGTCGCTCTGGCGGCGGTGAATCTGACCCAGTTTCTGACCGGTGTTGATCTGGGAATAGATCAGGCGCTGGTGCAGCCATTCTATAACCTTGGGGTCAGTTCGCCGGGGCGCATGTCAGTCAGTACTTCCGTGTGCATGCTGCTGATGGGTGTGATGGGGCTGGTGTCCGGAAAGTCCTATGCTCGCCGCATGGTGCGCATCACCGGCAGTTCGTTGGTGCTGGGTTTTGCGATCCTGGGTTTTTTGGGGTACTTCCTGAATTTCAGTTCTGAATATGGCTGGGGGACTCATTCCCGCATGGCGATTCATACGTCACTGTGCTTTATGCTTTTGGCAGGGGCCAAGATTGTGCGCCTGGGGCGTGTGATCAAGGAAGAAGACAACGCACAGTCGGCCGTGGTGCCGATGTACGTGGTGATGATTGGTGTTCTGATCGCGGTGGGAATCTGGCAGCTGTTGCTTCTGAAAGACATTGAACGCAATCGCAGTGTCACGCAATCCCGTGCAGAAAGCTTCCGCGCCAAACTTGACGGGACTTTCATTCCGCTGGAAAAAGCCCTGCAACAGATGGCTCGCCGTATGGCGGTCGGGGCTTATCGTGACGAACACGTGTGGTCCATGGATGCCCAGTTTTACTATGAAGAATTCAAAGGCATCCGCCGTATCGCCTGGGCTGATCAGAACCTGATGCTGCGCTGGTTGTACCCGATGGATAAATTCAGTCGGGACATTCGTAACACAGCGATGGGGCGTTCTGAAGAAATCCGCCGCAGTCTGGATCTGGCCCGCCAGACCCATGAATCGCGAATTTCCCGCGTGATCGAGATGAAATCCGGTGGCCGCGGTTTTGGCATGTTGGTTCCGGTTTATAAAAATTCGGTCTTTATTGGAATGCTGAGTGCCGGGATTGATATCCGCGCATTTTTGGATCGTTTTGCGCGCATTGAAGGTTATCATGTGGCCCTTTATGAAGACGGGCAGGAAATCTATCGCAGCACCGAGTGGGACCCTGTTTTGTCCCGCGACTGGGTGACTCGCATTCGTTATAGCAACATGGGTGTGGACTGGGAGATCGCTTTCACTCCATCCAGCGGGGTTATCCGCAGCAACACATCCGCGGTGCCTTCGGTCGTTCTGGTTTTCGCCGTGGGATTGTTTGTGTTGCTGGGCTTGGCGCTAAGTTTCTTTGGTCGCGCTGAAGAGCTTCGTCGTCGCGCCCGCGCCATGGTGGATTGGAAGTCCGCCGCGATGGATGCCACGCCATTGATGATGATCTCGTTTGATGAAAACGGCATCGTGCGCGAAATGAATCGATCCGCAGAAGAAATGACCGGCTGGAAAGCCGAAGAACTTGCCGGCAAAGAGCATCCCTTTATTTTCCATGACCGTCAGGATGTGGAACTAATGCGCTTGAAACTGGAAGGGGCCTTGAGTCGTCCGGTCGGAATGGGAGTCGAATTTATCGACGCCATGTTTGATGCTGGCTTTAATGCCGCTTCCGAGTGGGTGTATGTGCATCGTTCGGGCAGCCGCTTCCTGGGGCAGCTGTTTATCGGAAAAGTCATCAATGAAAACGGGCACACCACGGGCTATCTGGCGGTGGTGGAAGACGTCACGCAAAAACGTCAGCGCGAAAAGCAGATCAAAGAACAAGAAGACAAGATCATTGCCAGCGCCCGCCTGGCTTCACTGGGTGAAATGGCCGCTGGAATCGCGCACGAGATCAACAATCCATTGACCATCATTAATGGTCACGTGGGCGTGTTGCGCCGTTTGCTGGGGGCTCGCGGGCTTGCCGCAGATCTTGAGGTGCAAAAGCGTGTGGAGGTGGTTGAAAGCACCACTCAGCGTATTGCCAAGATTGTCAAAGGCCTGCGCTATTACGCTCGTGAATCAGACCACGGGGACATGGAATGGGTGACCGTGGATGCGATCATTGATGACACCCTGGCATTTTGTTCAGATAAGTTCCGCCATGAAGGGGTGGATCTGATTGCACGGCTTGAGCCGAACCTGAAAGTGTTCGTACGGCCTTATCAGATTTCCCAGGTGCTTTTGAATCTTTTGAATAATGCGGCAGACGCAGTTCAGTCTGTCGGCACCCGCAAAGTGGTGGTGGAAGCCAAAGCCGTTAGTGATGGTGTCGAGATTTCAGTCTCTGATTCCGGTCCGGGTGTGCCGGCATTCCTGCGTGAAAAGATCATGGAGCCGTTCTTTACGACCAAGGAAGTCGGCAAGGGCGTGGGGCTGGGATTGAGTATCTCGGAGGGGATCGTCAGATCCCATGATGGGAAATTCTATCTGGATACAGAAGCCAAACAAACACGTTTTGTTGTCTGGCTTCCGGTTAAACAATAACTACCAGAAATAATTCAGACGCAGACCCAGCTCACGTGGTGAGTTGACCTGATTGTAGCTGACGGACTGGCCGCCAATAGAGCTTGTGCGATCATAGATCACATAGCGGGTATCAAGGACGTTGCGCACGTAAAGATCCACGTTCATGCTCCAGGCAGCCAATGAATACTGCCCCAGCAGATCCAGATAGAACTGTTCCGGTGAATCCATCGTGTTTTCCGCATTACCATAGGATTTGCTCAAATATCTGAAGATACCTGCAGCATTCCAGTCCTGGCTGATTTGATAACCGTAAGACAGGCGTCCGGTCCAGTTGGGCGCAAATGGGAATTCATTGTCCGTGTAATCCTTGCTGCCGTTCACAAAGTCTTTGAAGCGTGTTTTTACATAACCCCCGCCCAGATTGAATTCATGACGGGACGCCGGCTTCCAGTTTATTTCAGCTTCGGCACCATAAAGTTCCGAGCTCGCCGCATTGACCACTTGAGTGTCAAACGGGTCGTTCGACAACTGAACCATGACCTGCTGGTCTTTCCAGTCCGTGTAGAAAGCCGCGGAGCTGAAGTTCCAGTTGGAGGCCGCATACTTGTAAGACAGCTCATAGTTGCCGGTTTTTTCCGGGTCGTAGCTGTCAACACGAACGCGCTTGCGGTTGATGGACAAACCACCGGTGCGATAACCTTCGGTGTAAGAGATGCCGTAGCTGTGCTGATCCTGAGTCAGCATGTACGCCACCTTAGGAAGCACAATCGAGTTGTTTTCTTCGTCTTCATAGCTGCCAGTCACGCTGTCCAGATAAGCATCGACCGCGGCATTGGTGCCGGCACCAAGATTCTGTTTGCGGGTGGCAGAGACGTCCGCGCCGTATTTGTTTTTTACAAATTCATAGCGCAGGCCCAGATTAATGGACTGGTTTTCAGTGAATTTCCACAGGTATGAATCAAACAGGGCGAATACGGTGCGATACTTGTCCGTCACCTGACTTGAAGCAATTGGAGTGTAAACGGACGCGGAAAGGGGGTACAGGATGTCGAATCTGGCGTTGTCCTTCAAATAGTAATCATGCGCATGGAAGCCCAGGACGTTTTTCACTTTTTCGTTCTGGAATTTCAATAGGTTTTCCACGCTGACGAAACGGTCGTTGTGTTCTTCCGTACGAACACCCGCAGTCGGGTTGGCAGTGCCATCGGCATCGCTGGTTTCATCGTTTTTCGCCTGAGAATAGGCGCCGATGACTTCATTCGTCCAGTTGTCGTTCAGCTTAACGAAATAGCGCAGGCTGGTCTGTTGGTTGGTGGTTTTGCTGTCAAAGTCCACGTCCTCGTTAACTTCATAGTCAAACGGGTTGGCGCTTTGCACATAGTTGCCACCAGTTTCATTCTGCATGATCTTGGTGTTCCAGCGAACATAGTCAGTTTCGTTGATTTTGTAGGTCAGATCCAGACCCAGATGGTCTTTGGACTTTTTGCCCCATTTGTTGTTGTCAGTTTTGATGTTCTTGATGAAACCATCACCCTGCTCGTGATTCACTGACACGCGGCTTAGCAGTTTTCCATCCAGCCATACGTTGTTGGTCATCACACCCGCTTCGATGCGGTTGAAGCTTCCATAACCCAGCTTTGCCGCGCCTTCGGTCTGATCTGCTGGCTTGTTATGGAAAAGCAAAATGCTGCCAGCCAAAGAGTTTACCCCTTGGGTGGTGGACTGAGGGCCGCGGTACACTTCCGCCTGCTGGACATCCCACAAATCGAAGCTGCCGGCTTTCACCGCCAGATCCGTCTGGAAAACATCATCCACCAAAATAGAGGACAGGTTGTCTTTCTGGAATCCGGTCACACCCGTGTTGTTCACACCACGGATACTGAAGCTGTCATCGTTTTTGTTGATGGAAACGTTGGGAACCGCATTCAGGGCCTGGATGGAATCAGACTGAATCGGGGAATCCAGTTCGCGACCGGGAACCACAGAAATACTTTCGGTGCTTTCCTGATAGGATTTGTTTTCTTTAGTCCCTTGAACCTGCACGGCCTCCAGAGTGGAGGATTCCTCTGTTGAGGTCCCTTCATTGGCCGGAGTCTGGGCGTTCAGAATCAGCGGGAAGACAGTCAGAAGTGTGATGATGCGTTTCATTGTTTCTCTCTAGATGTAAGTAATAAAGTTGGGCACAGCCTTCTCGATAGGAAAGATGCTCTTTTTAGTCAGGTTGTTAATGATACGGGCTGAACGCCATGCCATCAGACTGGTTTGGGGCTCAGAAATCCCGTGACCATGGCGGCTGAAGTTCAGCGCAAAGATTTTATTGTTTTCAGATCCATTCCAGGAAACCTGGAAGTCCTGATTCATCTGGAAGCGACCGTCCTGATCAAAATTGATCATCGGACGCAAAGGATCAATCAAAGCCGGGATGTTCACGCGGAAGCCTGTGCTTAGCACCACAGCGTCAGCCGCGGCTGTTTCGGACTGCCCGTTGAAGCCGTTTTGGATGTGCAGCTTGTAGCGGTCGCCGATTTTTGCCATCTCCGTCACGCGGCGGAACGGCAGAATCTCGATCTCGCGTTTGTCACCCCAGACGTGTTTCAACTGGTAAAGCTCACGGTACAAGGTCTCCAGATACTCCGGAGTGTTCCCGTCACTGGCCAGTTTTTGATATTTCACGATAGGATCTTTCTGATCCTGGCCCAACTGCAGGAATTCCTTCACATAAGCCGGGGTGAAGTATTCATTCACAAACGGAGAATTGTCCAGCGGCTCCAGATTCGGACGGCTGGCAATCAGTTTCAAACTTTTAGGATTTCCCCATTTGCCCTGCAGGCAGTTGCGGAAGATTTCAAGACCGGTCTGACCACCGCCCACGACAACAACATCTTTGTTGGTGGCATCAAGCAGTTTCAGATAACTGGATTTGGCGTGAAAGACGTCCGGTCCTTCCAGAGCTTCAGCAAATTCCGGCAGGTGCGGGACCAGGCCCGTACCGATGCAGATGTTGGTGGCGGTGAAAGTTTCACCATTGATGGTCAGAATGAATTTGCTGCCGTCATAGTTGACGGACTCGATGTCGCTGTCAAAGCTCAGATGATCAGGCATGTTCTGGCTGACCCACTGGCAGTACATTTCAAATTCACGACGGGTGATCGTCTGGCGTCCGGTGTTCAGGAACGCATAGAACAAACCCTTTTGAACCAGGAAGTTCATGAAGCTGAATGGGTTCGTCGGATCAGCGGCCGTTACCAGATCCTTCATGTAGGACGTCTGCATTTCAGAATCCGCGAACATGATTTCAGAGTGCCAGTCAAAGCGGTGCTTGCGATCAAAGAAGCGGAATTTCACATCCGGAGTCTTGCTTAGCAAGGCCGCCAGACTCAGGTTGAACAAACCAATGCCGATACCGATCAGGTCGTAGTGTTTGTTTTCACTCATACGCGCCCCTTTTTCAGAGCTAATGCCACGGGGTTTTTCAGATCTTCACCCAGGATCGGCAGCGGGCGCTCGGCAGAATCCGCATAGCCGATTTTGAAGCGGACTTTGTTCACCAAAACGCGGTGGAAGGTGTTCTGAAGAAGGTCGATTTTGCCAAAATAGTTCAAAGCTCTGATCTCCGGATTTTTCGCCAGATAGGACTCCAGGGTCCTACCCAAAACGGCATAGAATTCAATCTCGGGATATGTATCGCATTCTTGCAAAGTTTCAGAGATAAAACGTAATACCGTTACTAAATGACCAGTCAAAAGATCATGAATCAGATAATGTCTCGGTAATCGGGTCAGATCGAAGCCGGAAAGAGAGCCAGAGTCATCACTCAGGCGCAGATCCCCCTGAAAATCTTTCAGGAAGACCCCCACCGGTGTGGAGTTTTTCAGACGGATGACCACGTTCTGCCCATGGGCCACCAAGCCGATCCCATAACGGGCCTGCAGGTGGTAAAGCGGGATAAAGACTTTTTCAAAGTACTGGGAAAGCCACTGGCCAATATCAAGCCCTGACGCTTTGGCGTAAGCGCCCAGCAGCGACTTACCCATGGTGTCGCGATGAAATAGACTGCCAGCGATAATGGCGGTTTCGCCTTCAGCAAGGTGGAAGTCCGAGCTTTGGCGCCACAACACTCCCAAAAGTTCGTTATAGCGGTAAGGGGCTTGGCCGATCTGGCTGTACAGGCCATGGCTGACCGACAGCCCGGCTTTTTCCTCCAGCACGGTGACCCCTTGAAGGATGTCATCTTTTTGGCAAAGCTCGGTCAGGGCAGTGCTCAAGGAAGGACCTTGCTGCATGTACTTGCCCGGAATCCCACGAATGGCGGAAGTGTTCAGAATCGTGATCGGAAGTTTGATATCAAGCTTGCCGGGGCGGGTGATATTGCTGAACGTGCGCAGACTGATCTGCGGCAGGTATTCATCTCCGAACGCACCCAGGAGGTGAATGTGACCGCAGGCCAGATCCGTTCCATACTGAATTTTGATATAGCGGTCCCACTGCCACGGATGAACCGGGACAAAGTGGTATTCGGTTTTTGCGATGTTTTTTGCGGCCAGCTCTTTTTCAAATGCCGTTTTGTCCGAAAGGCATTCGTTCAAAACGTCATCCCAGGAAAGGCGGGCATCCAGTCCTTCCAGAGTTTGGGTTTTGCGCACCGCCAACCAGTAAAACTGAACCGGTTTGGCGTTTTCAGGTCCGTAAAGATCCTGATCTGCGGCACTCCAGCCGATGCGGCCTTTATTCAGCAGGATTTTCGGATGCCCCTTTAGAAAGGTCTGAACTTTTTCGCCGCTGAATTTGGTCATGTCGTCTGAAGAAACCCGGCGGTTCAGCTCAAGAACACGCAAGTCCGCATAAAGAGTGTTGTGCATTTCTTCCAGGAAATTAGCGAGGATAATGTCATCCATGCCGGTTTCTTTTTGGCTGTCGATAAAGAACTGGCCCGCACTTTCAGCAGGAACACCATTGCGCGTGATGGACGCCGGATCGACTTTCAGATCCGTCCAAAGGCCGCGCCACGCGTTGAATTTGTAAACAGCCTGATTGGCCAAAGTCAGTTCATAAGGGCCGACGACGGATTCATCCCGCGTGGTGGTGGCCACGGGGCTGATCACCTGTTCATAGGTGAGTTCCTGCAGACTTTTTGCAATCATCTGCAGATTGATGTTTTTCCAGTCGGCCTGCGAACTCATAGGTAACGACCCCCGAAGAAGGCTTCACGACGGCATTCCAGCAACGCCGCACGCTTGTGAGGGAAATCGAATTCTTTGAGTTTCTTCCACGCTGTGAAAGTTTCCAGATACTTCAGAACATTCACGTTGTCCGAGCGTGGCTCGGCCATGATTTTACGGGTGCGAGGCTCTTCCAGGAACAGGTAATGGCACACGGACTTCAAGATCGCGTCGGTGTTGGCAAAGCCCAGCACGCTGACGTCGCCGATCAGGAAGTGGAAACCACGGTCAAAGGCCTCGGAATCATAGTAAGGTCCCAGGCGATCCTCTTTGGTCCAGTACATCTCAAAGTATCCGACTGGGACGCCGTCGAATTCCAGAATCGTAGGGAACTGGTGGCCGTCTTTCAGACCCTTTGCAAGGTAATCACGCAGTTCTTCTTTGGGTTTGTCCAGCTCCCAGAACTTCAACACGCGCGGCTGATTGTGCCATTCGTGGAAAATATCCAGGTCTTTTTCGATATGCGCCACACGGAAAGTCAAAACTTTGCCGTCAGCCAGTGTGCGGCGGTAAAGAATCTGACCTTCAGTGATTGCCGGGCGAACCGGGTGGGCCACTTCTTTGGTGACGGTCCATTTTTCCGGAGTCAACGCCGTCAATCCACTGTGAACCCAGAGAGGGCGCAGTTGGAAAAATTCATCACGGGACACGGCAAACGGAGACGCTTTCGCACCCACCAGGGTTTGCAGTTCCGGGTTGGAGTTGGTGACTGTCACAGACTGCAACGAAGTGTTTTTGTTAAAGAGTGCTTCCAGAATCGCCAAAGACTCAACACCTGAAGCGGTTTCAGCAGTCAGGGTGGCATTGTCGCCGTCGACAGAAACTTTGAAAGGGACTTGAACTTTGTCCGTTTTCAGAAGGCCCGTTGTGCTTTCGATTTGTACGTTAAACGCCTGGCCAGTGGCGCAGGCATAAGTGGAGAATTGGATGTTCATGACAGGGCTCCAGAGAAAGAAATAGGGTTGTCGATCAAATTATAAATAGCTAAGGGGTTGGCCACGGTGTTTTCATTCAGGCTTTGCAGACTGCAGATGAAATTACCTTTTTGCCAGATGCGCGCATCTTTGGTCACATAATCCAGGAAACTTGTATCCGGCAGATTTGGTTTGTACAGACCTCTGATGAAATCATTCATGTCGGCAGTCAATTGAGCTTCGCTGGCTCCTTCAGGGTGTGAAAGGGCCGCCAGAATATTCCAGGTTGAATTCACCAGCAGATAGTAAGCAAAAAGAATATTGCCCTTGTTATCCAGAATATTGCCGTTTTCACGGGTCAGGCTTGCCACGTCTTGGTGATAAAGATTGTAGCCGTGTTCACTGTAGCCCGTACCCTGACAATCACGGAAGTACGCTTTGACTGGGAGGTTTCTGGAAATACGCAAAATCATGTTCTGCTGATGCGCGCCCAGCAAAATACCGTATTCGCTTTGGGCTGTGATAAACGGCTGCAGTGCCACTTGCATATAGTGCTTAAACCATTCGCGGCTGGCGTCTTTCAGGTTTTTACCGGAGTCTTTCGCAAGCTTCTGCACCTGTTTCCAGATCAGGGTCTCGCCACCCAACGGATTGTCCTGGGCCAGTGTGGAAACCACGATATTTTCTTCGCCCGGGATTTCCTGCTGGAACGGATTTTCCCGGCAGACCACGATGCTTTCGTTGATGACTTTGCCATCGGCGGTTTTCAGTGCGGCGAAGGCTGGTTCAAAGATCACTTCAAACTGCGGATTTTCGTTCAGGAATTTCTTTCCGACGGTGGTCGACATCACATCGTACACTTGCAGGCCGCGCACGACTTCCACATCGGTCAGATGACGGATGGAGTTTGTCAGTCGCACGGTCAAAGAAAACTTCAGCATGTACGGGCTGTGAGCACCATAGATCGAACGCAGCGAAGACGTCGGGTGCCAGCTTTTTGTGGAAGGCGCGCCGGCGTCCACAATCAGACCCTTTTCAAAATAGGACTGAACAGTGGCATTTTTCAGCAGGTGCTGACGCTGCCAGGGGTGAACGGGGAATGCGATGAAGCCCTCAGGGATGCGGCCCGCGCCTTCGGCCTGGAACAGCTTCTCAGTCCAGTTCTTGGTGGCAAAGGCTTCCGCGGTTTGCACATGCAGAACTTCGGGCTTTACAAAGAACCAGTGCAGCGGGAAGTGGCCGCCCATTTCTGGCGAGTAAATCTTAAAATCGCGGTCATCAAAACCTTCGCGCATTTTTGGATAGGGGTGGAAGTTGTGACCGACCATCAGGCCCTGTTCGGCTTCGATAAAGCTGACTTTGCCGGAATAGATGTGTTCGATGTCTTTTTCACGGGCTTTCAGGGAAAGCTCCATGTTGTGCAGACTGTTTTCCAGGCGCCCCATGAACAGGTCTTTTTTGGAAAGATCCTGTTCCCAGTGTTTGCACAGGAAGGTCAAAAGCTCATTCACGGCCTGATTGAAGTCCACGGATTTCAGTTCAGCACCCTGGCGCAGATAGAAGGTGCCGACATATTCGTGGCGCCCCAACAGGGATTTTTTGCTTAACGGGATCAGAACCTCCATGCCATTTTCCAGATCCACCGAAATGACAGCGGTTTTTTCCGGGGTGGTTCCTGCTTCAAAAGAAAAATTCTGATATTCCCGGAACAGGGAATTCATAAAGCAAGAGACCGTGTGTTTCAGGGAAAGTTCTTTGAAGTTATGCATAGACCGCCTCGCGACGTCTGTAAAGAAGGGCAATGTTCAGGGCCATGACCACAACCAACGCGGTCATCACACTTTCAATGCCGAAAAGATCCATTTTAAAAGTCAAAGCCGCCAAGCCGCCACCCAAGGTGTAACCCAAAGTGTTGGCAGCTGCTGCCAGCCCGGCACGACGGCCAAACTGCATTTCAGGTCCGCGTGTGGCCATCAAAGCCATGTAGCACGGTGGAATCAGGGAAAGCCCCACAGACAACAGAACAATCGCCACCCACAGTTGTGGCCAGCCACCCAAGTGACCCAAGATCAGACTTGCACCGAACAAGGTGGCTACGCCCACGATCATGGCGCCTTGCCATGGATTTTTGAAAAGAACTTTACCCAGGGCTTGGGTAACCACAGCCAGAATCGCACTGACCAAAAGCAATTTTGCCATCAGGACACTGGAATCCACCGAAGTCAGATCGAAAGATTTTTTCAAGATGGAAGCCAAAGAGAAATTCAAGATGCCCACAAAGCTTGTGAACAAGATTGCCAGGGAAAAAATATCGGCGATGTGGTGCAAAGCGGACTTCCACTCAACCAAAGAAATGCGCTCAGTTTTTGTGGCCTTCGGAGCTTCGGATTGTGTGATGCCAAGTAAATTTAAGCCAAATACCACCAACGCCCACGCCGTCGTGCTTTGCAAAACCAGAAGCATGTTGGAGCCACCACCCAAAAGCAGGTACAACGGCCCCAAAGCGCGGCCGACATTCAGGCTCATGGAATTGGACAGCATGGATTTTAATGGAGTTTGTTCCGGGTGCTGATCAATCTGCAAAGCCTGGGACACCGGCACGATCGCAGCGGCGGTCAGACCGTAAAGCAGGCGACTGCCCCATACGGCCAGCTCATTCACCCAGTGAGCCCCCGGTGACATCAGCACAGCGGTCAGAATAGCGGTGGAAATGAAAAGTCCCAGCATGCCGACAGACAAAACCTTCAAGCGGCCCCAGTTGTCACTGCGAGATGCCCAGAAGGGGCTGGACCACAGGAACAAAAAACTGCCCACGCTGAAACTCAGCACCACAGAAGATAAACTCAAACTCCCTTTTTCCGCGATGAACGGAATCAAGGTGAAGGTCATCATCTGGATGGCGCTGAAAGTGGTGGTGTTTAAATGTCCCAGGGCGCTCAGTTTCTTCATTGAGCTCCCTTTTTCAACCACGAGATCAGGAAGTAAACGACGATGGATACGGGAACGACAAGAGCGGCCACGAATACCGTGTTCAGAGCCCCCTGAATCAGGAAGCTTCCGATCACCGCCGCAGTCGAAAACACGGACAGGATCACCGGCACGGTGTAGATTTTTTTAAACAGGGCCCCTTTCCATGGCTGCACGGAAGTGGCTTTGGCAGCAGGGGCGGGTGCTTTTTTGCGACGACGGTTCCACCAGATGTAAATTCCAGACACCGGCATCACTAAGGAGGCCACAGACAGAATCACCCACAAAATTTTCAGGAACAGACCGCCATAGTTTCCGAAATGCAGAGGCTCTGACAGCATCGCCACTTTCAGATACCACGGAAGCTGACGCACTTCGGTCAGTTCACCGGTGACGCCATCAATGATGACCAGTTCCACCAGACGCTCGGTCATCGGCGTGTTTCCATGCATCAGCACCATGAAGTGGCCTGGAGGCGAGAACTGCGTGTCCGGGAACACCATGAAGTCGAAGGTGGATTCCGGCAGCGCTTTTTGCGCCGAAGCGATCACCTTGTCCACAGACGCCAGCGGCGCCTGCGGAGCTGTTGGATACTGAACGTTCAGCTTTTGCAGTTCACTGTACTGAAAGACTTTGATCAGGGTGGAGGAAAAGCCCAGGAACGATCCGGTCACGCCGATCATCAAGCTCCACGCAAAGGCGGTCATGCCGATAAAGCGGTGCAGATCACCCATGGTGGCGCGGGTGGAACCGCGACGAACTTCGCCGAAATTTGTTTTGCGCGCAAAGTTTCCGTAGATAAAGAATCCGGAAAGCAAAGTGAAGGCATAAAGCACGCCGATCAAGCCGACATACAGTTTGCCGTTGGAACCCAGCAGGAACTCCCGGTGCAGGCGCAGGATGAAGTCCATCACGCCGTCAGATTTTTTCGGGGCAGAGACCTCTTCACCTGTGTGCACGTTGAAATACACGCGGTGGGATTCACGGAAAAGTTTTGCGCCGTTATAACCCATGCGAAGTTGCGCGACATCGTGGTCGGCCTCTTCGATGTTGAAGGATTGCGGGCGGTCCCCAGGGTACTTTTGCAGGATTTTTTCCAGGTGGACGTCCATGGCAGGAATCACCTCGGCGTGGTGTTCTTCGCCGTGACCTGCATTGCCTTCAATTTCGTCCTTCAGAATCAGCACGGTTCCGGTCAGGATCAGAACGAACAGATGTACGGCCACGAAAATGCCCACATATATGTGGATTTTATAGAGAATTTTAAAAAGCCGTCCGTTCACAAAGTCTTCCTGCAAATAAGAGTCATTTAGGATCGGTTGGTTTTAATATGGGGCGACAGAGGGGGCAAGTTTTCAGAGTGGATGTAAGCGTATTGAGAAAATATTGGAGGGTCTTTGTGAGGGAGGCTTGGGAATAAAAAAACTCCCATCCGTTTAGGTATGGGAGTTTTTGAGGTTTACCAGTCAGGGTGACGGTAAAATTACTTTACGCGGCCAGTAACCTGGATGTGGATACCCACTTTGTCAGAATCGCACAGGTCTTGAGCGTCAGAAACTGGAACGTAAACCGCGACGCGACCGTGAAGGTATTTGTAGTCGTTTTTCGCCAGCAATTGATCAAGGTAAGCTTTACCAGCAGAGCAGTCAGAGGTGCCGGAAGTTGCATAAGCTTTGGAGTTAACCAAAGAAACTGTCCAAAGAGCGTTGTCTGCCAACATCAAAGTGCTGTAGTTGCAAGTGGAGTCACCTTCTGTGTAAGTCGCCTTAAGAAGGATGTTGTCCAAAGAGTAGTCTGCAGATGCAGTGGTGAAGATGATGTTGCGGGAAGAGATATCAACCGGAGTGGCTGTTTGAGTGTTGCCATCGTCACAAACGTAAGCTGTGAATTTTGCCAACCATCTTTCGCCATCAAGAACCAGGTCTTGGTTGGCTTGTGCAGAGAACGGAAGAACCATCATTAGTGCCAGTACGAATTTTTTCATGTTTTCTCCTAAATTGAGGTTTTAATGAACTGGCGTGGTTTCTAAAATTAAAGCGGGCAGGGGTCAACTTTTGAAATCTAATGAGAATCTATTGATAAACGGGTTATCAATTCAGGAATTACTGACTCCGAAATAAGATGTATTTTTACAGATTCCAGGCCCATCCGGCTTTGATCACAATCATGCTGGCTTTCACAGTGTCGGAAGCCGGGAACATGTTGTATTCGATACTGACCGGAATGTAGTTTTTACGATCCATCTGCCAGTCCAAACCGCCTCCGAAAGTGAAGACCTGATTGGTGGAGATTTCTGATTCATTCAACGCAGTGGAGGACTTGGAAAGCGCCAGCAGATAGCCCATGCCACCACCAAGCCACACACGGTACTTGTCCTGAATTGGGTACCATTTCAAAAGACCATACAAAGACAAATAATTGATTTTCGCATCACACGTGGTGCTGCTGTTACAAGCTGCTTCGGTGGTGCTGCCTGTGACGTTGAATTGTTCCATCGCCGCATACCCGCGGCCCACCAGGCTGTTGTTCAGGGCATAGTCATAAAAGCCGCCGAAGCCAAAGCCGGTGCCGGACATGCTGGCGGAGGCCTTCTGGCTGATGCCGAAGCTGTCACGATAGGTGATCTCGGCGTCCATGGAGTTCATCATATAGCCGCCCAAAACGCCCCAGGAATCCTTCAGGACACGCAAATAGCCGGTGGCATTGGTTTGCCTAGGGGCAGCCTCTTCAGGCGTTTCTGGAGGGGCGTCAGCCGACATGGCGGATGGAGCTTTGGCCTGCAAGGTAAAGCCGTCGGCAGCCTTGCCGCGGACGATTTCGCCCAGAGCTTTGGTGCCTTTGACTTGTTTGATGCGAATGATGGCCGACCGTTTTTGCGTGGACGGGTTGATCAGATAGAACTCTTCACCCACCTCGGTGGTATCGCCATCCAGGTTGATCAGAACTTTTTGCCCTTTGACTGCAGAAACCGATGCGGCAAGGCCTGTCGAGGAAAAACAAAGCAGAAGACTCAATGCGCACAGCTGGTTTTTGAAATTCACTCGGGGACCTCTTCTATTCCAGAGTCATCAGGTTGTTTTCAAGTTCACGGATGAATTGATCTTTGTACAGTGTCCAGACGGTTTCATTGGCGAACTGATAGATGCAGGACTGCGTGGCCTTTTCGCTTTTTTGCAAAGCTTTGACTTCAACCACTTCACCGCGGTGAGTGCGCCAGATCTCCAGATCTGTTTCCGAAAGAACAAGTTCGTAGGTGTGAGAAGGGAATTCCTCGTTGAACCAGGTTTCAAGTTTGCCCTCTTTTTTGCAGCTGACCAACTGGAAAGAGGCGGCAGCGACTTTACCCGGAGCTTCGGATTCAAACTGCTTACGACCCTCCGAGCGGTAGATTGTACAACCGCTGAGTAAAACCACAAAAAGGGAGGAAAGCATGAAACTTTTCATAGCCCTTTAATTATAAGAACTTAAAAGGCAAAAAAAAAGCCCCGAATTACTTCAGGGCTTTAGGCTAATCCCAAAAATCACTAAGGGATCAAAATGGTCTGAATGCAAGGCGGATGAGTTTCGCCCGCAAGGAGGCGTAGCCTACGCTACGCTGGATGAGGACGAAGCTCATTCAACGCAGCAGGCGGGCCGTTTTCATCCCTTAGAAAGGAATTTCGTCGTTAGAGTTGAAGCTAGGCTCCGGACCGAAATCTTGGAAGTTGAAATCGTCGTTACCCATAGAGTTGCCAGAGGATTTTTCGCCACCAGCTGCGCCCAGGAACTGAACTGTGGAAGCCACGATTTCAGTCGTGTAGCGTTTTTGACCTTGTTGGTCTTCCCACTGACGAGTTTGCAATTTGCCTTCTACGTAAACCTGACGGCCTTTGGAAAGGTGTTTGCCGCAGATCTCAGCCAATTTGCCCCATACAGTGATACGGTGCCATTCAGTGCGCTCTTGGCGTTGACCGTCTTTTACCCATGACTCACTTGTAGCCAGGTTCAAACGCGCCACAGTGCTGCCACTGCCGATAGCTTTAACTTCAGGATCAGCGCCCAAACGGCCTACAAGGATAACTTTATTTACTCCGGACATATTCCCTCCACTTAATTTACCAGTCCGTTTTTTGTCAGAACCGGGTTGAAGTCAATAAGGACTTCGCTCTTGATTTGTATTGTGAAGAGGGTGAGCAATATTTAGGCAGAGCCCCGCATCAAGTTAATTTAAGCGGGGCTGGTGGGGGATCTAAAAATCGGACTAACGCACAGCTCCGATGCTTGGCGGCATCATAGGGTTGCTGGCGGAAACCTTGAATTTGTACTGAGAGCCTTCGGAGGTCGGTGTTTTGTAACCATCGATGAACGTCAAAAACAAAGCCGCGCGCTCTTGGAAGCTGCGTTTGGTTTTAAGGTCCACTTCGATATTGTAAGCGCCGATCTGATGACCGAAAGAGTTTCCACGATTCACAATCGTCAGGCCGATCTTGCCCTTGATAGTGCCGTAAAGCTCATCACCTGGTTTTCCGATCGTACCAGTTTCGATCACAAATTGTCCGGCGGCCAGACGGCCTTTCAGTTCCACCGTGCTCAGTTTCAGATCCGGCAACGTCAATGGCCCCATCGGGGTGTTCACGTTGGAAGGGGGAAGTTCAAACTGATTGATGGAAAGATTCATCTCGATATCAGGCTGTTCCTGGAAAGTCAGATCAGCCAAAGCCGTCGACTCAAGATTCAACTGACCTTTGAGCAGAATTGGCAGGTTCGCCATTTCGCGCAGATCATGCAGGGAAATCTTCTTCGCGCTGACTTCGATCTTGTGGCGTTCGGCACCGTTTTCGGTTTTGCTGCCTTTACCCACCTGAACATCGACGTCCCCTTTCAACAAACCCTTCGCAGACACATGGCCGTAAGGTTTTTGTTGAATCAGGCCGCGAACAGACGGGGTGATCACAAGCTCCGTCGCCGAGATCGCCGGAGTTCTGATGGATTCAATATAGACTTGATCCATTTTTACACCCGGTTGCGGGAACAGGCTCATTTTCAGCTTTTCGAACTGCACGTAAACGGAGTTGTTGGAAAGACGGGACACCTGGGATGAAATCAAATCACTCAGGTCATCAAACGGGAACAGCAGGAAAGCAAACACCAGGGCGGAAACCACCATGACAAAGATCTTGCCTTTGCTTTCGCGGATCAATTTCAGCAACTGACGAAACTGCTCCATTATTCGTCCCCGCTGTCATTGTTGTTATTGCGTTTAAAGCGGTTGCCGCGGGAAGGCGGCTCTGGGGCTTCCGGTGCCGGAGCCGCCGGGACGG
Source organism: Bdellovibrio bacteriovorus (assembly GCF_002208115.1). Taxonomy (NCBI): domain Bacteria; kingdom Pseudomonadati; phylum Bdellovibrionota; class Bdellovibrionia; order Bdellovibrionales; family Pseudobdellovibrionaceae; genus Bdellovibrio; species Bdellovibrio bacteriovorus. The sequence goes on along the minus strand of NZ_CP020946.1, from coordinate 2,277,105 downwards.
CCAGGGCCACCAGCTTGTAAACCACGTCAAAATAGCGGTTGTCCTCGCGGTTGGCGGTCATCACCATGTCTTTCATTTTCACGCTGGGATTGATGCTTTGGAACTGATAACCCAGATCCAGCACCTGACGGATGTTCAGCTTTGCAAGGCTGACCTGCAAAAGACCTTCGGTCAGATTCTTAGGAACCAGATTGGAGTTGTTTTCCTGAATCTCGGTGCCTTTGATTTGTTCCGGCAGCAGATTCGCCGCTTTGATCTGGTTGTCGATATTGTTGCGGATCATGTCCATGCTGGGTGCCTGCGGAATTTGCGGAACTTCCGAAGATTCGCGGCTGACTTTCAGCAACTCGCGAATGGTCATGCGTTTGCTTTCAAATTCGCTGACGTATTCATTGGACTGAGTGTACTTGCCGTAGGGAATGGACAGGATGATCAAAGAAACCAGCGCCACGCCACCCACCAGCGTGAGCTTTTGCATGGCCGGAGTCATGTTTTCATAGCGGTCGCGCAGTTGGTTGTAAGCACCACTTTCCTGGATGCGTTCCCAGGTCACACGGGCGTCGCTGACAAGTTTTTCTTTCAAATCATCAAAACTGCTCATCTTGTCACCTTCTCAACATTGCGATCGACATTGAAGCTGAATGAAAAAGCGGTGCGGCCGGGCAGAGTACCCAAAGTGCTTTGGCCGCTTTTCACCTGACCGTCTGTGGAAACGTTGGTCAGGGCTTGTTGCAGCAGGCTCATCTCGCGCGGAGAGTTCACATAACCCTGCAAGGTCACCTGTGCATCCTGAATCGCCATCTGGTGGATGTCCAAAGTGATCGAGGATTTCGGCGGAGCCGCATCGTTGATCTTTTTGGCGATATCCAGGGCGGAATTCATATTGGCAACGCTGGCCAGAGTCTTAAGATCAGCGGCGCGTTTTTTGTTGTCACGGATGTACTTGCGAATGCCGTTTTCAGAAGCCGCACGGCCTTTCAGTCCCGCCACGGACTTGGCCTGGGACTTCAGCACTTCCTGAGTGCGGTCGGCAAGGCTTAAAGCAAAGCTTTCACGCAGGGAGGAATACACAAACAGAACCACCAAAGCCGCCGTCGCCACTTTGATCGTGGAGCCCCATTTTTCCCAGAACATTTTCAGTTGGTGATTTTCTTTGGCGAATTCACCACGCAGGAAGTTCAAAGGCGGATTTCTTGGTTTTTTGAAGCCTTCAATCGCCAGACCCAAAGCCACACCGCAAACAGCGCCATGGTAAGCCGAGCGTTCAAAATTCACATTCGGGATCTGATCCAGAACCGACACGCGGTTCACCGGAACTTCCAGAACTTGAGTCAGGAACGGGCCCAGGTTCTGAATCTGGGAAACACCACCGGTCAGGTGAATGTTGTTGATCTGGGCGTTGAATTCACTCTTCAGTTCCAGAATCGCCAGTTGCAGATCACGCGCCATTTCGCGGACGCACTTGGCAATTGTGTCCGAGAATGTGACTTGATCGAAAGTGGCACCCTGTTTGTTGGTCAGAATGAAAGCTTTGGTCTGAAGCTCTTTGATCGCTTCGATGTACGGAATTTCGTATTTCTTGGCGATGGCATCGGCGATATTTTTACCACCCCAAAGGATAGAACCCACTTGAATCAAAGAACTGCCTTCAAAAGCGCACACCAGGGTGCGGCTGTGGCCGATATTCAAAGTGATGCTGATCTGACGAACCGGTTTTACCTCTTCATCCAAACCCAGCGCCGGGGCCGCCAAAGCGGGTGGGGCTTCATTCCAGCGTTCGAACACGTTCGCAAAGGACGTGCCTTCAGAGGAAATGATGAATGGATCCATGTTGGAATCCTGCGCGCGCTGAATCAGATTTTGCACATGGATTTTCGGAGCCGCACAGGCCAGAACTTCCGCGCCAGAACCTACCGTGCGGATGATTTTGGCATCAAAGATGGCATTGTCAGATGAAAACGGCAGGTCTTCTTCAAGCTCAAAGGCCAGAGATTTGGAGATCTTGATACGGTCATTGAACGGGAAGAACTTGTTTCGGATCGCCACGCGATTTTGTGGCAATGCAAAGTTAAAACGAGTTTGTGACGGGTCATAAAGACTGGAGAGGTCACGCAAATACTCAAGGATTTCAAGCTCCTGATCAGCGCCTGGAGAAATTCCGAGTGGATGCTCCATGAACTGAGTGACTTGAAAGCCCTTTGAAGTGGACTGCACTTCAACAACCTTGATGCTGCTGGATCCGATGTCAATGCCGAGAGATTTCAAAGCAATTCCTCCATGAACTGGCTTTGGTCTAAGTCTATGCGAGGATCGCCTTGGTGTATAGCCCTAAGTTAGCGGCACGCCGTCCGGGCTCGGTCGGTGCCGCAGCTTCGCTGCGGTTCGCGCATCCATGCGCCACCGAAGGCCGCGAACTTAGGGCTATACACCAAGGCTCCTTGCACAGAAGACCTGCATCTTGGCGCTGGGGATGTAGGCTGTTCCCCTTTGGGGAAGGCGCGGTGGGGGATGGGGGATATGTTTTGACTGGACCTTGATCGAGTGTGGGTGTCTATGGGGTGGACGGTTGGGGAATTTTTGCTGGTTTCTTCGATGTAATCATACAGAAACGTATTTAGTGGTAGAAACGCGGATCAAATTCAAATCTTTTGAGGTTTTCATGCGTTCTTTTGGCGTTTTTGTCCTGGTCTGTCTTGTGTCGTTTAATTCTCATGCTTTATTTGGGAAGAAGAAAAAAAACACTCCTGTTTCCGAGTATTCAAAGGGACATACAATTAAAACTGCTGACGGGTGCAGCTTGAATTTGTCAGATCTTTATATCAACCCTAAAAATAAACATTCTTGGAGCGGAGCCTGCCCTGGCGGTTATGCGGAGGGGATTGGTTGGGTCTCTGTTCAACAAGCCAATGGAGTTTCATATAAAGCCTTTGCAGTTCAGATGCGAGGGGGTCGAATTATCCCTAGCAGCTATTGGTACGCTGGATCTCCTGAATACTACCAGAGCACGTTGGGTGGTCATGATTGCAAAGACAGAAAGAGCAATTTGCAGGAGTGCGCGCGCATAGAATCTTTTGTCGCAACAAACCCACCATACGAACAAATCCTTACGTCTGATGGATGTAAACTTCAGCAGCCAAGTATTTTTCTTCGAGGACCTCAGGTGACATGGAGTGGGAAGTGCGAGAATGGATTTGCTGAAGGATATGGCTTTATTAAAGCGCCTGCTTTGAACGATAAGGACGCTGTTATTGGCAAGATGGTCTATTTGATTCGCTATCATCAAGGTAAGAGAATCGTTGGAAGCTACTATTCATGGGATGCGGATATTAATGGTTCGAAGTCGTCAATTATCTATCAGGTTGGGCCTGCATTGACTCCGATTCATATTGAAAGCATTAAGCCCTGCGCATCTATCAAGCCTTGTAAAGAGTTGATGGCGGCGAAGGCTTTGGGTGGGAAGAATCCTGAAGGAATGGCTCCGGTGTCGGATTTCATGCCTCCTGTTGCTGATACTCGTGGGGGTGGGGATCGCCCTCCGGCATTTGATCCCAATCCTCGTCCGAATCCTTCTGGTGGCGGATATGGTATCGGCAAGTACAAAGCTCCGAAAGTGGCTTGTGATGACTATGCTCTGGGTCTTGAGATGGACAAACATTCTGCAACTATTAATGAAGGCGTTGGGATCTGTGACAATGCCAAGGCGACGGCGAAACTTTATGAGTTCTATGCCAACTTGCTGGAGGCCAGTTGCCCGTACAAAACTGCCGAAGTGGCACAGGTGCGTGAGGCTGTTGAATCTGCCAAACAAACCATTCGTGGAAGTTGCACAGAATATAATGTTGCACAGAATATAATTACTAATTAAGAAAATCTTAGGTCCTAAAAATTAAAAACCCCGGTTCATCGCCGGGGTTTCTTTTTATCTTTCGTTCCAGTACACAACTCTTGGCGGGCCTTTCGGGATTTGCGTGGCGTTGGCGTTGTTGCCGGCATTTCCACCGGGTGTGGTGCCTTGATTGCCTCCACCGCCTGGGTCAGACTTGCTTTCGCCGCCGTTGTTTTTTTTGTCTTTGTCGACGTAGGTTTTCACTTTGTTTGCGGTTTTTTGCAGGTCCATCACCACTGCAACAATTTCGCGGGTGGCGCCGGCGAATTCTCCGGTGCTGCGGATTTTGAAGTTCATCACGCTGTCGCAGATCAGCGGCACATCTTCGGGATTTCCTTCGGTACGGATGCCTTTGCCTTGAACGAACTGCCAGAAGTCGCTGCTGCCGCCGCCTTGATCGCATTTAAACGGACCGCCTTCTTCTTCGGAATCGCGGCGTTTGATGATTTCGGTCACCACTTCATCAGTCATCGCTGGGTCCAGGGACTTTAGAACTTCGCGGGTGGCGATGTTCGGGTTGATCCCTTTCATTCCATAGATGGTCACTCGTGGGGCCAGCAAGTCATAGAAATCATCGTTCATCCCAGGGACCATGTGTAGCTCGGCGACAGAGCGGAACGGGCGGTTTGGGGGATAGTGGTCGCTTTGCGAAGCTTGGTTCAGTTCGGCATAGTTGGCGCGTTTATCGCCGCCGTTTAGGGAGGCAGATTTCGGGCTCATCCAGTCGGCGATGTTGTTCACCAGTTCGTCAAATCGGACATTGCTGTATTCACGCTGGAAGTTTTCGTCTTCTTTGATTTTTTGCGCAAAGATCGTGACCAGTTGTTTTTTTGTCAGTTCCTGCAAAGACTTTGACGGGGAGGCCAGGTCATTCAGATCGATCTTGGAGCCTTCATCCTCGATCGTCACAATGTAACTTGTGTCCATCGTGGAATCGGCGACGGCTTTTTTAAAGGCATCTTTATCGATGGCGCTTAATTCATCTGGAATTGGCAATGGCCATGCAAACGGGAACTGCCAGATTTGATCCAGCATTTTGGTGTCACCCAGTTTGTCGCCCAATTTGCTTTGGGCCTGTTGATAGATCTTGATACGCAGCAGGCTGAGCTGCATGCCGGACTTCGCGGCATAGTAGGCCTTCACACGGTTTAAACCCTGTGAATTCACCAGGTATTCGACGTTGGAATCATAGGACACTTCCATTGCAATCCACATGATCAGCATGATACAGGCGATCGCGATCATCAGCGCGATGCCTTTGGCGTTATTGAGTGGACGGTGTACTTCGCGGCCAAGAGCTTTGATTGCCTTGAGCATTTGCACCCTCCTCTGGATTGTTGGGGAAGTGAATCGGGACGATCAGTTGCATTGAGTATTTTTTGCTTTTGCCGGCGGTTTTCTTTTCCACGGTCAAAGAGATCTCGACAGCTTGTGGGAATTTGCCCTTGGTGGCCGCGTCGCCTTGGGCGTCCGTGCGCCAGTCATTGGCCCAATCCTGTTTGCCTTTACCCATATAGCGCAGTTTGAATTCGCTGACGTTTTCAAGCAAAGCGACCTCGTCGCCACCTTTGGTGACATCCAGATCCACATACGGGGAGCTTCGGCGCCACAGGCATTTGGAACTGCCGCCACCTTCGCGCAACGATTTACAATCGCGCAGGGCATAGCCCACTTCGATAAAGTCCGCCTGCTTGGTGTTTCTGACGGTGCGGGCGTTGTTCATGGTCACAAAATTGATGGACTCGTTGTTGCCTACGAAGTGAGTCTCGGGATCGCGGCGGGGAACTTCGCGTTGCTCAGGCTGCTCATGCATATCGTTGGTGATTTGGCCGCCGGGGATTACGCCGGGGATGCTGCTATCGGGGATTGTGCCGTTCTGGTTTGAAGAATTGTTATTTTTCTTCTTCATCAGTTGTTCCAGCTCTTTTTCAACGTCGCGATAGTGGTAAGCCAGATTGATGTCTCTTTCCAGCAGGCGCAAACCATCGCGCATGCGGGACACATCATCGATCTGATCTTGCAGTTTGACCTTGGCCTTCACAGCCTGTTGAATGGCTTGCGCTGTCAGCATCGTGAGTGTCCCCAGGATGGTGATCGTGATCATAAGCTCAATCATGGTAAAGCCGCGGTTGTGTTTCATCATCACATCCCCGGCATCGAAGGCAGTGGCAGTTCCTTGTCATAGTCGACAAAGTACTGGGTGGCAGAAAACTCCATAGGTTTTTTGGCACCTTTATAGATGACGGTCACTTTCACTTCCTTCACGGACTTGGAAAGATGCTCTGTCAGTGTCTTCATCACGGTCAAAGCCATTTCATCCGCACCACCAGACTGGGCGGTGAGGGTCGCGGAAATATCCGGGACTTCAAATTCTTTGGAGGTCATTTTCCAGGTGTATTGCGGGTACTCAGAGCCAAAGTCGTCTTCAGTTTCTTCCGGGATCGAGTCCAGTGGTTTTCCGGCATACTCCATTTCGACTTCGACCATTTTTCGTTCAAGTAAGGCGGTGACTTCGGTGGACAACTGGGTCTTGCGGACACGCATGAAAGAACCGCTCCAGGAATTTGCCAAAAGCATAATCCCTGAGGACAGGATCACCATCGCCATGATGGTTTCAATCAATGTGAATCCGTTTTTTTTCACCGCTGGACTTCCTTTAACGAAGAAGCTTTCTCAATGATATCAGCTTGACCCGTTAAAGGATTAAAAACAAGAGTCCAAGTTAAATTATTTCCATTCGTGATCTGCACAGCAGAGGCTTCCACAAAGCCCTCTGGGAAGAAATGGATATAGGCCACCCCGGAAGTCATAGGGGATTTCATATTCACAGTCTCTACCGAGGCAAAACGCAAGCCCTCGGGAAGCTCTTTTTCTTTCTTCAGCAGGGATTTATCCATCTGAAACAAAGGGGGAGGTGCATTTTCCTCGTCACGGTCTTTTTCTTTTTCTGCAGCGTCAGGATCGACCGCCTGAGGGCCGCTGGCGCGTTCCAGCCAATACTTTTCCTCTCCCGGTTCCATGCTGATGGCCAGGCGGTAAGTAGAGTTGGTCAAACGGGCTTTATTGCGGATTTCTTTGGAAAGAACGATGAAGTTGCGGGCAACGGCTTTGATATTGCCGTCTTTTTTGAGAAGTCGGGGAGCTCCCACTGTGATCAGAGCGGCCATAATGGCCAGCACGATCATGATTTCAATGAGAGTGAATCCCCGCTGATTACCAGGCATCTGAATTAGTTCAGATCATCCAGTGTGATGTCTTTGTCAAAGCCAGAACCACCTTCGCGGCCGTCTTTACCCAAAGATTTCAAAGAGTATTCGCCACCTTCCAGTTCGTAAACCAGATCGTGACCGAATGGATCTTGAAGTTTCTTGGTGTAGTAAGGCTGAGGACCCCAGTTGGAGCAGTTTGGATCAGCAGTCGTCAAACCTTCCAAAGTCTGAGGATATTTACCGCAATCCGTGTAGTACATGGAAAGGGCATTCACGATTTGTGTCAGTTGGATCTTAGCCTCTTTGGCTTTGGATTTATCCAATTGTCCCGTGATGTTAGGAAGAAGAAGAGCTGCGATACCACCGATGATGGCAAGGACGATCATGATTTCAATCAGAGTCATACCCTTGCGGTTTTTGAGAAGAGACATACTTACTCCTTTTTACAGACATTGAGGATAGCAAAACCTAGCCCAAAATCAAAGGACAGAGCGGCAGCCGGACTAATGTCACATAATAATTCTTCGCTCTGTGGGCTCGGTTTTGCGACGCTTTGAGGGGATTGCTTTGGAGCCTTCTCGCCTCGGACAGTCCTCGCTCGTGTTTGTCCCTACTGTTTCGCGTTTTACTTTGCCTCGACTGCGGAACTCGGCGCGCAGGCTCCAAAGCAATCCCCTCAAAGCTCGTATGTGCATCACAGTGAGATTGTATGGGACATTGGTCGGGACTGCCTTTGCTGGGTTGTGAAGGTGTTGGGATAGTTTGGGGTGGGGAGTTTATGGGTTACTTTAGGTTTTTGGGTGGACGTTTGTCTGTCTTGTTTTGAGTAAGGAAGCTGCCGATAAGTTTGGAATGAGAAGTATATTTGGTGTCGTGTTCTTGTTTTTGATGCAGGCGCAGGCTTTCGAAATTTCGAAGCAATCGGGCAAGCTTATTTTGTCTGGGGCGTGTGAAGAGGGGAAAAGTATTTACTCTTCTTTGGCGCGGTGGAGCACGAATGCTAAGACCGGGAAGACTTGTGATCCTGCGGCTGTGGCTGGGGAGTCCGGTGGTTCCTGTAATTTGGATATCACGGATTGTGTGCCTGAACATGTGGTCAAATATCATGGGGCCACGCCGGAAGTGGATGGGCCAAACTGTTGGAATCTGTCTTTGGTGATGAGTAAAATTTTGCCAGCCATGCGTTATTCTACGCCGGAAGAAATGAATTTCTATATGCGTCCGCCTCTTTGCCGCGCTTTAAAAGACGGTGAAAAGAAAGAGCCGGGGGATGTCGGTGCCATTCGTCAGATCGCGGGTGTTGCCAAGACCACGGAATATCACGGTTTCATTTATATCGACGAAAAGATCGCTTATTCAAAAAATGGTTTCAGTAGCATGGCCCCTTATGAGCTGCAAACCCTGGACAAGGTTTACAGGACCTACGAAGTCCCGGATAAACCGGGATGTCGCCAAAATGTGATCAACTCCAAGAGCTCCCAGTGTGGTCAGGCGGTGGCCTTCTATCGTTGTGATTCCATGGAAAGTTATCTGCAAAAGAATCAGAATGTGCCGGATCAGGTGCGTGAGTCCTTCAAGAATATGGATGCGGCTGAAAACTGCGTGCAGGAAGCCATGTTCAAGGGGGATGCTTTAAGCGCTGAGGCCCGCAAGAATTTGCGTGATACCGGGGTTGCTCTTGTTGAGTATCTGCAAGACGCCAAGAACAAGCCAGAAGTTGCCAAAATGAAGTCTGAAGAACGTGATTTCCTGCTGGGAAGTTTGCAACTGCGCCTTGCCGCTTTGGGAGAGCAACTGCAGTTCGTGGCAATGGAAAGACAGGATCGTGACACCTTTAAGACTGCGGGTGAATTGAAATACGTGGCCGAGATGTTACAGGCCTCTGCAAAGCAGCTTAGAAAAGGAGCTCGCTAATGAAAAATGCATTGTTGATGTTGTTGGCAGGATTTGTTTTGGCGGGCTGTGGGTCTGTATGGAAGGGGCCTGAGGCTGCGCCTGTGCGCAAGCCTGATAATGCTTCTGTGACCAGTCAGGAACTGAAAACCTGGGGTCCCGTGAATCTGTTGCAAGGATTGAAGAGTCATTGCTGCAATGGCGTGATGATTGAAAAAACGGCTGTCACTTTCTGGGGTGAAGCCGAGATCGCAGAACTGCAAAAGTATGTGGATGATACAACTCCGTCAGCTCCGGTGTATCGTCCGTCCAGCGCGGTGATGTGCCATGGACCAAAATACGTTTCGTCCGTGGGCCGCGAAGCCCGCCACCTGATCGAGGGCATTAAGAAGGGGACGTATCCAGTCTCGCAATGCTCCACCTACGATCTGCAATTCTCCGAATAAAAAAAAGGAGCCCCAAGGGCTCCTTTTTCATTTCTACTTTTGCTCTAAATTCTACCCCGCAACGTTCGCCATTTCGAACATTGGGACCATGACCGCCATAACGATCATACCGATCGCGGCACCCATAATAACGATGACGATCGGACCCATGATGCTGGTCAGACCTTCCAATTTGGTTTTTACCTGGAAGTCATAAGCATCAGAGACCTGACTTAGCATGTTTTCCAGCTCGCCGGTTTTTTCGCCGATGTTCACCATGTGAATCACGATAGGCGGGAACTGGCCGGATTTTTTCAAAGGACCGGCGATGGATTCACCCTCAGAGATATTGCTGCGGGCTTCATCAATCGCTTTAGCCAGTACGTGGTTGTCGACAACGTTTCTGACGATATCCATCGCGGCCAGCATCGGAACACCACCGTTTAGAAGTGTCGCCAGGGTGCGGGTGAAGCGGGATACAGCAACCATGCGAACCGTCGGGCCAATCAGCGGCAATTTCAAAGAAATCGCATCCCATTGGTTTTTGCCGGCCGGGGTGTTTCTCCAGTTACGGAAGAGCAGATACACAATCAGCATGCTTCCCAAAATCAGATACCAATAGTTCACCGCAAACTGGGACGCATCAATCAAAGCCACCGTGTACCACGGAAGCTGCAACTGCGGAGCGGACTCAAACACGGTCACCATTTTAGGAATCAGGAAGATGAACAAAAAGCCCATCAAACCAAACGTCACAACCAGCATGATCACCGGATAAGTCATGGCACTGCTGACTTTGGCGCGCAAATCGGCCTGAGCCTCGGTGAATTCCGCCAGACGCATCAGGATCACATCCAAGCTGCCTGACATTTCACCGGCTTCCACCATCGACACATAGATCGTGGTGAAGACGTTTGGGTATTTCAGCATGGCTTTATGCAGGGTGGAACCTTCGTTGACCATGTTCTTACAGTCGGCCAAAGCTTCCGCCAGGGTCGGGTTTTCCACCTGTTCAGAAACGGCCGTCAACGCGTCCACCAGGGGGATGTTGGCTTTGATCAAAGTCGCCAACTGACGGGTCATCAAAGAAAGGTCTTTTACGCCCACGTTTTTAGTGGCGCGGGGACCGGTTTTCTTTTTTGGATCTATCTTCTTTTTGTCTTTGATGTCGATGACAAAGATATTGTCTTTTTTGAGCTTGGTGCGGGCCGCTCGCTGGTTTTCAGCGTCGATGGTCCCTTTAACATTTCTTCCGTCTTTCGACAGGCCTTTGTACTCAAAAATAGGCATTGTGGTTACCTTATAAGTCGTTTCTAAGCTGGTTCAGCTGCAGGGGCGAGGCCCCTGCGCTCTCCGCGGCTGCCGCCGCCCTAAATATCCAGCTGCGTATTGGAAGTCAGTTCTTCAATTGTCGTGATGCCCGCAAGGACTTTTTGGATCCCGTGGTCACGGAAGGTCTTCATTCCGTTGGCAACTGCTTGTCTTTTAATTGTATTACCGTCTTTACGCTGCATGATCAATGAACGGATGTCATCCGTTACGATCAAAAGCTCTCCGATATTGGTACGACCGGAGTAGCCTTTCTGCGAGCAGTGGTTGCAACCCATGGCTTTGCAGATGTTGGCTTTGTTCGCCTCTTCACGGGTGATACCCAAAAGCTGGATTTCAAAATCCGTCGCTTCATGCGGGGCTTTGCAGTGTGGGCAAAGAACGCGCACCAAACGCTGGGCGATAACACCTGTGATCGAGGTTGCAATCAGGAACGGTTCCACCCCGAAGTCGATCAGACGGGGGAAGGCCCCGGCCGAGTCATTCGTGTGCAGCGTGGAAAGAACCAAGTGACCCGTCAAAGAAGCCTGGATCGCCAGTTCGGCGGTTTCCAAGTCACGAATCTCACCGACCATGATGATGTCAGGGTCCTGACGAAGGAAGGAACGAAGGCCGGCTGCGAAGGTCAGGCCGATCTTCGAGTTCACTTGCACCTGACCGATGCCGTGGATACGTTGCTCCACCGGATCTTCAACTGTCAGGATATTCACGTCAGGCTGGTTCAGTTTGGAAAGGGCCCCGTAAAGAGTCGTGGACTTACCAGAACCCGTCGGACCCGTGACCAGGAAGATGCCATAAGAACGAGTCAGGATGTCTTCTTCCATGCGGGACAGGTTTTCCTGAGAAAAGCCCAAGGCCGCCAGTTCGCGCACGACAGAGGATCTGTCTTGAATACGCATAACCAGACGCTCACCGAACGTGGTCGGGACGCAGGACAGACGGATATCGATGTCTTTACCGCCGACTTTCAAAGGAATACGACCGTCCTGAGGCAAACGTTTTTCGGCGATGTTCAGGTTGGCCATAACTTTGATACGAGACGTGATGGCGTTTTGAAGCTTTTTAGGTGGTTTGAACACGTCGAACAAAATACCGTCCGTACGGAAGCGCACGGCCATGTCTTTTTCATAGGGTTCGATGTGGATATCGGACGCTTTTTCTTTCACCGCACGGAATAGCAGACTATTCACCATCTTGATCACCGGAGCGTCGTCTTCGCCGGCCTCAAGCAAATCCACGATAGGATCATCTAAATCGTAATCTTCTTCGGCGATTTCATCCAAACCGGAAAGATTCGCGGTGCTTTTTTCGTAAACTTTATTGATTGCATCCTGAACACGGCTGGAAGTGGTGATCAGAGGGCGCACGCGCTTTCCGAACAGTACCTTCATGTCATCCAGGGCTTTGAGGTTCACCGGATTGCTGGTCAGTACCACTAGCAGGTCCGCATCTTCCTTGTAGGGAAGGACGTTGTGTTGTTTTGCGTAGTTGATTGGAAGGTCACGAATCAAGTCGACGGCGATCTCGCTGACCGGGATGTCGCGGATAAAATCCAAGCCCAGTTCTTTGCACAGATCGGAGACCACTTCATCCGCCGTGGAAAATTCCTTCGCAGCCAAAGCCTCACCAACGGTGACGGGTCTCACCACCGAAGGGTTGTTTAACACAGAACGGATTTGGTCCTGTGTTAAAGAGGTTGATTTGGCAAGTATCGTTGAAACATCCACGGAGGCCATCAGAATTACTCCTCAATAATAGGTTCAGCAGTCGCAGGCACATCAGCAGCGGAAGGTGCCTCTGCTTTGCGACGGATTTCATCCAGTTTTGCACCGTATGGATCCACGCCGCCCTGAGCTTTTACGAAATCAACGCGTTCATCAAGTTTTTTGGAAACGATGGCGTTGGCTTCGATGTTGTTGCGCACGATTTTCGGAGTCAGGAACACAACCATGTTCGTTTTGTCCTTTACGATCGTGCGGGACTTGAACAACCATCCAATAATTGGAATATCGCCCAGCAGAGGCACTTTCGTGACGGACTCTTGATCTTGTTCTTTCATCAAACCGCCCAGAACCACCGTGTCGCCGTTATTCACGTTGATCACTGTTTTCAGGGAACGTTTTGCCAAAGGCTGTGTGGAATCCTGGAATGCTTTCGGTGTGGAAGCTGTAGAAAGCTGCGCCACCTGTTGTTTGATTTCCATGCGGATCTGATTGGAAGCCGGGCTGATGAACGGTTTGATCGCAAGTTTGATCGTTGCGTCTTCAAACTGCGGTGTTCTTACCGTCGTGCCGCTGGTTCCAACGTTCTGCACGTTTTCACCGACAACAACCTTGTCACCCACTTCCAATTCACCCTCTTGATTGTCCAAAGTCATCAATTGAGGAGTGGACAGGATGTTGGCTTTTTTCGCGGTTTTCAGGAAGTTGATGAAACCCAAAAGACTAGGAATCTTCAAAGTCGTTTTGGAAACCGGATCAGTCACTTCCACTGTTTTACCCTGACCGAAACCGATCACGGCACCAGAGCCACCTGTCGGGGACAGGAAGTCATTGATATTGGAAAGACCGTTGAAACCAACCTTGCCATAACCGCTGTCGCCGTACTGGTAGTAACCAATACCCCAGGAATTACCGTCATTCACAGACATTTCCATGATGATGGCTTCCACAAACACCTGGTCACGAGGTGTGTCGATCTTGGAAAGGATATTCAGAACCACGTCGTAATCCTGCTTGCTGGCAGTCACGATCAGGCTGTTTGTGGTTTTATCGGCCGTGATTTTAACATCGCCACCGAAGATTTCCTGAGGAGCTTGCATCCCTTGGGAACCCAGCGGGGACAGCAGACTGCCACCAGTTGCCGGTTTTGGAGCGGCATCTTTGGTCACACCTTGAAGTGTTTGCGCGATCTTTTCAGCATCGCCGTGACGAACGTTATAAACGTAAACGCCACCGGATTCTTCAGCGCGGATCTTGAAGTCCAACTGAGAGATCAGCTTTTTGATACGCACGATACCGGATTTATTACCCACAACGATGATGGAGTTGGTACGGTCATCAGGAATCGCCATAAAGAAGCTGGCGCCCTGTTGGGACGTCGCCCCCGCAGAGCGGGAGAATCTTGGCACGCCGGCGGTAAAGGTGCCCGGAGCAGAACCTTGAGTTTTATTGCCTTTATTGACGATTTTATCAACGAGGTCAGCAAGGTCCTTGGCTTTCGCGTACTTGATAGGGATCACTTCAAGTTGTTCTTCAAATCCTGGAACGTCCAACTGGCTGATGATTTTCATCACGCGGTCGATATTGGAACCGTAGTCCGAGATGATGATGGAGTTTGTTGGCTCGTAGATGTTCATTTCGCCGTCTTTGGACGGCAGGATGCGCAGGTCACGGTTCACTTGAGAAGCCGAGATGTGTTTCAAGTGGATGATACGTGTGATCATCTGATCGGCGTTAGGGTAGTAAGCGCCAGAGAAGGTTTCGATATTATCACGCTGGGCATTTCTTGCGGATTTGACCTTCAGGAAGCTTCCGGAAGGAACCACCGTGAAGCCATTGATCGCCAAAGCGGACAAGAAGGCCTTGTAAGCTTCAGAAACGGTGATCTTGGTTGGCGCGATGATCGTGATTTTACCACGAACGCCCGGATCGATGATGAAGTTCTTGCCGGTCAATTCACTGATCGCGCGAATGATATCAGAAATCTCAACATTCGGGAAATCGAAGGATTCGATGGTTTCCGGGAAGTTCTTGTTGTTGATGTCTTCAATCGGGGCTTTGGCGAACTTGTCTTTTTCCGCCTTGTTCAAAGGGGAAGAGCCTGCTGGTGCGTCAGATCCACCGCGTGGAGCCATGCCTGAAGGGCCGCCGGAGTTGCTGCCGCCAAAATCAGAAGGAGCGGAATCACCACCACCCATGTCACCGAAATCCGGTGGCGGCGGTGGAGGAGGGAAGTCCTCAAACTGAGCCTTTGCTGCCGGGCCCACAAGTTGGGCCGTCATCAATGAAGCAAGTCCTATGCTGACGTTCTTTTTCATTTTGCTTCTCCTCCTGAGGAGTTGTCTTAAAATCCTTTTAAGTTCTTCTAAAGCTGCTTCAGCCTACGCGCCTCCGGCGCTGCGGCTCTGCCGGCCAGGCCGACTACTGAATGTTATAAGTCATGGTTTCGGTTTTACCGTTGCGCTCTACTTGAAGAGTCACTTTCGGTGAGTTCTTCAGGGTGTTGTAAAGCTCCATGGCTTTGGCCGGGCTGTCGACAGGAGTGCCGTCGACAGACTTAATGACGTCCATTCTTTGGATGCCAAGTTGTTCGTAAATACTGCCGGGTTGCATGTCCAAAATGCGGAAGCCATTGATGTTGCCGGTGCCGGGTTCGCGGTTCGGAACGGCGCGGGCTTGCATCAAAATACTGGAAAGATCGTTGGTGTACTTCAATAGATCGGCGCGTTTGATCATGAAGTTGTTGTCGCCAACTTTTTGCACGTCTTTGCCGGAATCCCCGCCGGAAGATTTACCGGCGCCGAAGGCGACTTTTCCGCCTTCTTTTTTCATCTCGATGTATTCAAGGCGGTTGGAGTTGAGGTTGCGGAAAACGACCTTTTGGCGTTCCACCTTCATGATTTCAGCCATGCCGTCGATCTGCTTGCCGGGGCTGTAAGAAACCACGCCTTGCTTGCCGCGAACTTCAATGGCGGCCAGGGATTTTTCCGGATTGGAGTGCACCAAAGTTCCGATCAGATTCAAAGGCAACTGGGACGGAACCGGATCCGCTTCACGCTGGGCCTCGGCACCTTTGGATTTATCCACCAAAGCATCAGGAATCACGCCGCTGGAGGCGAAAATGTTCCGGCTGGTGATGGAGTTGTAAGCGCCACGGCTGACGCCGGCCTCAAACTGACTGGATTTCGGATGGGACGGGGGAGCAGATTGCGGAAGCATTTTGTCGCGATAGGCGAGAATGCCCAGATCGGCCACGCAGTAACCAATAAATGCAAAGAGAATATAGGGATACCACTTTTCAAGTGGTGGTCTTTGATTCTTCGAGTTGCGTGAAGTCACGGTTGTACAATCCTTTGTAATTAACCAGCATTGCTGCTGACAGCTCCTAGTCCTTGGGCCTCTGTTTAGCCTATCAAAAAGGCGAGGTGACTGCACTAAAAAATACATACTGGACCCTGGTCTGGGTCCTGCATTTTTCTGCACACATTTCGTAAAGATAGGTCATGATAGTGATATGAGAATTCTCTACTTCACGGATGGAGCAGGAATCGATCTCTTGGGTATTCGCGAGTCTTTACTGCGTATCCCGGAGGTGCTCACCTCTCTACGTCGAGGCCAGGAACAGGCACGATACGTAGATTTGATGCAGGTGATGTCGTTGCCGGACGAAGATTTTCGTCTGGTCCCTTCTGTATTGAGAAACTACCTGATCAATTTGGTTCAACGGGGACTGCATCAGCGCTGGATCAATCGCGATCACCGTGCTGACTTGATCCTTCGTCGCATCAACCATCGTAACTTTGCGGAAATCAAAGCGGAAGTTTTGAACTTCATCCACGGCAAGCTGGAAGGTCGCCCCGTGGCGACAAAAGACCTGCACCTGCTGCATTTCTTAAGTTCAATTGAGATCACCATTATTGGCCCCGGCTACGACGAAATTGAGATGTGGCTGAGACGCGAAATCTCCACTCGCAGCGATGTGAAAGTGCTGATTAAAGACGTGATCGCATCGGATCCACAACTTGACT
The DNA here is from genome assembly GCF_002208115.1 of Bdellovibrio bacteriovorus. NCBI lineage: Bacteria > Pseudomonadati > Bdellovibrionota > Bdellovibrionia > Bdellovibrionales > Pseudobdellovibrionaceae > Bdellovibrio > Bdellovibrio bacteriovorus. The sequence continues at coordinate 2,260,614 of NZ_CP020946.1, read as the reverse complement.
GGTTCTGGCCGCACGTCGCAGAGTCAGTGCTGCCGACAGAAGGCATTGCCAACTAAAAAAAAGCCTGGTTGCACCGGGCTTTTTTTATTTCTGAGCACACATACCATCAAATGAGTTCGTGCCCTTTGGATAGGGCTTGCAGACACGGGCGGCAAAACGTGCGCCCGCAGCGTGTTGGGAAACCGTCCAGTCAAAATCAGTTTCCCAGGATTTCACCGTGCGCACAGCTTTGCGGCAGGAATCCATCGTCAATCCATTGCCGCAGATATTCAGGCTGACTTCTGTTTTGGCGATCAGCCATTGCAGGAACGGGTGCGGACCCCAAAGTTGATCGCGCGAACAAGGCAGGCTGATGCCAGCCACTTCGCCGCTGACATGCCACGAGGAATAGATCCCGCTGGCAACCATGTTATCCATGTACTTTTCAAGCATCTTGCGGGCGCGCTCTTCAATGCGTGGCACGGACAGATCAAACGGCGCACCGACGGTTTTCAGGAAGTTACAGAACGGATCCTTCGCGACTTTGTCGTAACCACATTGTTTTTCGCGGCCACGTTTCAGAGTGGTTTCAATCACGGTTTCTTCAAAGGTGCGGCCCATGCCGCGCAAAGCGACCTCTTTGGTTCGCTGCAGGGACCAGAACAGATGGGCCGGGGTTTCGATCTGCTGACAAAGGCGAATGCCGCGATAAAGGTGGGCCGCCATGGATTCAACCTGAATGGCCAAAAGCGGACTTAAGCCGGCCTCAATCATCTGACAGGTCATAAACGCGGCACCCATCACATGATAGTTTTTAGAGGCGATTTGAACGTCTTTTTTGCCGGGGTACTGAATGCTCAGAACTTTCTTTTTTAAGTCATCACTGATGTCCGAGGCTTTGGAAAGGCCGCCCGCCACATAGAAATCCGCATACTGTGACGGGCAGACGGTGTTTATTTCCGAGTTCCCATCGGTTGGGGAGTACAGTTCGTCAGAGGAAATACCGCTGTTGGTCAGTTTGATTTCAACATCCTGATTGGTGAATTCACCCTGATTTTTATCATCGTGCCCGCAAAGACCAATCAGGCTCATCGCCACGTTGGGGTTTCCGTCGGCATATTTCAGGGCTTTTTCATACAACCAGCCCGGCTTCAGGTCCTTGCGGTTTTTTCCGGCAACATCCCCCAAAGACGGGCGGGCGTGGCGGGACTTGTCGCCTTCGGCGGCCTGCCTTTGCTTCGTATTTAGTTTCAAATCACGATAGAACAGATAAGCTTTTTCCGCGAAACAGGCATTTTGCTGGAACTGTTGTTCAAAGAACAAAGCCACGCCCGTGTTGGCGTTGGCCACTTGGTTGTCATAGGTGTAGGACTTCAGGGAAAGAATGTTGTAATAGCGTTCCAGGCCGTCTTTAACACCGGAATTGGGAAGTTTGCTGATCAGGGTCAGGGCGATTTTGTTGGCGGAAGAGATGTTGTTTACATCCGTCCCCAAGTCGTTGGCTTGAGCGGTCAAAGAAAGGCCCAAAAACCCGGTAACCAGGGCTTTGGAGAGATGTTTCATTTTGAGACGGCGCATTTGTGACTTTCCCATACAGGAAAACACAAGCAAAACCAGAGCCTGCATGGGATAAAGCAGGGCTGATTTAAGCCCCTAAGCACTGTCGAAAGTGCCCAAAATGGTTACCGTCTACAGGGCAAAGAAGGGCTCGATTTCTGCGGGTTTTTCGTTGTTGGGATGCATGAAGGATGGCACCTCGGAATCCGGTGGAATCAGCAGGTAAATCCCAAAGGGCATCTTCGCAGAAATCCAGTTGCGCGGACGGCGATAGATGAACTCCGACCGTGTCTGGGTGTACACCAGGAACTCATTTTCCTTGGCATCATCAAAGGCCTTCCAAAGCAGACTTTCAAAGATGTCGCCGTTGTCGGCAAACAGGAAATTCAAATACTTGAAATTCAAACCGGCTTCAATTTTCAGACGGGAATAAGGCTTCGTCAAAGTGCGGGTCCAACCCAGCATTTTTCCGAATTTCAGGAACTGACGGAAGTTGTGCCCGCGCAAAGAATACTGCATCGGAATGAATTCCTGCATGCCTCCGGCAGACCACGGGGCCACGCAGCCCACGATGTTTTCATTCTTGTCAAAAGCGATGATGAAATCTTCCAGCTTCAAACCCTTCCAGCGTTCGAGTTTTTCCATAAAGCTGGTTTCATCCCAGGTCGTGGCCAGATCGCGCTGACGGGATTTTTGCGTGATATAGTAAATCAACGCATCGACGTTCTGCGCGCTTCCGCGGCGCAGGCGCAAATGGGGCAATGGATTGGAAGCCCACGGCAGGCGTCCGTGCACTGAAACCATGTTAAAGCGTCGGAACAGATGATAGTTCGGCAAAGGACGTTTCATCGAGCGGGGGCGGACAAAGGCATTTAAAGCCTGCACATCCGCCATGCTCATCACTGAGAAGAGGTACTTGTTCCCCAGAGTTTGGGACACTTCGTCCATGACGGGTAAAAAGTGCTGGGACCATTCCAGAATCGCACGGCGGTTGGAAGAAATACGCAGATCCCGGCCAAAGGCGACGGTGGAAACTTTCCCATCCAGCCACACATCGCGCACGACGAAACTTGCCATGCCCTCGATTTTATTTTCATCGGTTTTAAGCTGATAAGTCAGATGCTGGTCGGATTGTACGGAATAGGGCGCGAAAAAATCCTTTTCGCGATCAATGCGGATTTCAACCGGGCCGTTCAGCGGGAAGCTTTTGTAAAACTCAACAAGGGCTTTGGAGTCCTCAGGTTTTGCGATCTCTAATCTCATTAAGTTTTTCCTAGGTTTTCTTCCAAAGAACGTCGGCAACCCCGTGTTTCATGTTGGCCCAGCGGGCCGCTACGAACAGATAGTCGCTCAGTCGGTTCAAATACTGCAAAGTCATGGAATAGCGTTCGTCTTTCACGGCGATTTCGGCAGAACGACGCTCGCTGCGACGGCACAAAGTGCGCGCCACATGCAGGTGCGCGGATGTCGGGTGGCCGGCCGGCAGAATAAAGTTGCGCAGTTCCGGCAGGGTTGTGGTCAGTTCATCGATTTGCAGCTCCAGATAACGGATTTGTTCTTCCGTAATGGGTGGCAAAAGTTTGAAGACCTCATCTTTTTCGGTGGCCAGCAGGCTTCCGATGTTGAAAAGCTCGTTTTGGACTTTTTCCAGGGAATGATTGAGATCTGACATCTCGGGGAAGGGGGCCAATGTCGAACGCACCACCCCCAGATAGCTGTTCAGTTCGTCCACGGTCCCATAAGCCTCGACGCGTGGATTGAATTTTTCAACACAGGAGCCGTCCACAAGGCGGGTGCTGCCTTTGTCGCCAGTGCGCGTATAAATTTTGGCTTTGGGAGCATTCGTCATAGATTTGACCCTTCTTGTATTTAGTGTCACGGTTAAGGTCTATCAGGTCAAGAAGTGAGAGTGATATGGCTAATGCAAATGAAGTACCCTTGATTGTGACGATCCCCCATTCCGGTGAAAAAGTTCCGGATCAAACGCCGTGGTTGAAGTCTTTGCCCGAGGAAGTTTTGATGTGCGACGTGGATCGTTTTGTCGACTTTCTGTATGAACCGACTTTGCACAAGCTGCACATTCCCTATGTGAAAACCGAATGGCATCGTTATGCGGCCGACTTGAACCGGGTGCCTGAAGACGTGGACGCAACGTCCGTTATCGGCAACAGCAACCCGGCCGGCATGCACAACCGTGGCTTTCACTGGGTGATCACGACTTACAAACATCAGCTGATGAAAGAGCCAATGTCACTGGATGCGCACAACGAACTGGTGAAGCTGGTTTATGAGCCCTTCCATGCCGGCGTTCGCAAGCTGTATGCGGACCTGCATGAAAAAGGTTTCAAGAAAACTTATCACATTGATGCCCACAGCATGCCCTCTTTGGGGACCAGCGAGCACCGCGATCCGGGCGAATTGAGAGCCGATATCGTTGTCAGCGACAGCAAAGGCAAAAGCTGTGACCCGCGCTTTAAAGATCTGGTGATTGCGGCCTATGCCTCTGCCGGATTCAAAGTCGGTTACAACTGGCCGTATTTTGGCGGGCGCGTCACGGAGCAATACGGTGATCCTAAACGCGAGCAACATACACTTCAGGTGGAGCTGAACCGCTCATTGTATATGGATGAAAAGACCAAAAAGCTCAAACCTGAAGAAGCGAAAAAGGTTCAAGAGAAGCTGTTGTTCGCCGTCAGTTATGTCCGCAACAATTTGCTGCATATAATGTAGGGCGTCGTAAAGGCAAAAAGCGTGGTCATAAAAGCCGATCTAAACTATTGATAGCTATACCAAAATTAATAAGCTCTCAATAAGGATCGGCTTTGGATAAGACCTCTGCGCCCCAAAAATCCCTGTTTAAAAGAATCAACAAGCCATTGGCGTCCTTGAAGCTCGCGGTTTTCATCATCGTGGCTCTGGCTGTGATCACTGCGGTGGGGACATTTGTTGAAGCCCGCTATGATGCTTATGCGGCAAAAAAGCTGGTTTACGACACCTGGTACATGTACGGAATCATGGGTCTGTTGGTGATCAATCTGACCGCCGTGATGGCGGATCGTTGGCCTTGGAAAAAACGTCATGCCGCCTTCGTTCTGGCTCACATCGGGATTATCATTCTGCTGGCAGGCTCGCTTCTGACCTGGAAGTGGGGGTTGGATGGATCCATGCGTGTGGGCATCGGTGAAGCCAACAACTTCGTGCAAACCGCAGAAACTGACATCGTCGTGTACACGTCCTTTGACGGTGACCGCTACACAAAAACTCTGGAACAAGAAGTGGACTTCTTCAAGAATCCGCCGACTGTCGAAAAGCCCTTCATCATTCCTGCGTATGAAGGCGAAATCAGAATTGTTGATTACAAAAAATACGTTGTTCCTTCAAAGAAGGTGATCGAAGGCGAAGTGGGGAAGGCCGGTTCGGGCCTGCGCTTCCAGCTTCAGAATGACAACGTGAATGTGATCGAATGGCTGGTTCAGAAAAAACCAGGCAATCTGGTCAGTCACAATTTCGGTCCGGCACAAATCTTTATGGGTCCGGCTCCGGAAAAGCCTCGTGGTGCCAATGAAATCTTCCTGACTCCGGAAAAAGACGGTCTTCGTTATGTTGTTTTCCAGAAAGACTCTGACAAGCCCTTGAAGAAAGGCTTTGTGAAAGAGGGCGACGTGTTTGATCCGGGCTTTAAAATGGCCCTGAATTTCCGTGTGCTGCGCTTCCTGCCGGCGGCGCGTGAAGATTGGGATCTGCAGGATTCCAGCCGTCCAACCCCGCTGACCACTTCCGCAGTGAAGATCATCTTTGATGGTAAAGAAAACTGGGTTCTGCTGAATGACATGGTGAAGCTGTTCACCACGAATTCAGTCTATCTGCTGACCTACGGCAACCGCCGTATCGATCTGGGTTTCAACCTGAAGCTTAAAAAATTCGAGGTGGCGCGCTATCAGGGAACCATGCGTGCGGCCGCCTACGAAAGTCTGGTGGAAGTTCCGGACTTTGGCGAATATCTGATTTCGATGAACGAGCCTTTGAAATATAAGGGTTTGACCATCTATCAGGCGAGCTTCCAGGAGGAAGACGGGCGTCCGGTGGCCTCCATCTTCTCCATCAATCATGACCCGGGAAGATTCCTGAAATATCTGGGCTCATTGGTGCTTTCATTGGGTATCGTGCTGTTAATGTGGTTTAAACATCTGGACTTCAAACTTGCCCGTAAAACGGGAGCAGGGACGAAAGAATCATGAAAAAAATATTTCTCATCATTGCTTCATTGTTGGTGACTTGTGCCGCTGTGGCCAAGCCCGGTGATCTGCTGAAATCCATGCCGGTTCAGGACGGCGGTCGTATCAAGCCTTACGACAGCTTTGCCAAAGAAATGCTGGAAATCGTCTATGGCAAAACCAAATTCGAGGGCCGCAATGCCACCGAAATCGTTTTGACCTGGATGCTGTCTCCGCAGGCGTGGGAAGGCAAAAAAATCTTTGAAGTGCGCAACCACCAGGTTCTGCAGGCGATGAATCTTCCGAAAGACCAGCGCTATTTCAACGGTGAAGAGCTTTTTGCCAACGAAAGATTCACCCTGCTTCGTCAGGAACTTCAGGCCAAGCGTGAAACCAAAGAAAAGCTGGATCCGTACTTCCAGGCTTTGCAGCGTTTGGAAAACCAGTTCTTTGTATTTCAGGAAATCGCAGCCGGCCGTATGCTGAAGGTCGCTCCTCCTAAAGAAGGGGACACGTGGCTGGCGGTGGCGGATTTGCCAGAGCATCTTCAGGCGAAATTCCTGGATGTGACCAAAGCCTTTGTGACTTATCTGGGTGTGATCGCGGAAAAAGGGGACTCTTCTGTTTCCGGCAAAGCTCTGGATGAAGCCGTGGCGGCCTTTGAAACGGCGGCGCAGGCGGAAAATCCGGCATTGTACAGCCTGGGTGGTAAAATCACGGCAGAGGTTCACTATAACTCCTTCCATCCGTTCCGTTGGGCGTATGTGTTCTATTTCCTGGCATTCCTTGTGTTGTTGCTGGTGTGGGCTTTGAGCAAAGAGTCCCTGATGACGGCGGCGTGGGTGCTGTTGGGCATTGGTTTTGCGCTGAACACTTATGGATTTGGTTTGCGCATGTACATCATGGACCGTGCGCCGGTATCCAATATGTATGAAACAGTTGTCTGGGTTGCCTGGGGAACTGTGTTGTTTGCGGCGATTTTGGAAATCATTTACAAGTACCGGTTGATTCTGGTGGCCGGGACTTTGGTGGCTGCCTTTGGTCTGGTGATCGCGGACTTTGCGCCGGCAGTTTTGGATCCTTCCTTGCAGCCGCTGGAGCCGGTTTTGCGCAGCAACTACTGGCTGACGATCCACGTGATGACAATCACTATCAGTTATGCGGCCTTCTTCCTGGCGTTCGGGTTGGGTGATTTGGGATTGATCTATTATCTGCGTGGGGAAGAAAAGCACCAGGCGCAGATCAAAGCCATCACCACCAGCATCTATCGCGCTATGCAGATTGGTGTCGCGTTCCTGGCTCCGGGGATCATCCTTGGTGGTATCTGGGCGGATTACTCTTGGGGCCGTTTCTGGGGTTGGGACCCAAAAGAAACTTGGGCTTTGATCGCGCTGCTGGGTTATCTGGCGGTGTTGCATGCGCGCTACGCAGGCATGTTGAAGCATTTCGGAATGGTAGTGACAGCGGTTATCACTTTCTCGTTGGTGATCATGGCGTGGTACGGAGTGAACTTCGTACTTGGCGCGGGGCTCCATTCCTACGGCTTCGGTGCTGGTGGGGTTGAGTATGTGTCTGCTTTCGTGGCAGCGCACATGCTGTTAGTGGTTTATGTGAGTGTGATTAGACAAGGCAGAGGGAAGAAGGCGACGAAAGAGTCTTAAATTTGGTGTGCACACTTTTTGAGCGGACGGGTCCGAGTTTCTCTCTTTTTCAATATGCTTGCAAAAAGAATATGGACAACTGGACTTTTCCACCATTAAATAGGAGCAAACTAAAATTAGGACAGCATTCGTTTGTCTTTGGCCCACATCGTAATGAGTTAGCGAAGGATGATTATGCATCGGGTATTCAAAAGAACAGCGGCGGGCGCAATGGCGTTTATTGGCGCGCTCATGGTTACAACACTTCTGACAGGCTGTAAATTCCAGCCGGGTTGGGGATATAATAAAGGATACGCTCCAGAGCAGCCGATTCCTTTTGATCACTCTCTACATGTGGGTACGCACAAAATGCAGTGTCAGTACTGCCACAATCAAATCGAGAGAACAAAACACGCAAACATTCCTGCGCTTTCAACGTGCATGAACTGTCACTTGCAGGTTGCCACCGACAAGCCGGCAATCCAAAAGCTGCGTGAAGCTTATGATAACGGGGACTCCATTGAATGGACTCGCGTTCACATGCTTCCGGACTTCGTTCACTTCAACCACAACGCCCACATTGCCAAAGGCGTGAACTGTCAGACGTGCCACGGTCCAATCGAGACCATGAAAACCGTTCAACAGTTCTCTGATCTCTCTATGGGTTGGTGCGTGAACTGTCACCGTCAGCCAGAGAACAAAGCTCCACTTAACTGCTCAACTTGCCACTACTAAGGGTTTGGTAAAATGTCTGAACATCATGATCACGATCACGATTTAGAAATGAAAAAAGCGCTTCGCCCGAAAGTGGAGCGCGACACAAAATACTGGAACAGTCTTGAACAATGGAGCAACGATCCAGAGTTCAACAAAATTGCTTCCACTGAATTCCAGTCCTCTCCACTGCGTGAGAGCGACGATGAAGGCGGCTGGGCACGCCGTGAATTCCTGAAGCTGATGGGTGCATCCCTTGCGATGGCTTCTGCAGGTTGCATCCGTCGTCCGGTTCAGAAAATCGTTCCTTACAATAAACAACCAGAAGAAGTGACTCTGGGTATGGCGAACTACTATACCTCTGCTTACTTCGATGGTTCTGACGCTTTGGGTGTTTTGGTTAAAACACGCGAAGGCCGTCCTATTAAAATTGAAGCAAACCCTGGTCATCCATTCAGCATCAGCGGTTTGAGCATCCGTTCCCAGGCTTCTTTGTTGTCCATGTATGATCCTGAAAGACTGAAAGGTCCTCAGCGCAACCTGTTCAACGAAAAGAAATCCAACAGTCAGGTTATCGACGTTAAGTGGGAAGACCTGGATAAAAAAGTTGCCGAGCAGCTGAAAAAAGGTGACGTTGTCATCCTTTCCGGCAACGTGGCTTCTCCGGCAACCCGCGCGGTGATCGGTGATTTCGCTCAAGGTTTCAAAGCCAAACACGTGGTTTGGGAAGCTCTTTCCAATGACGACGTTCGTGAAGGTCAAAAAGCCTCTTACGGCGACGACGTGGTTCCGGCGTTCCGCTTCGATAAAGCGAAAATGATCGTTTCCATCGACGCTGACTTCCTGGGTACATGGATTTCTCCTACAGCGTTCACGAATCAGTTCGTTGAAGGCCGTAAAGACATCAAAAACATGAACCGTTTGGTGTCCTTCGATTCTAATTACTCTTTGACTGGCGCCAATGCGGACATCCGCATGAAAATCAAGCCTTCCCAGCAACTGGATGTTGTGATGGGTCTTCTTCACGAAATCATCGTGAAGAAAGGTGCTTCCTCTCACGCTGGCAACAGCGCGGTGAAAGCGGCTTTGGCTCCGTTTGCTGACGTAGCTAAAAAACTGAATGTGGAACCTGCTTTGTTCGCGAAAGTGGCGGCAGATCTTTGGGCTAATCAGGGCACTTCCCTGGTGGTTGCAGGTGGTATCACCACTCTGACTGAAAAATCCAAAGAACTTCAGGTGGCAGTGAACTTCCTGAACTCCATCCTGGGTAACGACGGCAAGACAGTTGACCACAACGGTGGAAACAAAGGTGACAAAGCTTCTCAGGCGGATATGGCTGCTTTGATCAAAGACATGAAAGATGGCAAAGTGAAAACTTTGATCATCCACCGTGTGAATCCAGGCTTCGTTCTGGGCGCGGACATGGGCTTTGCTGAGGCTATCAAAAAAGTCGACCTGGTTGTTTACACAGGTGACCGTATCGACGAAACAGGCGTCTTTGCTGACTACATCACTCCGGACAACCACGCGTTGGAATCCTGGAGCGATATGGAACTGGCTTCCGGTGTTTACAGCATCTGCCAGCCGTCCATCCGTCCAATGTACGACACTCGTTCCTTCCAGTTGTCATTGATGACTTGGGCGTACCTTGCGAACATGGGTCCATCCCGTCTTCGTGACTACGAGACCTTCTATGATTACCTGCGCGTCTTCTGGAAATCTGACATCTTCCCTAAATACGGAAAAGGTCAGTCCTTCGAGGACTTCTGGCAGACGGCTCTGCAAAAAGGTTATGTCGGGGAGATCAACTCTGGTTCTTCTTCTCGTTCCTTCAAAGTGGATGCATTCACATCCATCAAACCTGCAGCGGTTAAAGAAGGCTTTGAGCTGGCTCTTTATTCCACTTCTCAACACGGTGACGGATCGCTTGCGAACGTTTCCTGGTTGCATGAGCTTCCAGATCCAGTGACCAAAGCAGTTTGGGACAACTATGTGATGGTTTCTTTGGCGACGGCTGAAAAGCACGGCCTGAAACAAGCGACTGTGGTTGAACTGACTGTGGGCGGTAAAACTCTGGAACTTCCAGTGTTGATCCAGCCGGGTCTGCATGATGACGTTTTGGCAGTGGCTGTCGGCTTCGGTCGCACGCGCGCTGGTAAAGTGGGTAATGGCATCGGTCAAAACGCCTTTGTCTTTGTGACTGCTAAAGACGGTAAAACTGTTGCCGCTGGTTCTTCAGCGACTTTCAAGAAAACTTCCAAAAAGTATGAACTTGCGATCACGCAAGGTCACCACACAATGGAAGGCCGTACGATCGCCGTTGAAGCGACATTGGCTGATTACAACAAAAAGAAATCCACAGGCATCCCGCACCCACACGTTTGGTCCATCTGGTCCGGCCACGAATACAGTGGTCACAAATGGGGCATGGCGGTTGATCTTCACTCCTGCACAGGCTGTTCTTCCTGCGTGATTGCATGTCAATCCGAGAACAACATCCCGGTTGTGGGTAAGCGCTATGTGATCGAAGGTCGTGAAATGCACTGGTTGCGTATCGACCGTTACTACATCGGCAATCCGGAAAACGCAGAAGCGGTCTTCCAGCCGGTGATGTGCCAACACTGTGACAATGCTCCGTGCGAAACGGTGTGTCCGGTTCTGGCGACGGTTCACTCTGACGAGGGTCTGAACGACATGGTTTACAACCGTTGCGTTGGTACTCGTTATTGCGCGAATAACTGCCCGTACAAAGTACGTCGTTTCAACTGGTTCAACTATGCGAAACTGATCGAGAAGCCGATGCACATGGCTCTGAATCCTTCTGTGGGTGTTCGTACCCGCGGGGTGATGGAGAAATGTACATTCTGCGTTCAAAGAATCCAGGATGCCAAAACAGTGGCTCGCAATGAAAAACGTCAGTTGAAAGACGGGGATGTTAAGGTTGCGTGTCAGACTGCATGTCCTGCAGGCGGTATCGTATTCGGCGACCTGAACGATCCAAACAGTGCGGTAGCCAAAATCTTCAAAACTGAAGAACGTGGTTACGCACTTCTTGAAGAGTGGCATGCGGCTCCGTCCGTTCGCTATCTTTCCAAGATCCGTAACAATGATAAAGAATCAACTGGTGATCAAAAAGGTCACGGTACTGCAAAACAAGGTGAGCACTCATGATGAAGCGTAGCCCATTAGTCCTTGGCAATAAAACTTTGAAAGATGTTACTGACGACATCTGCGCTCCGGTGGAACGCTTCCCATCCAAAGGTTGGGTGGGGATGTTCCTGGGTGCGAAGACGTTGCTTCTGTTCTATATCGGTATCCTGGCATCCGTGGTGGGTGTGGGTATCGGTCTTCTGGGTGTGAACAGCCCGGTGTTCTGGGGTACGATGATCGTTACATTCGTATTCTGGATCGGTATCGGTCACGCCGGTACTCTGATTTCCGCGGTTCTGTTCCTGTTCCGTCAAAAGTGGAGAACTTCCGTAGCTCGTACCGCAGAGGCGATGACCGTCTTCGCGGTTATGACCGCGGGTCTGTTCCCGCTGTTGCACACCGGTCGTCCTTGGTTGGATTACTGGTTGTTCCCGTACCCGAATCAACGTGGTCCATTGTGGGTGAACTTCCGTTCTCCGCTTCTTTGGGACGTTTTCGCGGTATCCACTTACGCGACAGTTTCCATGGTGTTCTGGTACATCGGTTTGGTTCCTGACTTTGCAACTATCAAAGACCGTGCGAAAAACAAACTTCGCCGTACCGTTTACGGTGCGTTGTCTTTGGGTTGGAGAGGTACTGCGAAGAACTGGTCTCACTACGAAATGGTTTACTTGCTTCTGGCAGGTCTTTCCACTCCGCTGGTTTTGTCCGTTCACACGATCGTATCCTTCGACTTCGCGGTTTCTAACTTGCCAGGTTGGCACACCACGATCTTCCCTCCATACTTCGTTGCCGGTGCGATCTTCTCCGGTTTCGCGATGGTTGTGACTCTGATGACTTTGGTTCGTATTGGATTCCCTGAATTCAAGAACTACGTCACTTTGGATCATATGGAAGTGATGAATAAGATCATCATGACCACAGGTATGCTGGTTGGTTACGCTTATGCGTCTGAGTTCTTCATTGCATGGTACTCTGGCAACCAATACGAGCGCTTCGTGTTCATCAACCGTGCGTTCGGTCCTTACGGCTGGTCTTACTGGATCATGGTGTCTTGTAATACCATCTTCCCTCAGTTGTTCTGGTTCCGCAGATTCCGTCGTTCCATACCGGTGATGTTCGTAGTGTCCATCCTGGTGAACATCGGTATGTGGTTCGAGCGTTTCGTGATCACTGTGACTTCTTTGCACAGAGACTTCCTGCCTTCTTCCTGGGGCATGTATGCTTGGTCTTGGTTCGATACCGGGGTTCTGGTTGGATCCTTCGGTATGTTCCTGACGCTGTTCTTGTTGTATTTGCGTCTGTTCCCTGCGGTTTCTATCGCGGAAGTGAAGCCCGTATTGCATGTGGGTTACGATGATAAAGGAGGGCACCACTAATGGCGGCTAAATATACAAAAGGTATTGCTGGTATCTGGTTGGAAGAGGCTCAAATTCTGAAAGCGACCCGCAAAGTGCGTGAGTCCGGTTTCACGAAGTTTGAAGCGATCTCTGCTTATCCTATTCACGGAATGGAAGAAGCAGCGGGTATCAAACGCTCCTGGATTCCTTACGTGGCATTCACTATGGGTCTGGCTGGTTTGGCTGGTGGTCTTGCATTGACTTACTGGACATCTGCTGTGAACTGGGCGGTGAACGTGGGTGGTAAGCCGTTCTTCAGCTTGCCTGCGTTTGTACCTATCATGTTCGAATTGACGATTTTGTTGTCGGCGCTTTCTTCAGTAGGGGCTTTGTTCTATGCCTGCGGTATTCCGCGCATGGATCCACCGGTGATCGATCCGGATCTAAGCTGCCACAAGTTCGCTATCTTTATCCCGCACAATGACAACGGTTACGACGAAGCTAAAATTGAATCTATGTTCAAAGAGCTTGGCGCAACTGAAGTGAAGAAGACGGAGTACTAGTAAGATGAGAAACATCGTGAATATTTCAATGGGTGTTGCAGCAGCGGGATTGGCTGTTCTGGCGTTGTCCAGCTGCGGTCCTCGTGGCAACAAGCCGAATGTGGAATTGATCCAGGATATGATGGTGACTCCGGCCGTGAAGGCTCAGTCCTACGATGCGGATGCTCCTCATCACCGTGGTATGCGTGTTCCTCCGGAAGGGACAGCTCCGGTTGGTTTTGAACCGTACCAGTATGCTACCGACGTGGAAGCAGCTTCCAAGAATCTGAAAAATCCACTGGCTGGTAAAATGGACGAAGAGACTTTGATCGTAGGTCAGAAATTCTACGAGACCAACTGTGCTCTTTGTCATGGTTACAAAGGTGAAGGCGGTGAGGCTGCGAAGTCCACCATCTCTGCAAAAATGGCTTTGAAGCCGCCTGCAGTTGTGAGCGACAAGGTTAAAGGCTGGACCGATGGTCACCTTTATCATGTGATCACAGTGGGTCAGGGTGTGATGGGTCCTTATGCTTCCCACATTCCTCAGCAGTACCGCTGGCAGGTTGTTAACTATATCCGCTTCCTAGAGAAGCAAGAAGCTAAGTAGGTTGTAAATGGGCGCAAGCAATCATCATGTGAATCTGCATGTATCGAAATTTGAAGCTCCAGCGAAATTGAAAACGCTGAGCTTCGCCCTGATCGCGATCGGTCTTTTGACTTTCGTGATCGGTCTTATGAAAAATCAGGACAGATTGTGGACTTCTTATCTGGTGTCCTATTTCTACTTCTCTTGCCTGGCCTTGAGTGGTTTGTTCTGGATCGTAATCAACAACGTGGCTAAAGCCGGCTGGTCCGTGTCCATCCGTCGTTATGCTGAAGCAACTACGTCCTTCCTTCCGGCGATTCTAATCGGTGGTTTGGTTCTGTTGGTTGGTTTCAAGCACCTTTACCCTTGGGCGAACCCAGAGGTGGTGGCTGCAAATCCGGTGATCGCGGCGAAAACCGGCTACCTGAACATGGGTGGCTTCGTGATTCGTCTGTTCATCTTTGCGGTCGGCTGCATGATCTTCCGTCATGTGATCGTGGGCAACTCTTTGAAACAAGACAAGTCCGGTGACGAGTCTTTGACGACGAAGTCTGTGGCTCCGTCTGTTGGTTTCATCGTGTTCTACGCTTTGATGTTCTCTTTGTTCTGCGTGGATCTGTTGATGTCCTTGCTGCCAACCTGGTATTCCACCATCTTTGGTATCTATGGCTTCTCTGGTATGTTCCAGGCGGGCATGGCATTCCTGGCGATCGTTATCGTTTTGATGAGACGCTCTGGTTTGGTTAAAGGTTATGTGACTGAAGAGCACCAGCACGACGTGGTGAAATACCTTAAAGGTTTCTCCATTTTCTGGGCTTACATTGCGTTCTCTCAGTTCATGTTGATCTGGTACGCTAACATCCCTGAGGAAACTGAGTACTACATCGCGCGCGCTCAAGGCGGCTGGATGAGCATCTCCATGGCTCTTCTGATCTTCCGTTTCGTGGTTCCGTTCCTGGCACTTTTGCCTCGTGGAATGAAACGCAACGACAACAACGTGTTGTTGATCTCTGTCTTGGTATTGGTAATGCAATACGTGGACATCTACTGGATGGTTTACCCGAACTTCTTCGACGGTCACGTGACCTTCGGATTCTGGGAAATCGGCATCTTCGCTGGTTTCGCGGGTGCGTTCCTTCTGACAATCATGTCCTTCTGGTCTAAGCACTCTTTGGTTCCGTTGAAAGACCCAAGAATGCACGAAGCGCTGAACCACCACGTTGCTTACTAAGTAGCACGTGGTCGGCTGACGGAGTGGGGGCCTTGGCCCTCAAAACGCTCAGGCAGTCCTCGCACAAAGGGAGCCTATCTTGGCTCCCTTTTTTTATTCTTTTTACTCTTCTGATTACTACGGCAGTTTTTTTCAGGTGCTGCGGAACTCGGTTTTGAGGGCCAAGGCCCCCACTCCGCCAGCCTCGTGCTCTTATCCAGCATCGTGGTGCTTCATTGCCGCCTCGAATACCTTCTGGCTGTTTCACCTTTGGTGAAAGGCGCCCGCTCGGGGGCGGGGGAGAGAAGGTGCCTGGTGATTTTTTACACCTACGGTGTGTCAATCGTTGGGGGCTGGATCTGTATTTTGGCCTTATTTGGTGTCTTTAGTTGTTTCTGATTTGTGTTGGCAGATGCTTGGGCTGTGTGGAGGACGTATGGGAAACTTGCTCTCTGTGCTTGTGATCTTGTTGCTCTTAACGACCGTGGATTCGCTGGCGGCTTCGCCTAAAACTGGCGACAAAACTCAGCAGCTAGTGGACCAGTATTATGCTGCTAAAGACCTGTGGGTCTCTGTGCTGGGGAATCCGCCTCGGCCTTTACCGCCGGAACAGTATCCGCCGGATTCTCCTAACAACCCTGGCAATCCGCCGCCGAACCGGCCTCCGAATTGTCCTCCGGACAGTGGTGGGGGTGGGGGATTTCCTGGTCGGTGTGTTGAGGCTGTGTGCAAGCAGCTTAGTCGCTTTGATTGTGACGACAAGGATGACATGTATGAAGTCACCCGGGCTTGTCGCAATGTCAGTGGGCCTTGTGTGACCAGCATTTGCAGTCGCATGTCGCGTTTTGCCTGCGATGAAAAGGTCGAGGTCTTTGAAGTTGCCGGGCTTTGTCGGGGTGTGGTGGATGTGTCCTGTATTGATTACGTGTGTTCGCGTCTGTCGAGGTTTGAGTGCGACGAGATTTCAGAGCTGCGGGAAGTGGCTCAGCAATGTCGATAGTTCGCGGGCTTCCCTAATCTGAATAAAATAAACGACCGGTTTGAAAGCCGGTCGTTTTCTTTTTCAGGACTTCGGGGGATTACTTCTTCAGTGTGTCGGAAGCATCCTTCACGGCGTCGACGGTGGCGTCTTTGCCTTCTTCCATACGATTGCCGGCTTTCTTGGCCGCGCACTTCATGTCGCCATCCATGCATACGGCTTCTTCGGCGCGGTTCATGGTTTTCTTCGCGGTTCGTTTGGCTTTGCGGGCGGCTTTTTTTGTGCCGACTTCGGCGTCTTTATACATCTCTTTGGTTTTGTCTCCGGCCTTGTTCATGGCGTCTTTGGTGGCTTCGCCGGCTTTTTCCATTTGGGCACCGGCTTTGTCGGCCATGCTGGGTTCTTCCGCGATTGCAAAAGAGGTCATTGCCAGGAATGCGGCGCTTGCCATAAGGATCGATTTCACGTGCTTCTCCTTGAAAAGGGTTGGGTTTTTATGAGCAATATTCAAAGATGTTCATTTGTATTTTTGCTGAGGTAAATCAGTAATTTAACAATGTTGTTTAAAGCATTCTATACGACTGTCCACGGGCTATACGGTGATCTCAAATATAGACGGGGCTGATCCGCGGGCTTCCGTTTTGCAATGAAGTCCCTTATGCCCAATGAGCGTTTTAAGGACCTTATTTATCTCAGTTCGAGCCAGCATCTGCCACTGTATCTGCAAAGACTGCGGGGTGTGCGCTGGTATCGGTCGCGAAGTGCGGCTGAACTTAAGGAAACACTTCAATCTTCAAAAGGGGATCTTCACGTGATTATTCGCACCGAAAACCTCAGTCTGCGTGCTGTTCAGGCCTTTCTTAGCTGGAGCCATTCACAAGTAAAGGCGTCGTTTATTTTTATCGCCCAACATATTGAAAACTCTGTACATCAACTTATTCTGAATCGCCCGGACATCCTTGTCCTGAGGGAGTCTGAACGCGAACGCATAGAACAGCTTGTGACGCGTCGCCTAAATGGTGAGAGCTTAAAAAGCCGCAAGCAGGATCGCATGATCGTCAGTTCGCCGGTGATGTTAAAGAAGTCCGTGATGGCCGAAAGTTCGCCGACCGGGGCGTGGGTGCAGTTCCTGCGTGAAGGGCATATGGTAGACTTTTCCCAAGGCGGGGCGCAGATCTCCCTGGGGCAGGAACCTGTCCAGAAAAAGGACTTCATTAGTTTGATGTACAAGAACCAGCACGGTGTCTGGGTGTCTGTGGAATCTCAGGTCCGCTGGGTCGCCTGTTCGCCCGAAGGAGAACAGATTATTGGTGTGCAATTTCTTGCGGTGAGTGCTTGACCCCTTGAGGGTGGGGGATTACTACTAATGTGATGCAAATGCATAATTATTCATCACATTTTCAAACCAGTACGGCGCATTCTGCGACGACCCTTTCTGACTCCGGTACAACCGGAGTGCAAGCATTCTAATGTCACAAATTACAATCATTCTGCCGGATAACTCTACGAAGGTTTTTGACCATGAACCGACAGCGCTGGAAGTGGCGTCGTCCATTGGCCCTCGCTTGGCCAAGGAAACTCTGGGTGTAAAAATCAACGGATCTACTGAAATTTCTGATCTTCGCACCGTTTTGAAAGATCAAACGAAGGTGGCTCTGGTCACTACAAAATCTCCTGAATCAGTTGAGGTTGTTCGTCACTCTTGCGCGCACATCATGGCGCAGGCAATTCAGGACATCTGGCCTGAAGTGAAAGTGACCATCGGTCCGGTGATCGACAATGGTTTCTATTACGACTTTGATTCTCCGTTTGCTTTCACTGAAGAGCATTTCGAGAAAATCGAAAAGAAAATGACCGACATCGTTTCCAAGGATCTGCCCATCCACCGTGAAAACTGGCCGATTCAAAAAGCGATCGACACCTTCAAGGGTATGAACGAGCGCTTTAAGGTCGAGTTGATCGAAGACCTGGCTAAAAAGGGCGAGACCACTGTGGGTATCTACTTCAACGGCACCAGCTGGTTTGACCTGTGCCGTGGTCCTCATATCCAATCCACCGGCCAAATCAAGGCGTTCAAACTTTTGAGTGTGGCGGGTGCGTACTGGAGAGGTGACGAGAAAAACGCCCAGCTTCAGCGCGTGTACGCAACTGCGTTCAACGACAAGAAGGATCTGGAAACGTATCTTCACAACATCGAAGAAGCGAAAAAACGCGATCACCGTAAACTGGGTAAAGAACTGGGCATGTTCTATTTCAACGAACTGGCTCCGGGTTCTCCGTTCTTCACGGGCAAGGGCGCGACGGTTTATAACTCTTTGCAGACTTATCTGCGTGAGCTGTATTTCGAAACCGGGTATCAGGAAGTGATCACGCCGCAAATCTTTGACGTGAACCTGTTCCATACTTCCGGGCACTATCAGAACTACAAAGAAAACATGTTCTTCACCAAGGTGGATGAGCGTGATTTTGCGTCCAAACCAATGAACTGTCCTTCTCACTGTTTGCTTTATAACTCTGAGAAGTATTCTTACCGTGATCTGCCAATCAAAATGGCGGACTTTGGTCGTTTGCACCGTTATGAAAAATCCGGTGCCATGCACGGTTTGACCCGTGTTCGTACGTTCTGTCAGGACGACGCGCACATCTTCTGCCGTATGGACCAGTTGCAGGAAGAAATCGCCAAGTTCATGAACCTGCTGAATCGTGTTTACGACAAGCTGGGCATGAGCAACTACAAGATCTTCCTTTCCACTCGTCCGGACAACCGTATGGGCAGTGAAGAGTACTGGGATATGGCAGAGGGTGCTTTGGCCGAAGCGCTGAATTCCCTGAATTTGCCATTTGAACTGAATCCCGGCGACGGGGCCTTCTATGGACCAAAGTTGGATATCATGTTCGTGGATGCGTTGAATCGTCCTTGGCAGTTGGGTACACTGCAAGTGGATCCGAATCTTCCGCAGGCGTTTGATCTGAAATACACGGGCGAGGACAACAAGGAACACCGTCCAGTAATGCTTCACCGTGCGATCCTGGGTTCTTTGGAGCGCTTTATCGGCGTTTACCTGGAACACACCGCAGGTCACCTGCCACCATGGATGATGCCGGTGCAAGTGGCGATCCTGAACGTGACGGACCGTGTGAATACGTTCTGTGAAGAGTTACAAAACTCTTTGAAAGGACATAACGTTCGCGTTGAGTTTGACCGCCGTAACGAGAAGTTGAATTATAAAATCCGTGAGTCTCAGCTGCAAAAAATCCCATACATGATTATCGTGGGGGATAAAGAGGCTGAATCCAGAACGGTTTCATTGCGTCTGCGAGACGGTTCAGAACACAAAGGTCTGACTGTGGATCAGGTGATGAATTTGATTACGACTGATATTAAAACAAGAAGTTTGCAGAGCTCTCTTGCGAAGTCTGCAACGACAAACTAGACGTCGCACTTACGCGACGCTAGGATTTAACTAAACCCCGGAGGTTTGCCATTAGCAAGTTTGAAGGTAATTTTAGAGGTGGCGGTCGCTTCGATCGCAACAAGAAAGACTCTAAAGACTCATTGAGAGTCAACCGCGAGATTCGCGCTCAACAGATTCGTGTTATCGATGATGAAGGTAACATGCTGGGTGTGATGACCGTTCCTGAGGCGTTACGTATTGCTGAAGATAGAGGCCTCGATCTTCTTGAGATTGCTCCAACAGCAACTCCTCCTACTTGTAAAATCATGGATTACGGCAAGTGGAAGTACGAGAATAAGAAAAAAGCCACTGCAGCCCGTAAAAAACAGACTGTTGTGACGATCAAAGAAATCCAGATGCGTCCTCGTACGGACCAGCATGACTTTGAAACCAAGATGAATCACGCCCGCCGCTTCCTTCTGGAAGGCGACAAAGTGAAAGTGTCTTTGCGTTTCATGGGTCGTGAGATGGCCCACCAAGAGCTGGGTATGGAAGTGATGAAGAAATGTATCGCTTTCGTTGATGATCTGGCTTTGGTTGAATCTCAGCCGAAAATGGAAGGTAAGAACATGTTCTTGATGCTGGGTCCAGACCCACTTAAGATCAAGGAATACCAGAAGCTTCACCCGAACAAGTCCAAGCAGGACACTAAAGAACTTGCTGAGCTTGAAGAAGTTGAAGGCGAAGACGAGGAATAAAAACCACCGTCGGCAAATGCAAAACCCACATGAAAATGTGGGTTTTGTTGTTTTAGGAGGTCGCAAATGAAAGCAGTCGTGCAAAGAGTTCAAAATGCCTCGGTCGTGGTCGACGGAAAAACCATCTCCAGTATCGGCAAAGGCTATTTGACGTTGTTGGGGGTTGCCAAGGGTGACACCGACGAACAGCTGCAGAAGCTGATGACAAAAATTCTGGCACTGCGAATTTTTCCGGACGAAGCCGGCAAGATGAATCTGTCGTTAAAAGATGTGGGCGGGGAGCATCTGATTGTGTCCCAGTTCACTTTGCTGGGGGATGCCTCCAAGGGCAATCGTCCCAGTTTTGTCGGTGCTGAAGCGCCCGAGCGCGCGAATGCCCTGTATGAAAAAGCCCTGGCGTTCAGCGAATCACAAGGGGTGAAAACCCAAGGCGGTCAGTTCGGAGCCGACATGAAGGTCAGTCTTTTGAATGACGGCCCGGTGACTTTGATTCTGGAAGTCTGATTAGGTTCTCCACTGGGTGGACAGCCAGCGCCACACTTCCACCCGGCGTTCACCGATATCAAAGTGGTTGCCGTCAAATTCCACATAGTCGTGATTGATCCCGTTCTTTTTAAACATTCCGGAAATCTGGCGACAGCCGTACTGCAAATGGAAGTTGTCTTTGTTTCCCACATCCAGATAGATCGCGGTGTTTTTCAAAGCGTTCAGGCGCTGGGGTAAAAAGTGCAGCGGATCTTTTTCCAGGATCGTGGCCCATACGGTTTCGTTGCGGGTGCCGTCTTTTTCCAGTGGGAAGTGGAAGTCGCCGTGATCGCCCTTCGGCGCATAACAAGCCGCCATCCCGAATGCATTTAATAGAGTGTGCCAGTTGCGCATTTTAGTAAGTCTGCCGTTGCGCAGTTCTTCCAGCGCTTTCAGACCGGACTGATACTTTTCCCACAGAGGGGCCGTTTGATAAAACTCTGACAGCAAACTTGCTTCAAAGAATGAATCCGGCGCAATCGCTGCGATCACACCAAACACCTCAGAGTATTTTGACCCCAGATGAAGCGCGCCGTATCCGCCGCTGGAACCACCGGTCACGCACCAGTGGGAAGGATTTTCAGAAACCGGGAACTGGGACTTCACCGCCGGGATCAGCTCAGTCATGATATAGTCTTCGTAATTTCCCACAGCACTTGAATTGATGAACTGCGAACCGCCCCAGGTGCTTAGCGCATCCACAAAGACATAAAGCGCCTGCGGGGCTTCGCCTTTGGCAGCGGCTTCATTGATAACCTGCACCGGATTCTTTTCATTGAATTTGCCATTAAAGTTGAATGGTGCGTTGCTGGTGAAACCGCTCAGGACCACCACCACCGGCCACGGACCCGTCCCATGCGGGACCAGCAGGGGATTAAAACGAGTCGGGGAATCTTGCAGAGGGTTTGATTTCAAAACCGAGGACTCGATTTTCAGAGTCTCAACCTTGAATTGCGGGGTTTCATAAGAGCGATAGTTGGGCAGAACTTCATGGTTTATCATGGCTGAAATTCTGCCACGTTCACCGGTCAGGTCAATACCCTTGCCACTTGTGTATGAAGGTCGGGTGGTGAACCGATTTGGTAATACTGCCACCGATGTTCATCAGGACGGCGGAATCGACATAACCAAAGTTGCCTCCGTAAGCCCGGCCCACGCAGCGTACTTCGCCCGAGGTGGCCTTGGCGCACGTGGATGAATTCGCGGCCCACACTTTGGTGTACGTGTTGGCGCCATCCACCGCCAGTGGGACCATGAAGAGACTGTGGCTTCCTGTATAGTGCGGCATGTACAGGCCCGAGAACGTGGCATTACCCCAGCATTTGATCTTACTTGCGGTGATGCCGCAGGTATGTCCCGAGGCCATGGAAATATCTGTATAATCGGCCGTCGAATCAATCGCGGTCGGTGTGTACCGGTTTGTGCTTGTGCTATCCCCCAGTAAGCCATTGAAGTTAGAACCCCAGCATTTAAGCTTGTTGGCAGAAGTGATGCCGCAACTGTTGTAGGGGCCCGTGGAAATCTTCGTGTAAGTGACGCCAGAATCCACCTCTTCCGGAAGATAAGAGGACGATGTGCCACTTGGTTTTGCGATCTGTCCATGGGAGTTAGAGCCCCAGCACTTAATAACTCCCGTAGTTGTGCGACCGCAGGCGTGGGACATGCCCAGTTCGATGTCGCTGTAGCTGACGCCACTGTCAACAACCGTGAAGCTGGTTCGGGAATTCGTATCTCCCAGCCCCAGTCTGCCATTATTGTTGTATCCAGCACACTTCAGAACGCCTGTTGTGGTGATGCCGCAGGTGGCGTTGTAATAGGAAACCACTTTCGTGTAAGTGTCGGTGGTATCGGCCACTGTCGGAGAATAAACAGTCGCCCCGATGGCGCCAGCTTCCCCGAGCTCTCCGGAACTATTTATGCCCCAGCACTTCATTTGTCCTGTGCTGGTAATGGCGCAGAAATCATGCGTGCGCTTGGAATGGATGTAGCTGTAGTTTGTGCCCGGATCAATCATCACCGGGGCCGGTCTGCGCGCATCTGTTTGCGAGCCGTCACCAAACGGCCCTTCTGTCGATCGCATGGATCCCCAGCAATAAAGTTTATTCGAAGACAGTCCGCAAGTTCCTGAATAATGATCGTCAATGGCATCAGCACCAAAGACCGAAAGTGTATCAAAGGTCCATTCCAAAGCTTTGGTCATTTTTTCTGCATAGATGTGGCGGTTGTTACCACTTCCGTAACTGTAAGCATTTTGTGGCGAATTGTCGCCCAGCAGATTGCCCCAGCATTTGAAGGCTCCGGCTAGGGTGATGCCGCAAGCGCGGGCGCCAGTAACTTGAATGGCAGCATAAGCGGTTCCGGCGTCAGATGCCGCTGGAACGTATTGAATATTGGAGGTGCCATTTCCAAGCTGGATCAGTGAATTCACACCCCAGCATTGCAAGACGTCATTGGATGTGATGGCACAGGTGAATCCGCGTGCCGTTGCGATATTCCCGTCATCATTCACGGCCACAGTTTTATAAGTTTCAGCACTGGTGACTGCAACGGGAGTGGAGCGTGTGGTGACACCGTTGTCGCCAACCTGACCATAGTTGTTCGTGCCCCAGCACTTCAGATTGTTCGTCAGCGTGATGCCACAGGCGTGTTTTGAACCAATCGAAACAGACTTGTAGGATTCTGCGGCATCAATGGCGGTAGGAACGCTTTTAGATGTGGCCGAGCCATCACCCAGTTGATAGTTGACGTTGGATCCCCAGCAGAACAGTTTGTCGTCACTGCGAATAGCGCAGGTTGATCTGGATCCGGCATGGACAAATTTGTAGGAATTGGCGTTGTCGACGTCTGTAGGCGACAGGCGTCTGGTGGTATCATTCAAGCCTAGTTGGCCATAGTCGTTTTTGCCCCAGCATTTCAGCTTGTTGTCTGTGGTGATGGCGCACGAATGATAGTCGCCGGAAGACACCGTAAGATAAGTCGTCGTGTTGTCGACGTGCAGTGGTGTTTGCTGCGAGCCGGTCACTCCGCCACCGGCCTGACCGTCGGCGCTGTCGCCCCAGCAGAATAGGCGGTTGTCCAGAGTAACGGTGCAGGTGTGGTATTCACCTGTAGAAATACTTCTATACCCCGTCACGCCTGCAATAGTGATAACGAACGGAGAAGCCTTGAAGTCACTGACCGTGCCATCAATTTGGCGGTACATGTTTGTACCCCAGCATCGCAGCGAAGAATCTTCCATGATCGCACACTGGTGACCCCGGGCCATGGAAAGCTGCGAAGCTTTAAGATCTTTTTCGTCATCGGCAATAAAGAACTGGGTCTGATAGTCATTACCCAGGGTTGCAAGCAAAGTGTCGGTGTGGGTGAAATGCAGGCTCATCAATTTTTCACCTTCGACCAGGCTGTTATCCGGGAAGTTGACGGAGATCGTGGCGGAGGTCGATCCCGCTGGGATCGTGATAAAGCCAGAGCTCAGGTCATGGTGATCCGGATTCACAGCATCACCTGTAATTCGATAGTAGGCGGTCACATCATAGCTTTTCGCCGGGGACAGGCTGATGTTGATGGTTCTTGAGCCTGATCCTTCCTGCACACGGTTCATTCTTGCGCTGGTGATGTTGACAGTTGAAATAGAATCCTTGGTCCAGCTGACAGACACCGCATCAGTCGCAGCCTGGAATGCTCCGGTGGCATCGCCTCCCAGCACACACAAAGTCACCGGACCGTTGGGTAAAGCAGAGATATTGTCTGTAATGTTTGTTGAGACGTTGTATGCAGCCGAGTAGGTGGCAGCAGCGCAGGTGCCGGAAGTGATGATTGCTTTTTTATATTGTGACACGCGGAAGCCCGACACCGTGACATTCAACGTGGAAGTCGTGGAAGTGCCGACCGGGTATCCGGCCAGACTTGGAGTCGGAGGTGGATATGGTGTGCTGATCTCCCAAGTGCTGACTGCGTTACCGATGGTGACGGTGGCGGTGTTTGTCTGCGCATTGGCGGCAGGGGACGTCATGCGCAACTGGATGACCTGTCCGGTAGAAACCGGAACGGAGCTGCCCCAATAACTTCCCGTGGTGATATTGCGAATCTGGGCATCGGATCCACTGACAGTGGCAATAGCTGTCTGGTTAAGAGAGCCAACGGTGGTGTTCGATGTCGTGTATCGAGTGTTCAAGGCGGCATTATGAATTTTTGCAAAAGTGGGTGGACTTGACAGGATCGGACCCGGATTTCCCCAGTAAGCAACCCAGCCATCACGCACGGCACTGCCGTCGCTGGTGAACTTGATCGTCATTTTTCCCGAGTTGGCCGTTTGGGTTGCCGGGATTGTGGTTCCGCTGACCTGATTCAGCAGCAGAGTCCCGGCGGTCGTCCCGTCGTAAACACTGACCTTGTCCCAGGCGGCTTCGGTGTTGAAGGCTATGAAGGTCAGGTTGATTGGGGCCCCAGTGTTGATCTCAAACTGGCAGTTTTCGTTGTTCTGATACTGGCCATTGGCGCCGCCGGAGTCGTAAATAAATCCATCCGTTGCGGTCGCGGCGGTCGCCGAACACATTGAGTAAAAGTTTTGTACATTGTAACGGTCCCATTGATATTCCGTTGGGTGCCAGTTGGCCTGCCAGGTTCCATTGGTGTGTTTGCCCAGGAGACAAAGCTTCAGTCGTTCATTTGCAAAGGCGCTAAGGTCTGCGGTGATGTTGGTTGAAATGGCAGTTTCTGATCCATAACCTGTGCTGACGGCACAGTCCGTGGTTGCAGATGTTCCAAGTTTATATCTATAAGACACAACATTGGTGCCGCCAACCGTAGCGTCCAGGGTATTTGTGCTGTTGTTGGAAGCAGGCACGTTGCTGGCTGTTGCCACAACGAACGGGTAACCTTCGATAACCAGGTTTTTTCTGCCCGCTAAAGAGTTTGCAGATCCAATGGCCGGAAGGGTGGCCGTGGCATTGGCACCCCCGGCATCCTTGATCGAGGTGGCGTTGGTCAAAGCTGTTGAAGAATAGTCCAGATCCGCAGCACTGTGTTCATAGGCCACGGTGTAACGGAACGTCAGTTCCGTGGTGCCACTGCCGCTAAGATAAGTCGCCGTCACACCGGAACCGGCAGCCACCGTCATCACCGGGTTCGGGCTTATAACCGTGACTGGTTTTGTGAAGACAACCTGAATATCAATGTTATCACCCGGCTTATAAGTGCCATCCGGGTTTGTCGCTGTGACGTGGGTGACTGTTGTTGGCAGCAGGGGCGTTGATATCATCCAGTAGTAACTGGCATCGCCAGCACGAACATGGGCCAGGCGGTATTGGTCAGTGGCATTCGGTGAAGTCATGCGGACTTCGATGGCGTCGCCGGGGTTGGCCACGATAGAGCTTGCGAATCCCGAAGAGGTCGTGATGTTGCGGATTTCGGCATCATAGCCAGAAACCGAGATGACTGTGGCTGTGGTCAGCCCCGTGACGGCAGAGGTGCGCGTGTAAACCGTGTTCACGTTGGCATTGCTGACATTGGTCATGGTCAGGATCGGGGACAGGTTCGGAGCTCCACCCCAAATCAGGGCAACCCCGGTCCCGGTCACAGACCCATCACTTTTAAATTCGGCGAACAGAGTGCCTGATGTTGAATTGACCGCTGTGTTGTAAACGGTCCCTGCCACCGGTCCCAAAATCACCGTTCCTGCCGCACCTGTTTCACGCAGTCTCAGGAAGTCGTAAGAGATATTATTTTCAGTGTCATAAGTGACTGTGGCAGAGATTGCGGCTCCCGTCGTGATCGAGAAGTAACAGTTGGCAATGGTTTCGTTGTCGCCATAATTTGCTGTAGGTCCGCCAGAATCATACAGGCGGCCTTTGGGGGCAGTCGTGGACTTGACGGTTCCGCACAGATTGAAGGATGGCAGATTTTCAACGTAATGCCATTGCGCCTGAGTCACAGCAAAGGCTTTTTGCCAGTTGCCGGCGCTGTCTTTACCCAGCACACAGATCTTCAGGAATGAATACTTCGGATGCACGCTGATATCATCAGTGATGTGCGTCGCTGCAGGAATTTCAGCTGAATAGCCCGTGGACGTTGAACAGTCGACAGATCCAGATAAACCCAGTTTGTACTTGTAGGCAACAACATCCAGACCCGATACGGTGATATCAAGAACATTGCTTGAATCAGCTCCCATCGGAGTATTGCTCAAGATGGCTTTCGCCAGCGGGCTTGAATAAGCCTCCACCACGATATTCTTTGTTCCAGCCAAAGAATTCGCAGTTCCCGGGGCGGGAAGTGTCAGCGTGGCATTGTTGCTAAGAATATCCCGGATGGTCCCGCCGTTCAAAGCAAGGGCTGTTGTGCTGGTGTAATCCAGATCCGGATTTTCATCGCCGGTTTGAATGGTGTAGTTAAACAATAGCTGAGCCGAGCCCGAGCCACTTGTATAGTTGACCACACGGTCGGTGGCGCCGGTTTCAAGAGTCAGTTGCGGAGTTCCGGTGACAGTCACATTTTCGTCAAACGTCACACGAACCTGTACGGACTGGCCTGGGCCATACGTGCCATCCGCCGTTGTCGCATCCACCGTTAGAATCACCGGACCTTGCGAGTCCCGTGTCCATGTCGCCTGAGAGCTTGCTGTGGACCAGTTGCCGGCAGAATCGCGGCCGAAAACGCAAAGCTTGTAAGCTCCTTGCGCTGCCAGAGAGTCCGTGATTTTAGTCGCAACGACGATGTCACTTCCGGTGTAGGCCGCACTGTTTGTGCAGACCTCAGTGCCACCCGGAGCCACAATAAAGTAACGATAGTGCGTGATGTCCGTACCACCGACAGTCACATTCAGAGTGCCTGTGGTGTTGGTTCCTGTCGGTGCGCCTGTAATAGTCGCGGCACCCGGGGATTGGGAGTCTTTCGGATAGGTTGATGACGCTGTGGCATTGTTTCCGCTGACGCGACTGTGAGAAGCCACCACGGTGTAGGGTGTGCCAGCCGTGTCGGCCAAAGAGCTCAGATCCAAAGAACTGCTCCAGGCACCGGTTGTACAGGTCGCAGTACCAGTGATCCCGGCGTGACCGGTGACGGTCAAATTGACAGCTTGACCGTTTTCAGAGCAAGCGCCGGAAAGATTAAAGGCCGTCTGATTCAATGAATTGATGAATGTTCCGGCCACTGGTGATGTCAGGGTGACAGTCGGGGAAACGGAATCATGAATGATCGAATCAAAAGCGCAGTCGGATTCATTTCCGGCAACATCACGAACTTTGAAATAGACCGTATTGGTGTTGTTGGCCGTCGGCAGTGTCCAGGCTTTGCTGGCATTGAAAGTTTCCCATGCGCCACCACTCAGACAAAGCGCGGTGTTGGTAACATACATCTGTACGCCGTCCGTGGTCGTGCTGCTTAAGTTGGCGCTTAAGCTAGTGGTGTAGGCATCATTGTTGTTAATAACAAAGCTGTTCACAGTCGGAACAACAGTGTCTTTGGCAAAGACCTTTGTGACTGTCGGCGCTACCGCACCACTGGCGCGTGAATGATCCAGGGTGAAGGTCAGATTGCCTTGGGCTGCTGCACTCAGATCCAGAGTTTTTGTCCAAGAGCTGCCAGAGCATGTGGCCGTTGTGGCAGCTTGGCCTGTGACAGAGATCTGCACCGGACGGCCGTCTTCAGAACACGCTCCGGAAATCACAAAAGCGGACACATTGGAAAGATTGACGTAACTTCCATCGGCCGGAGAGGCCAGTGACAGTGACGGCACCGTGCTGTTGTGAGTGATGCTGTCGTCATAGCAACTGGAAGAGTTTCCGGCGGCGTCTCTGAATTTAACATACACCGTGTTCACGGCATCCGCCGTGGTCAGAGTCCACGCTTTGCCAGTGGCAAAAGCTTCCCACGCTCCACCTGTGGTGCAGCCCGCGGTGTTGGTGATATACATGTCTGCGGCATCTGCACTGGTCAGTCCAAGTGAAACCGCAAGATCATTCGTCGAAGCCGCTCCGGAATTAATGCTCAAAGTTCCGGTCGGAGCTTGGGTGTCTTTATTATAGGTCGGAGAATTCGCCGTATTGGAATTCCCCGCAGCATCATTCAAAGACGCTGTCAGTTGGAAGGTGCCTTGCGGCAGGTCGCTCAAATCCAGGATGGCTGAAAAGGCCGACCCCGTACAGATGGTCGTCCCGGTGAATCCGCCAGGACCGGAAAAATTCACAGATCGGTTGTTTTCAGAACAAGTACCACTGACGGTGAAGGCAGTCACATTGGCAGAATTGACGATGGTGCCAGCAACGGGAAGGGTGAACGCCAGGGTCGGGACCACGTTGTCATGAAGAATATCATCACTGACACAAGGGGATTCGTTCCCCACGCTGTCGCGGAATTTTGCATAGACGGTGTTCGTGGCATTGCTGTTGGTCAGGGTCCAAGGGGCTGCGGCATTGTAAGCGACCCAGCTTCCGCCGGTACAAGTCGCCACAGAGCTTAAATACATCTCTGCGGCATCAGTGACAGAACTGTTCAAGGTCGCACTCAGCGAGTTTGTCGCCGCATCGCCGTTATTCAGGGCCAGAGAATTCACCACAGGGGCTGTGACATCGCGGTTCGCAGTCGATGTGGCTGTGCGTGTGTTTCCGACCGCGTCAGTGTGGGTTGCAGAGACAGCGACGGATGTGCCGGACAGCGAAGCAAGGTTTAGTGACCCGGAAAAAGTTCCGCCCGTGCAGGTGAATTCGGCATTTACAGATCCGGCAGTCACAGAAACGACTCGCGTCGCCTCTGAACAAGTCCCACTAACAGAATAGGCACCTTGATTGGCAGAAGTGATCGTCGCCAGAGCATTTAAGGTGATTGTCGGAGGCACCACATCTTTGGTGATAGCCAGGCGGTATTCCTTGGCGGCGGCCCCGGGGGCGGTGACGGTGGCGATCAGGTCACCGCTGAAAAGTGTCGGTAAAGAACTGAAATCCAGATTCTGGGTCCACTGGCGCGCGCTGCAGGTGAAGGTCAGCAAAGGTGTTGCTGCGGCAGTAAACTCGATCGAAGACCCCAGCAGGCAAGTACCCTTGAACGGGGCGGCCGTCACGTTGCTTTCATTGATGATGGACTGGGAAAGACTTTCGATGGAAAACGCACCAAAATAGGTGATCGGGTTAGAGCACGAAGAAGAAGCCACACTGCCGTCTTTGGACAGGACGAAGACCTTGAACGTGTACTCGACGCCGTCTTCCGGGGTGAACGTGGGCAGGTGAGATGTTTCAGCCGGGCCGACGTTGGCTACTGGCAGGATCGGGGTGGCGCAGGAATCACCGCGGAAATAAAGAACCTGCTGTTCTTTGATGTCGGCTTTTTCAGGAAGGTTCCATTCGGCCTTCAGCAGGCCTTGCTGTCCCAGGGAATCGCTGTTCCACTTCAGGGTCGTCGGGGTGGAGTCTTCAGCCGCGATTTGCAGTTCCAGTGAACATCCGGTCAAAATCAGCAGGCCAAAGCAAATAAGCAGCCTTTGCGCCCGGCGGATCAGATAGGTGGTGTTAAGAAACGTACAATTCATGGAAACCTCTTCGGATTTCTATGAACAGATCTAAATCCCCAGTTTGGGGGAAAATGTTCTATAAACAGCTGGAAACACCAGCCTTTCCACTGGTTTTCCGCGGAAACAGGGGCTTTTATGGGGGCAATTAAGATCCTGCAATGACCGCTCTCGGGAGCTCTTAAATATGAGAGGACCTCTCAATTAGCATCAAAACCACTAAGTCCTCAAAAAGCTTGATTTCCCACACCTTTCACCCTAAAACAGTGAGTCCGTATTTACGACTGTCTAAGGCAATGGTTAAGAGTCCTCCCTTTCGGGAAGAACGCCTTATCGGTGGAAGGTATCTATATGAAAATGCGCACTCACTCTGGCGCTAAGAAGCGTTTGAAAGTTCTTTCAAGCGGTAAAGTTAAGAAAAAAAGCACTCGCATGCGTCACCTGAACTCTCACATGAGCTCTAAGACGAAAAGACAACTAGGTAAAACATCATATGTAGAAGACGCGAACATGCTTCAAGTTCGTCGTTGCTTGGTATTCTAGTTTTTTAATTTAAAAATTGTCTTTCGGTGCCCGGCAAAGTCCGTGGCGTAATAGAGGCGTAATAGAGGTTCAAAATGGCTCGTGTAAAATCTGGTAAAACAAATCGTGCTCGTCACAAAAAAGTTCTTAAAAGAGCAAAAGGTTACTACAGCGCAGGTTCTCGCGCGTACATCCACGCGGTAGAGAAAAATGACCGTGGTATGGCTTTCGCTTACCGCGATCGCAAAGTTAACAAACGTAACTTCCGCACTTTGTGGAATCAGCGTATCAATGCAGCAGCTCGTTTGAACGGGACTACATACTCTCGTTTGATCGGTGGCTTGATTAAAGCTGGCATCCAAGTTGACCGTAAAATCTTGGCTGACCTTGCTATCAACGACGCAGCAGCATTCACTGCACTTTGCAAACACGCTTTGGCATAAGCCAAAGCTAAAAAGTACAGCAAAGCTCTGTTAAAGGAGCCTTAGCCCCATGGACGAGTCCAATAGTCAGTTTGAAAAAAGAAAGCGCGATCATATCAGGATTGCGCTGGATCCAAGGTCCCAGACCGATGGACAAAACGGATTGGACTCGATCACTTTAATTCATGAGGCTTTGCCTGATCTGAACTTTAAAGAGGTCGATGTTTCGACCTCTTTCTTTTTTTCCGGGGAGTCCATCCCACTTTCATCTCCAATCTTTATCTCTTCAATGACTGCGGGCCACGAAAAGGGCCGCGAGATCAATGAGGCATTGGCGCGTCTGAGTGACCGCCGTCAGATTCTGATGGGGGTTGGTTCGCAACGTCGTGAACTGGAAGATTCCAATGCTGCCGAAGAATGGGCGCGCGTGCGCAAACAGGCGCCGAAAGCCCGCTTGCTTGGCAATATTGGAATCGCTCAGCTCATCAAGTCGCCGATTGATAAAATCCGCCGACTGATTGATTCCACCGAAGCGGTGGCTTTGTTCGTCCACCTGAATCCTTTGCAAGAGGCTTTGCAGCCCGAAGGCACGACAGATTTCAAAAACGGTCTTTCCGCGATTGAAAATCTGGTGAAACTGGCCGGTGTGCCGGTGATTGTGAAGGAAACGGGCTGCGGTTTTTCCGTGGACACTTTAAAGCGTCTTTCCAGCACCGGCATTTACGGCGTGGATGTTAGCGGTAAGGGTGGGACACACTGGGGTCGTGTGGAAGGCTATCGTTCGGAAGAATCCGACATGCTTTATCACGTAGCCCAAACTTTCGCCAACTGGGGCATCAGCACGAAGCAAAGCATGCTGAATGCCATCGAAGCCCGGGTAGAGTATCAGCTCTGGGCATCGGGCGGCGTGAGAAATGGTTTGGAAATTGGTAAACTTATGGCGTTGGGAGCTTCAAAGGTGGGGGTTGCAAAACCTTTCCTGGAAGCGGCTCTTCAGGGCGATGAGGCTCTTGAGAATTTGCTGACCCGCTTGGAGCTGGAACTAAAAACCACTCTGTTCTGCACGGGCTGCCGCAATCTGAAAGACCTCCAAAGCAAGAAGGTGATTCAATGACAAAACAACTTCAGGATATCTTTAAAGGTTTCTCCAAACTGTCTCGTGAAGAGCGTCTGAAAGCACTTAAAGAAGTCGGTGCATTGAACGAAGCCGAAGCGGACTACCTTGCCAAAGGCGGTTTGAAAGACACTTCCTTGGGTGAAAAGTTTATTGAAAACGTGATTGGTTACTTCCAGCTTCCGCTGGGGGTTGTTACCAACATGCGCGTGGACGGCAAAGACTTTGTAGTTCCTATGGCGGTGGAAGAAACCTCCATCGTGGCGGCTTGCTCTAAAACAGCCAAATGGATTCGTGAATCCGGCTCTATCACAACAGAGGTCGTGGGGAACGAAATCATCGGTCAGATCCAGTTGGCGAAAATCCGCAGCTTTGCGGACTTTGAAAAACAAATTCTGGCTCAGAAAAACTATCTGATTGAAGCGGCCAATCGCGAAGTGGCCTTTGGTCTGGTTCGTCGTGGAGGCGGGGTGCGTGATCTTCACGTGCGCCGTGTGCCTCGTGGTGACGGATCTGACATGGCGGTGATTCACATCCTGATGGATCCTTGTGATGCCATGGGGGCTAACATCGTCAATCAGGTGTGTGAATACCTGAAAGAGCCGATTGAACAGTTCACGGGTGAAAAAGTCACCATGTGCATTCTGTCTAATCTGGTGGATTCCAAAGTCACTCGCGCGGTTGTGCGTATTGATGACATTGATCCTGAATTGGCTGAAAAAATTGAAGAAGCCTCTTTGTTCGCGCAAATGGATCCGTACCGTGCAGCCACCAACAACAAAGGTGTCCTGAACGGCATTGATCCGATTTTGATTGCGACTGGTAACGACTGGCGCGCGGTGGAAGCGGGCATTCATGCTTACGCCTGCCGTGATGGTCAGTACCGTTCCATCACCCGCTGGTACCGTGAAGGTAAAAGCCTGGTGGGCGTGTTTGAAGCGCCGCTGGTTGTGGGCACCGTGGGTGGTGTGACGACTTTGCATCCGACCGCGATGCTTTCCATGAAAATGCTGGACACTAAATCTGCCAACGAATTGTCGCGTATCATCGCGGCCGTGGGCCTGGTGCAGAATCTGGGTGCTTTGAAGGCTTTGACCACGGTGGGTATCATCGAAGGTCATATGAAACTTCACACCAAAAATCTGGCTCTGGGTGCGGGGGCCGAGGAAAAAGAAATTCCTCTGGTTCAGAAAAAACTGGAAGAAATTCTGGCGATTCGCAAGCGTATTTCCCTGAGCAATGCCATCGACGTTCTGAAAGAACTTCGTGCGGCTCAGAAAACCCCGGCGTCCACGACTCAACATCATTCCTAGGAGCAGACCTTGTCTTTGGTCTTCTCCGTTCCCGGAAAAACATTTATTGCTGGTGAATACCTGGCTTTGGCGGAAGGACCGACGCTGTTCTTCCTTTCGCAGCCATGCTTTGAAACGGAAATTTCCCGCGGCAAAGGCGACGTTCTGGGCATTCACCCGGAAAGCCCAGCCGGCGTTTTCATGAGCAAACACCGGGGTTATTTCAGAAATTTTGATATCACTTTCCGTGATGCTTATTCCGGCAAAGGCGGCTTTGGCGCCTCAACAGCGCAGTTCCTTTCAGTCTATGCGATGTGGCTTTATAAAGAGGCCCACCAAATGGACATGGAAAAGTATCTCGACTTCAAACACATGCTTGAAGTGTACTATCATGTCGCCTGGAACGGGCAGGGTCAGCGTCCAAGTGGCGCCGACCTGGTGGCGCAGTTGAAGGGTTCCATGACCTTCTTTGAAAAACGTCGTGGGATGATTTCGGTGGCCAGCTGGCCGTTTGATGATCTGGAATTGTTGCTGGTGCATACTGGTAACAAACTTGCGACCCACGAACACCTGCGCACTTTGCCAGTCTTCCCGACGGCGGGGCTTGAAAGCGCCATGCTGACGATCCGGGATGCTTTTGACAAGATTGACAGTGCTCGTTTTGTTGAAGGTGTGAAAGCCTATGCCCAGGAATTATTAAAACTGAACTTTACCTGCGAACCGACACTGAAACTATTGGCGGACATCAATCAAATCCCTGGAGTCAAAGCCGCCAAAGGTTGTGGCGCTTTGGGGGTGGATGTGATGGCGATTGTGACGGCCAAAGGTGAAACTGCAGGTGTTAAAGCCTACTGTGAAAGCAAGGGCCTGTCCGTGCTTTCTTCCTCTGATAAAATCTCGTCCGGACTTCAGGTCCGAGGTAGCCTATGAAACAAGTGACTGTATCTGCTCCATCCAATATCGCCCTTATCAAGTACATGGGTAAAATTGAGGGCTCTGGCAATAAACCGACCAACGGTTCGTTGTCCTATACTTTGGAAAACCTGCGCACCTATGTTCGCCTGACTGAAATCGACGGCGCACAAGATCAGTGGAAACCCTTGGTTCGTGAAGACCTGCAAAAAATCGAATTGTCTGAAAAAGGCCAGCAGCGCTTTATCAAGCACCTGCAAAATCTAAAGGACAAGTGGGGCGTAAAACAAAGTTTCCTGATTGAGTCTGCGAACAATTTCCCATCAGACTGCGGTCTGGCCAGCTCGGCTTCCAGTTTTGCGGCCCTGACTTTGGCGGCGGCAGAAATGTTCCAGCAGATCAACCCACAGCCATGGGGGACGGATAAAAAATATCTTTCCGAGCTTTCCCGTCAGGGTTCGGGTTCTTCCTGCCGTTCCTTGTTCACACCGTGGGCGCTGTGGCAGCATGAATACGCCGAGCCGATGGCGTTTGAAGTCAAAAACCTGCACCACATGGTGGTGATTGTCGAAGACTCTAAAAAAGAGGTTTCCAGTTCTGAGGCGCACAAACTTGTGACCACAAGCCCGCGTTTCACCGGTCGTCCAGAGCGTGCGGAATTGCGCCTGAAAGACCTAAGCATGGCCTTGCAGTTCAATGACTGGCATATCGCGCGTCAGATCGTCTGGGATGAGTTCATCGATATGCACCGTTTGTTTGAAACCAGCACGCCGTCTTTCACTTATATGAACGATGGATCCAAAAAGGTTCTGGAAGATTGCCAGGCGTTTTGGAACAAATGGCAAGATGGCCCTTTGGTGACCATGGATGCGGGTGCCAACGTGCACTTGTTGTTCCGTCATGATCAGAAAAAACAGTTCGCGCAGTATCGTGAGCATTTTGAAAAGGACTTCAAGGTCATGGCCTTTGAAGGTGTGAAAGACAATGTCCATTGATTTCACCTGCAAAGCCTTTGGTAAATGTATCATAGCTGGTGAGCACGCGGTTTTGCGTGGTGTGCCGGCGGTGGTGTTTCCCATCCAGTCCCGCAATCTGGATTTAAGTTATTCCCGCGGCGAGCAGCCGTTGGAACTGCGTCTGGTCGGGGATCACGGCAAAGAATTGCAATTGCTGGTGTGGGGCGTGCTTGAAAAGGCGTGCGAGCTTAAAGGCATTAAACGCTCCGATTTAAAAGGCACCTTGTTGCTGGAATCCTCCATTCCTGTGGGGGCGGGCATGGGCGCTTCCGCCGCGCTTTGTGTGGCCCTGACCCGTTGGTTGGGATATCTGGGGTATGTTGTTGAAGAGGACTACTATGAATTCGCCCGCAATTTGGAAAACCTGTTCCATGGTGAATCCAGCGGCGTTGATATTGCCGTTGCCTTAAGTGGTGAAGGTCTGCGTTTTGTACGTAATGGCGAAAAGAAGCCTCTGACCCCGGCGTGGAAACCGCACTGGTACATCTCTTATTCTGGCAAACGCGGTGTCACCGTGGATGCTGTGAACAAGGTGAAAGACCTGCTTCTGAAAAATCCCACAGTGGGTGAAAAGATCGATCAGCAGATGGCTGAAGCCGTGGGCATCTTGGAAACAGCCCTGAAGATGGATGAAAAAACAGGCCTGCCAGTTTTGGCAAAAGCCCTGACCCTGGCAGGTGACTGCTTTGAAAAGTGGGACCTGAACGAAGGCGAACCCGCAAAACACATCGCCTGGCTCAAAGAACAAGGCGCCCTGGCCGTAAAACCAACCGGTTCTGGCGGTGGCGGCTACGTCTTGTCCCTGTGGACCTCACTGCCCCCGGCAGAAATCCAATCTCAATTAATCCCCTGCTAAAAGGTGCCTGGTTGAAGGCGGCGAGCATGAAGAAAAAGTCAGGCATTTCGCAAGCATTGTCAGCGGTATCGCAGCTGCAAAAGGACGTTCAAAGTCATGCGGATGCCAGTCGCGCCGTCGTCTTGCAAAGATTCTTCAAAACCGGAAAAGGCGAGTATGCTGAGGGCGATGTCTTTTTAGGTCTGACCGTTCCGCAAAGCCGTAAAATCGCCAAAAAGTATGCTTCCGCTCTTAGTTTG
The DNA here is from genome assembly GCF_002208115.1 of Bdellovibrio bacteriovorus. Classification (NCBI taxonomy): domain Bacteria; kingdom Pseudomonadati; phylum Bdellovibrionota; class Bdellovibrionia; order Bdellovibrionales; family Pseudobdellovibrionaceae; genus Bdellovibrio; species Bdellovibrio bacteriovorus. Next base: position 2,224,153 of record NZ_CP020946.1, on the reverse strand, counting down.
AAAGAGCTTGATAGTCTGGTGAAGTCCGCGAATCACGAAGAGCGTCTGATAGCTCTGCTGATTTTGGTGTCGCAGTTTCAAGAGGCCACTGAAAAAGAACAAGCCCGTATCTTTAAGCTTTATATCAAGAATTCAAAGTACGTGAACAACTGGGACCTGGTGGACACCTCCGCACCAGCCATTGTTGGTGGCTATCTGCTGAATCGAGATCGTTCTGTTTTGCAGGAACTTGCGACATCCAAGAACCTGTGGCAGCGCCGGATTGCCATGCTGGCGACTTTTCATTTTATCTATAATGGCGAGTCCGCCGACACGCTTAAGATCGCAAAGCTTCTGTTGAAGGACGAGCACGACCTGATTCACAAGGCGGTGGGCTGGATGTTGCGGGAAATGGGTAAAAGAGTCAGCGAAGAAAAACTGCTGAAGTTTCTGGATCAATATGCGGCCAAGATGCCAAGAACGATGCTGCGCTATTCTTTGGAAAAGCTGCCTGCAGAAAAACGCAGGCATTACATGAATAAATAAACAGGCGCAGTTCACGCCTGCGCCAAGACTGAACGGGTTAGCGGTGCTGACAAGAGTAGCTGTACAGCGCAATACTGCCAGCGACGGTGGCATTCAGGGATTCCACGCTCTGGGTAGCTACAGACAGGCGCTGCAGGTTCTTAATCCCACTGAAGCCAGGACCTTCTTCGCCCAAGGCAATACGCACATTTTTCGGCCATTTGAAATTCGCGACACTTTCGCCCTTCATGTCCAAAGCATAGATCTGATCATTGTTGGAAACAAAGTCTGCAAATTTACCGATCTTAAACAACGGCAGTTTCAGCAAAGCCCCCGCGGAAGCCTTGATCGCTTTGGGATGGTACGGGGAACAGCTTTCTTCGGTCAGAATCATTTTGCTCGCACCAAATGCCAAAGAGGAACGCGCCAAAGCGCCCAGGTTGGAAGGATCGCCCAAGGGGGAGATCACTTCCAGGCCTTCAGCTTTTGCAGCTGTAAGCGGAGCGATCTCTTTCGGTTCCAGAACCAGAAGATTGTAGTGCGTGCCCACGACGTCAATTTCGTTAAACAGTGCTTTGGGCAGTTTGAAAACCGGGATGCGCTGGCCTTTAAGCTTAGGCGCGGTCATCGTCACGGACTTCAGGTCCTCGTGCACGATTTCACCCTTGATGCGGAAGTTCGGGTTTTCCAAAAACTCTTCGATCAGCTTTTCGCCCATCAGAATAAATTCAGAATGCTTTTTAATTCCGCGCGCAGAGCTGAGGTCGCTCCAGCGGCGGAAATGGTCGTTGGTTTTAGAGCTGATTTCAATCACGGCTGTTCCTACTCGCGGCGGTAAAGTTTCAGGTCGAAGTATTTCTGCGGACCTTTGATGATACGAATCTTGGTTCCGTCCAGGTCTCTGAAGACAATCACGTCATAGAAGTGGGTCGGATCCATGGCGATCTTACCATAGAACAACGGACCGTCCGCCTCCAGCCAACCGGTGGCTTTGTGTGTGAACAGGGCATGGGACTTGATGCGCAATGTGGACAGAGCGTCGCCTTCACGCATTTCCAGATTCACAAACCAGATGGAGTTGTGATCATAAGCCACCCAGTCGCCCTGGAGCTGTTCGCAAGTGACCGGAGTCAGTGAAACAAACGTTGGCCATGGAATGACGGGGTCACCACCCGGGCCGCGGGCATGGGCTGAAATACTGAAAACAGCGAGAATTACTAACAGGAGTGTTTTCATAAAGTAGCTTCCTCCGATTGTCTGAAGTGCACAGATGATTGCGGATTAAAGTAATAACCTTTGCGGTCGCGCAGGATGTATCTTGGGCTTTCCATGTCAGGCTCAAGCAGGGCGCGCAGACGTTTGATCGAAACGTAAATCAGATTGTCATGCAGTTCAGGGTCATAAGCCTGCTGCCAGATGATTTCTATCAGATCTTCCTTGGAATAACGGGTGCCGGCTTTTTTGATGAACAATAAAGCCAGGTCAAAAAGAATATGCTGATTGCGGAAGTCAATCAGGCCCTTGGTGCGCTCCTGAACACTGCGCGCCGCCTCGTCGATCTGGAAATCAAACTGAGGTGCATTGCGAACAATATCTTCAGGGCACATTTGACGGATGAATTTATAAACGCGCGGCAGACGGGTTTTGTCGGTTCCACGCAAAGCCAGTTCGGCGTAAATGCGATAGGCTTCTTTGTTGCCCAGTTCGCGGTTTACAAAGGCCATCTGCGCCAGAATACGGGAAATCAGCAGGTGGAAGCCGTGCAGTTTGGCCTGTTCATAGCAGTCCCACAAAAGATCATTCGCAGCTTCCAGCTTCCCGGTTTGGGTGAAGATATGGGTGCGCAACAGACGCGACGTCAGCTGCATTTCAGCGTTGTCCATCTCTGCCAGAATGGTGTCGAGTTTGTTCAGTTGCAGCAGGCTTTGAGCAAATTGAGCGGGTTCAAAGGCGCGGGACATTGCATTGGTGAACAGCGCGCGCACCAAGGTGTCGAGATCGCCAGATTGTGTGGCTTTCTCAATGGCTGAGTTGATGTAGTCTTGAGATTCCTGCAATTTGCCGTTGGCCAAAAGCCAGGAGCCGATCAGGTTTTCAGCCATGCCCTGCAAGCGCTCATCCGAAGTGTTTCGGCTTAAATTGATCGTTTGATCAATAACGGATTGAGCTTCAGAAAGCTCTTCCAACTCATGACAACACTGGAAGTAAAGACGGGCGGATTCAATCCAGTCTTGGGACTGTCCGCGGGCCGAGGCTTCCACCATGGCCTCTTCGCTCAATAAACGGGCCTCGTGCAGCGCCCCTTTACGGTGCTGCAAACGTGCCAGTTGCAATGAGGTGTTCTGGGTGGAGTCAGACATCAGTATTTAGCCCAGCGTCTTTTTTCTTCGTTGGAAAGTTCGTCCATCAAAAGCTCTTCGCCTTCGTCTTCTTCCGGCAAAGGCATGTTCTTGATTTTTTCATAAACGACCAAGCGACGTTCATGTGGGGTCTGCGGCAGGGAATACGCCACGTCCTGAACCAGTTTGTAGTACTCGGCCCAGTCTTTTTTCGCAGCTTCAATCTCAGGACCCACGCCGGGGCCTTTCATGAAATAAACGCGGCCGCCGATTTCAAGGCAGCTGATCACGTTCCCAAGGGTGTTGCCAATATCTTCAACTGCGCGGGTGATGGCGCCGCGGACAGGGTAAACACAGTGCTTGTTGATGTTGCGGCCCAGGATGTCAAGCTTTTGTAGCTTCATCTCGCTGCGGACATGTTTTAAGAATTCCACACGGCGCTGAACGCCTTCACCCAAAAGGATCTGCTGATCCGGGTACATGATTTTAAGCGGAATTCCCGGGAAGCCCGGCCCGGTGCCCACGTCCAGCAATGGGAACTGAAGGTCCGTGTATTTCATGATGATGATGCTGTCGATAAAGTGTTTGATCGCGACATCGCGCAGTTTCAACAGGCGCGTGAAGTTCTCTTTTTCCTGATTCAGCATCAAAAGGCGGTAAAAGTGCGCCAGTTGCTGCCTTTGGCTGTGGCTGACCAGATCAAATCCGTGATTGCGGAAGACATCAGCAAGGCGATCATTGGCCTCATGGATGTCATAGATCGTCTCTGGTTTCTTATGGCGGCCCATGTTGGAGGTCGCAGGAGGTGCGCCAGCGCCTTTGGACCCATGACGGGCTTCTTGGCGGGCTTTATACGGGCTGTAGTTGGTCTTGTTCTTATGGGCCATAGCAGTCGGGGGAACATAGGTCTAAAGCCCTTAAACCTCAAGTCTTTTCTGCGCCGTGTGTAAAAGCTAAATGCTTGAAAATACGGGCCTCCAGAGGGATATTGAGAACCTATGTCGACGACCAAACTTGATTCCATCAAAGATAACGCCCTGGCGGCCTTTAAAGCGGCCCCCAGCTCCAAAGACCTCTATGATCTGAAAGTTCAGTACCTGGGTAAAAGCGGGTCCCTGACTGAAATCATGAAAGAAATGGCTTCTTTGCCGAAAGAGGAAAAACCTCTTTTTGGTAAAAAAGTGAACGAAGTGAAGCAGCTTCTAGAAGCCGCTTACACCGAGGCCGAAGATGCTCTTAAAAAACAAGAGATCTCTGCAAAAATGGCGGCTGAGGAAATCGACATGACCTTGCCGGCGTTCTCTCAACCAAAAGGGACTGCGCACCCGGTGAACATCGTGGTGGAAGAAATCTTCACTGTGATGTCCCGCCTGGGTTACAGCATCCGCACCGGTCCGATGATCGAAAAGGATTACTATAACTTTGAAGCCCTGAACATCCCGGCGGACCACCCGGCGCGAGACATGGCGGATACCTTCTTCGTCGACAAAACCCACGTTCTAAGAACTCACACGTCTCCGATTCAAATCCATTCTTTGGAAAATGAAGAACTTCCACTGCGTGTGATCGGCACGGGTCCGGTGTTCCGTTGCGACAGTGATATTTCACATCTTCCGAATTTCCACCAGATTGAAGCTTTGTGCGTGGATGAGAAAATCTCCATGGCGGACCTGAAAGGGACCATCAGCTTCTTCGTGCGTGAATTTTTCGGCCCGGGTCTGAAAACCCGTTTCCGTCCCAGCTATTTCCCTTTCACCGAACCTTCGGCGGAAGTCGACTGTTCTTGCCCGATCTGCAAGGGCAAAGGCTGTTCTTTGTGCAAACAAAGCGGCTGGATTGAAATCGGCGGTTGCGGTCTGGTGAACCCGAAAGTGTTCCAGGCAGCTAAAATTGAATATCCTAAATGGCAGGGCTTTGCTTTCGGCTTTGGTGTTGAGCGCATGGCCATCATCAAGTACGGCATCGAAGACATCCGCTTGTTCCCTGAAAACGACGTAAGATTCTTAAGGCAGTTTGTAAAATGAAGATCAGCTTAAAATGGCTCCATGATTATGTAGACGTGACCGAATTCTTCCAAAAGCCAGAAGTCCTGGCGGAAGCATTGACCCGTGGCGGTTTGGAGGTTGAAGAAATCACCAATCGTGCGAAAGACTTCAATCACGTGGTGATTGGTCACATCCTTGAAAAAGACAAACACCCGAATGCTGACAAGCTTTCTTTGTGCCGTGTTTCTACGGGCGAGGGCGTTGTTCATCAGATCGTGTGTGGCGCACAAAACCACAAAGCTGGCGACCGTGTGATCGTGGCTTTGCCGGGTGCGGTTTTGCCGGGGAACTTTGCGATTAAAAAATCCGCAGTTCGTGGCGTGGATTCTGCCGGGATGCTGTGCTCTTTGAAAGAGCTGGGCCTGGCGACGGAATCGGAAGGCATCGCGATTTTGCCAGCGGATGCTCCGGTGGGTAAAGCGTACGCTGAATACGGCGGTTATGATGACGTGACTTTCGAATTGAAAGTCACGGCGAACCGTGCGGACTGTCTGTCTCACTTTGGTCTGGCACGCGAAGTTTCGACATTGTTCGGGAAAGAACTGAAAGTTCCTTCCACAGAAGTCAAAACCAACGGCAAATCCACCAAGTCTGAAATTGCTTTGGACGTTAAAGCCTTCGATCTGTGCCCGCGTTACGCGGGCCGTTTCTTGAAGGGTGTGAAAGTGGGCCCAAGCCCGGCTTGGTTGAAATCCCGCCTTGAAAGCGTGGGCATGAATTCCATCAACAACATCGTGGACGTGACAAACTACGTGATGTTGGAGCTGGGTCAGCCGTTGCACGCTTTTGATGCGGCTTTCATCAACGGCAAAAAAATCATCGTGGACCGTGCAACAGCGGGTGAAAAATTCATCACTTTGGACGGAACCGAAATCGCCCTGAGCGGCGCTGAACTGACCATTCGTGATGCCAATCATCCGGTGTGTCTGGCGGGCGTTGTGGGTGGTAAAAACTCTGGCGTTTCTGATTCCACGACCGAAGTGTTCCTGGAAGCTGCTTACTTCCTGCCGATGAGTGCGCGTAAAACTTCACGTTCGCACGGTATCGACACGGATTCCTCTTACCGCTTTGCCCGGGGTGTGGATCCGGATGGAACTTTGCGCGGTTTGAACCGTGCAGCGGCTTTGATTCTGGAAGTGGCGGGTGGCGAAGCGTATGCTGACCATCATGACTTCTATCCAAACCCGGTGAAAAAAGCGCCAGTGACGATCACCATTAAAACGGTGTCTGAACGTTTGGGTTATGAAGCGGAAGAACACAAATTCGTCGATTTCATGAAACGGCTGGGGTGTGAGATCACTAAAAATGGTGAGACCTTCACCGTGCTTCCTCCGACCTTCCGCTTTGATATCGAACAAGACATGGACCTGGTCGAAGAATACGCTCGCCTGAATGGGTATGAGCATATTCCAGAGGCGTTGCCTGCTTTGGCGGCAGCTCCGAGCTTCCAGGACAAGACCTTTATGTTGAACCGTACCACCAGCGAACTTTTGCGTGGTGAGGGCTTCCAGCAGGCAGTGAACTTTGCCTTTGTCGGCTCCAAAGCTCAGAAAGCTTTCCTGGGTTCTTTGGAATCCATGAAAGCAGCGGGCCTGACGGTGACTGAAAAAGAGATCCGCATCCTGAATCCTCTGAACGAGGAAATGGACGTGATGCGTGGTTCTTTGAGCTTTGGTCTGTTCAGAAACCTGAACAACAACTTCCACTCTGGCAACATGCAGGGGCGTCTGTTTGAAATGGGCAGCACCTTCCATGTGAAAGAGGACGGCGGTTTTGCTGAAGGCAGCCGTGTGGGGATGGCGATCTGGGGTCGCGCCAGCAACCTTTGGAACAAATCTCTGGATTATCCGGTTGTTTATGAACTTAAAGCGGCAGTTGAAGTGCTGTTGAAGTCTTTGAATATCTCTTCTTACACTTGGGTGACTCCGGCGAATAAGTCTGAGGTTCCGGGGTTCTTGCACCAAGGGCAGTTCGCTCAGTTGTTGGTGGAAGGTAAGAAAGTGGGCTTCATCGGGACCGTGCATCCGTTGCTTTTGGAAGACAATAAGATCCGTGTTCCTGCGGCTTTGGCTGAATTGGATCTGGATCAGCTTTATAAAGGCCAGCCTCGTCCATACCGTATCCAAAGCGTGTCCAAGTTCCCGGTAGTGGAGCGTGACTTTGCCTTTGTGATGCCAAAAACCCTGAAAGTCGGCGATGTCCTAAAAGACATCCGCAAGGCGGGAGCAGGTCTTCTTTTGAATGTGGACGTCTTTGACTTGTATGAAGGCGATAAGATGGAAGCGGGCAAAAAATCCGTCGCCATCCGTATCTGGCTGCAGGATAAGAATGCCACACTGCAAGAAACCCAGATTAACGAGACAACAACCAAGATTCTAGAGAGTTTGAAGAAGAATTTTGATCTTTCTGTGAGATAAATTCTTGATTGTTTTCAGTTAGTTGTTAGGCTTAAGGCATAGCCGCAGTGCTGTAGCCCGCAGGGCGAAAGCTGAAGCAGCGCTTGAAGATATTTAATTGGAGTGAATGACTATTATGGCAGGCCAGAACTTAGGTAAATCAACTGTGACTAAGGCCGATATCGTCGAGAACGTATATCAGAAGATTGGTTTCTCCAAAAAAGAGGCTTCTGAATTGGTGGAACTTGTTTTCGACACCTTGAAGACTGTTCTTCAAGATGGCGAAAAAGTTAAGATTTCTGGTTTCGGTAATTTCGTTGTTCGTGGCAAAAACGAGCGCATTGGTCGCAACCCTCAGACAGGGGAGCAGATCAAGATCTCTGCACGCCGTGTTCTTACCTTCCGTCCGTCTCAAGTTTTGAAGGCGATGCTGAATGGTGAGGAATACGCTCACTTGAAAGATGAGGACGATGATGACGACTACGACGACAATGAGTAATCCGTCCCTGGAGGTCGAAAGTTCTGAACTTTCACTAGGGGACCATCATATTGATTTCATCGAGCAGGCTGAAGTTGCCACTTCAGTCCCGGTGACGGCGACCTCTCCGATTTCCATCCCAGCCATGCTGTGTGATGAAAAACTTCTGGAAGAGATCAACGCGATCCCGGACAAGATGGGTTTCAAAATCGGCGACGTGGCCGAAATCCTGGGCATCAAACAATATGTTTTGCGCTACTGGGAAACAGAGTTTGAAGTTCTTCGCCCGAAAAAGGCGTCCAACAACCAGCGTATGTATACGCGCAAGGATGTTGAAAACGCTCTTCTGATCCGCAAGCTTTTGCACCGTGACCGCTTCTCTATCGAGGGCGCACGTAACGCGATGAAAGAGCTGAAAGCGCACGTGAAGAAAGAAAAAGACATGACCCAAGTTTACCATAAACTTGAGGGCATCAACGAAGCGGTGGAGGACTTGATCCTGGATATCCGCAGAGTCCGTCAGATTTTCAAATAGTTTCAATAAAAAAGGCCTCGCAAGAGGCCTTTTTTATTTCTGTATCTTGATATTTGAAATTAGAAGTAAAACGCCCAGCCGACGTTGAAGTAGGAAGCTTTAACTTCCAATTCCACATCAGAGTTGTCGTCTTTAATGGTTGCTGATCCCGCGCCAAGCTCTGCCTTCAAAGCAAAGATCTCTGATAGCGGGAACCATTTCAAACCAAAGCCAAGACTTGCGGTGCTGCCTTTGGCTTCGACTGTTCCGGATTCCATGACCAGACTTCCCAAACTCAAAGCAGCGTAGGGGATCAGGTCTTCGCCCGGTTCATTTTTGATGATGTTAACCTGACCGATAAGCTCAAAAGTTCCCGCAGTGGTTTTGTCACCAGTGTCTTCGTTCTTGTCTGTTGCAGAGCTAAATGCGCCACCCAGTTCAAAACGGCCGAAGTTGTACAGATAGCCGAATTTTGTCTCAGTGGATGTGGTTTCTGATTCAGCGTTGGTGTCTTTGTTTTTGAGCTTGGTGTTGGAACTGGACATTTCCCAAGTCATACCGTGAGTGCGCTTTCTCAGGTCCTGACGGGACTCTTGAGCAGGGGTTTCCTGAGCAAAGGCGTTGGCTGATGTTGTAAGAACAAGGGCTGCAATTAGGTGTTTCATTTATCCTCCGTGGAAAATATTGTAACGAAGAATACTAAACATTCATGAGTTTTTGCTAACTCAGGCCCTTTGTCCTTTTTTTTATGTTTTCTTGCTCAAAGGCAACTGACGCATTCCGCCTCGGCTACGGCGGCGGAATACGTTGAGAACGTTCGGTTAGCGGCAGAAGTCCGCCGTTGGGTCCTGCTGGCAAGCCCACTTTTGCAGGGCCTGAACCTGCTGCTTCAGAATGGCGTTTTCCGCTTTCAAAGCTTCATTTTCAGAGTTCCATTTTGCGTGGAATTCTTTCATCGCCTCTATCAAAGGAGCAACAAGGTTGGCGTATTGAACAGCCAAGAAACCGTCGTTGTCTTTCGTAACGACATCCGGGAACACGGCTTGAACCTCTTGCGCGATCAAGCCCACTTGCTGGCCTTTTTCAAAATTCTTTTGCGGGAATTCTTCGGTTCGCCAGTCATAGGTCACACCACGCAGTTGCAGAACTTTTTCAAGACTGGAATCAATGGTGGCGATATTGCGTTTGAAACGGCGGTCTGAAGTGTTGGCCCACGAAGTGCCACCCGCGGTTCCATTCACATGCAGCATGTAGGCGGGCGTCAGGGTGCCGATGCCGACTGAACCGGCATTGGCTTCAGTCAGAATCGCGTATTTACTGGTGATCGTGCCTGTGCCCGTAGGAGCGCGAATCATCACACCCGTAAATTGATTTAAAGTGTCGAAGGAAGAAATGCTGGATCTGATTTCAAGTCCGGCGCCTTGATCGACAGTGACTCCGTTGCCTGTGGTGCCATCAAGCAGAAAGTCCGAGGTGATGGCGTTGACTTTAAGAGCTGTCGGTAGGTTGGCAGTGTTACCCATTTTCGCCAGACCCCAAAGGCCTGTTTGCAGACCGACAACGGTCGTTGACGGGACAGAGCTGGGTGTGCTGAGTGTGGTTGTTCCACGAACACCGTAGGCGGTTCCTGTGAAGCCTCCTGAAACGCTCATGAGGCTGGTTCCTTCCATTGCGCCCTGATCACCGCTGACGGCAACCGTGCCGGAAACGGAGTTGGAGAAGCCTGCCGCAGGTCCGGAGATCCCGGCATTTGCTGTGAAAGTGTTGCTGCCAGTGACGGTAAAGCGGCCGGTGTGATAGCTGCTGCCGCCTCCGTAGTACCGGGAATCAAACGCAAAACCCGAAGGGTTGTTGGTTCCTGATCCCATATCACCCATTCTATGCATCTTGTCTGAGATCTGATAGCGGGACGTGCCACCTGTACTGAGGGCAATTGAATTGGAACCGAGGTTGAACATTCCGGTGTCGGTGTCGGTGGTGAAGGAATAGCTAGGTTGCCCCGCACTTCCACTGGCACCTCGTAGCGGGAAGGTGACGGCAGAAACCAGATCCGTATAGGCCGAACCGCCTTGAGAAACTTTGAATTTTTTCTCGGTGGAATCAAAATAGATACGGCCTTCTTCGGCTGCTGAGATTGCCGGTGCTGCGATCTGTGGCAAAGTCACCGATGAAGGCAATCGGGCGGCGTCAATCGTGCCGGCCGTAATCACATCGGCATCAAGACCCGTGATGTTCGAGCAAGTAAAAGCATCTGTGACTGCCGACCAGGTCAGAGTCTGAGAAGCCGTACAGGAGGTTGCGAATTGCGCAAGCCCAGTTGACGTACGCAAATCATCAACGCCAAAGTACACTGGCTCAAGTTCCGTTGCTCCATAGCGATAAACCTGTCCTGTTTGGGGAGTTGTTGTCGCCACGGCAATGCCCTGGATTTTTGCCACAGTCGGATTAGGAAGAGTTCCGCTGAGATCGCCCCCCAGGTTCGTGGCTGACTGGAACGCACCCGTGATACGGCTGTCATTGCCTTGAGCCGCAGTGCCAGTTGTCGTGCCGTAGGTGACGTTCACGGTTTTGCTGGTGGTGCCGGTGACAGTGACGCCGGTTCCAGCCAATACATCAGAAATGACACCGGTCCCGCCCGCGTCGGTGACACAGGTGAAATCGCTGCCGTCAAAAAACACCACCTGTCCTGCGCTGCAAGCGGCGGCGGGCAAGGCATTGGTGCGCACGAAATCGGTGGCGGAATAGTTTCCAAGTTTCAACGCCGAAGAGGCAAAGTGCGCATAAGGCACCGAGCGGATTTCGTTGTCGGGAGTGATTAGATTCCAGCCAACACCGTCATGAAACTGCACGCTCAGTCTGCGAGCTTGAGTGGCGATCGGACCTTTGCTGCTGGCGACATTGTTGTTCACATCAGCGCAGTCCAAAGTGGTGGAGTTATCAAAGACCTCTTTAAGGCCCACGCTGCCGGAAGTGGGAAAAAGTTTCGTCCCGGTCCCCAGCGGCACATCAAAAACCCCTTTGGAGTTCGTCATGTTCACACCGTTTTTTTGTTCACGATAGTAAACGCACAGGCCGTCTTCGGATTTGATCTCAAATAGGAAGCTGACGTTGTTGTATTCCAAAGGCATACCGTCGGATTTAACGATGCGCCCTTGATAAGTCAGTGTGTTGGGGGCAGCTTGTGCAACAATTGAGAAAAACAAAACGGGCCACATGGCGACAGCATTCTTAAGCATGGAAAACTTGTCGGTCCAAGAGCCGAATTGTTAAAATATTTATTCACCGGATTACCTATTTAGTGGTGAAATCCGGACCGAAGAGCGCCTAAAAAGAGCCTTTCTCAAATGCGCAATTTTGATAAACATGAGAACTCTTTTTCCAGTTGAAAACACCTGGCCTCTGCGGGGGATGACTTATTTGTTGTTACCGTTTTTCGGCGAGGAATTTCCAGAACCACCAGCGGCCCCGCCACCACGTGCAGAACCGTCAGAGGCAGTTAAAAGAGTCAGTAAAAGAACGCAGATAATGAACTTCATGATGGCTCCTGAAGGGTGTCGATCACATTGAACATGAATATCGGTAAGGACCCGCGGGATGACGGGTCTTCCAGCAGGCGCATTTTGTCCTGGAAAGCCTGGACATCGATATCCAGCCACTTTCGATAAGTGACTTCGTTGATGGATTCAAAAAACAAATTCATATAGTTGGCATAGTTTTCGTCGGTACGAGAAGGCTTTGCATACTTTTCGGTCAGACGAAGACCAACGGCTTTGATGGCCTCGGCAGAAAAAGTTGAACGGTTGCTGCCTAAGGCATAGCGACCGTTTTCCAGCAGACGCAGGACGTTTAACTGCAGCATCTTGTGAAGAATCTCGATGCCATATTCACCAAACCGGCTGCGAACAAACTTCAGATCAAAAGGTCTTGTATCGGCAAGAACATAGAGCTCTGAAAAACAGGGGTCCTTGATCAGTTCCTGTTCGATACTGACATTGTATTTGTGCAGTGGGGAGGACTTCAATTGCGGATCGGTGCGCTTGAGTTTTTCCTGAATCAGAACCGGCGCAGAGTTTAGCATTTGTCCCAAGTCGGCAGTTCCGATAAGGCAGGAATAAAGCTTGTACAGGGTCTGATACGTCGGGTTGTGCTCTTTTAAGACCAGTCGTCTCAGGGTCTTGGTGTGAATGCGGGTCTTGGCGGACAATTGCAGCAGCCCTTTACGCGGGTCTTTATGACGCTGCAAAAATCGGCCAATGTCCTGGCTGACTTGATCCTGAATCGATGCGGTGGATTCCTGCATGGACGACCTCACTTGTTTCCAGAGGACCTATTGGCGGCGCCCGAGTTTGGCAAGTTTCAAAATTGAAACCCGGGGCTTGCTATGCAAGCCCCGGGTGAAAAATGCAGACTAGTGGCAAGAAGGAACAGTCAAAGCCTTGTTGAACAAGAATTTGTAAGTGTCGTTGCGAGAGCTCATTTTTTTGGAAACCTTCACGTTTACAGTCAGTGGGTAAGTGCCGGAAACCACTTTGTCTGTGCAAACTTCACGGTTTTTACCGATGTATTTGCAATCAGAAACTGTGCGAGTGTATTTGATCGGAGTGTAAAGGTACTTGTAGCCAGTGATGACTTCTTTAGAACGGTTTTTGCCGATAAAGATAGTTTCACGCTGAGCAACGGCCTTTTTAGTTCTTAGCATGTTGCCATCAGCACACACGAATGTGTAGTCCACCGCGTGACCCATGAATACAACCGGAGCATCAATTTTCAGGTTGGTGTCAGCCATAAGAACTTCCCAGGAAGTGTCAGCAGTGTGAGCAGATGCCACGGAAGCAGAAATCAACAAAGCGATCATAGCGAATACGTTTTTCATAAATTCTCCTTTTGGTTTGTTTGATGGGCACTGATTCCACCAGTTTCCGTGATGTTTCAAATGGAATTGGAAGGCGTTCGGAAGATTCCCGGACAAGCCTGATCTTGTCCTGGTCGTTTTTGGACAACGGGTATTTTGTCCTGGAAGGGTGTAAAAATTAAACTGTCAGCCAGCATAGTCAAAAGAGGAGCGAATGATTCTTACCACGAATGCGGGGCCTCTTTTGAGTTGAGCTACACGGTGTCCAAGCGAATTTGTTATCCTAAGGGGGAACTTTTGAACAAAGGAGGCTAGCATGTCTGGTCATCATAAAAACAAAGGTTTCAGTCAAACAAGCAAGCGCTTCGACGGGGCTTTAAAGGCACAACATCAGCGCAGTCGCAGCAAACAGATGGATCACTCTGCCGATCACCGCGAGGAAGAATCTGAAAGCCGTGAATCTCAGAACGTGTCTTCATCCAAAAAGAATCCACGAGCCTAGGAGGGCATTATGAGAATGAATCCTTTGCAGGACAGTGATACGGCGAAGTGTATCAACTTTTGCTTCACAACGTACCGTGTGTGTCTGGAAACGCTGAACCACGTGCAGGAACAGGGAATGCGCTTTGCGCAGACGGACCTGATGTCGTTGCTGCAGCTTTGTGCCGACACCTGCGATTTGCATGCGCGAATGGAAATCGCTGAAGCCGATTTTGCCCCCCAGGCGGCCGAACTGTGCTTTCAGACTTGCGCGCGCACTGCCATGGAATGTGAAAAGTTCCCTGAAGATCCGATGGTGATCAAATGCGCCGATATTTGTCGTAAGTGTGCAGAGCACTGTCGGGGCATGGCTGGAATGACCGTGCGGGTAAAGCCTTCTCAGATGTCCGCTCGTATCTAATTCAAATAGGCTTCGTTGTTGGAGATCAGTGACTGATCTCCGGCGGCGGAGTGGGCTCTGCAGGTTTATTTACATGGGCACAAATGGCAGTGCTGAGGATGGCACCGTGATGGATTTAGCAAAGGCGCGGAAATAATCATCGTACATGTGATAATGGCCCTCATCGCCCTTTTTCGTGCCCCAGCTGTTGCGAATTTTCCACTTCGCAACGCGCCCGGTGCGCGGATCCAGTTCATAGCCCACGATCTGCACCGCGTGTCCGCCACTGTTTGTGTCAAATGCCTCACGCATCTGGCGAGTGGCCGGGCGGGCATAGGTGGGAATATGGAAAGCACGAATGGACATGATGCCGGTGGCGGCGTCGACGTATTCCGCATGGTGGTCATAGGACAGATACACGGCTTCGCCCTTGTCTAACATTCGGCGGGCGGTGTTTTCGACCGCATCGATAGAGGTCGTAAGTTTTCGGCCCTGTGAGGTTTTGGTTAGTTCCGGCTTGGCCTTGCGATCATTGTGAATTGCGACCTGAGTCTTCGGACCTTCAAAAGATTCGAAATAGGCTTTGGCAAAGTCTTTCGGTGTCCAGGTCTGTCCTTGGAATTCAAACTGTGTCGGCATTTCGCCCACCATCTGACGGAAAAGATTTTTGATTTGATTTCGTCCCTGCGCAAGGACTGCATCTCTGCCAGGGCCTTCTGGTGTTCTTTCGGCCTGCCACTGGGTTCGCACCAGAATGTTTTCAATGAATTCTGACATTTTCTTGGCCTGTGGATTTAGCATGAAATCAGATTTTGGTTTCCACGCGCCTTCGGGCAAAAGGCCGTATTCCAGAATACTTTCCCGTGAAAACAGGGGGCCCGCGCCCAGTTTGACTTCGACGTCTTTAGAGGTTTTTTCCAGGCGTTGCAGGCTGCGCTCCAGCCAGTGGCGGGCGCTTAGATATTCGTTGGACAAGGTCAGGGTCTGACCGGTCTTTTGTTCGTAACTTCGTTCAAGGTGTGACATCCACGAATGCAGGTGACAGGTGCCAAGGTTGCATTGGTTTTTGATCTGGGTGCTTTGTTTCAGGTCCACGGTATAGCGTGTGTGGTGTTTGAAGTCGGCGCGCAGTGTTCCCCAGATGATTTCCGCGGGTGCCTGTATTTGGAAGACGTCGGCGCACAAAGGGGCACCGCCAGCCTGAACAGGCAGGCTCCAAAGGCTGAAAATCAATAGCAGGGAATAGAGCAGCTTCATGCAGCTTGGTGGTGCAAGCCACAAGCCAAAAAAAAGGCGTCTCAGAGTGAGACGCCTTTGAAAATTCAAAGCCTTAGTGGCGGATCATTTCCGGGGCCGTTTCGTTGGCCAGGTCATTCAGGCAGTCCACGAAGAACTTGCACACGATGAACAGGTGAACCTGCTCATTGGCTTCCAAAGCCGGCTCCAGTTCCGGGGACATGAACAGCTCTTCGATGATGTAATTCAGAATTTCCGGCTGGCCTGCTTGCGCGGCTTTGTCCTGAAGGTCTGCGATCATGTCATCGTTGATTTGCAGATATTTTTCAAATTCTGCTTCGTTCTTCTCAAAGCGCTCGATCACTTCATCTTCGTTCATTGCACGCAGATTCTGATACTGTTCTTCAAATGAACGGTTCAGGATCAATGCCATCATGAAGCCCAGATCCTGAGCACCTTCGCTCATGTCTTCAATAAACTCCATAAAGAAGCCCGCAAGATCCGGCTGAACCTCAAAAAGATGCTGGGACGCTTTTTCCAGGTCGCTTTCTTCCGTGATACTGCAGATTTTATCGATGGAATTTTGCACTGTCTGGAACGGAATTTTTTGCATAAGCGACCTCGTCTTTATCTTTCCTTTAAGCAAGAAAGAGTTTTATATTTGCAGAATACACAGGGAGCCCCATTTAATGCAATTCATTCTACCTTTGCTACTTTGTTTTTTCATGTCGGCCTCAGCCGGCAGTGCTGAAGTGCCGCCAGGCACGCAAGCTGGAGCAGCGGCCCCCGCCGGCAGTGCCTCGGCCCCGGCCGGCAGTGTCGGAGTGCCGCCAGGCACGCAGACTGGAGCAGCTCCTGCTCCTCTAACGGAAGCAACTCTTTACTCCCGTAAAATCCAACCGCTTTTTGACAATCGCTGTCTGGCCTGCCACAGCTGTTTTAATGCTCCCTGCCAGCTGAATTTGCAGAATTTCGAGGGATTTCAGAGGGGCGCGAACAAATTAAACGTCTATGACGGCACTCGCCTTAAAAGTGTTGAGCCCTCACGTATTTGGATTGATGCCCATGCGGAAGAGTGGCGCAAGCGCGGTTTCTATGAGGTCAGCACCAGCAAAGATCCTGCCCAAAATCTGTTTTTCCAGATAACCCAGCTACGCGCCACAGCGAAAAACGCAAAGATCACCAAGCAGGTCTCTGATTCTCAGGTCTGTGCTCAGACCATGACTGACTATCAGCTTCTGGCAAAAAACTCACCCGAGCTGGGCATGCCTTATGGCTTTCCGGCCCTGAATGCCACCGAACTTTCAACTCTGAAAAGCTGGGTGGCGGCGGGGAGCCCCGGACCGGACGCTGAAGAATTAAAACGCCAGAACACGCCGTCTGCTGAATTGCAAAAACAGGTGCGCCAATGGGAGGAATTCCTGAATCAGGAAAACCTTCGCCAAAAACTGGTCAGTCGCTATATCTATGAACATCTTTTCCTGGCGCACATTCATTTCCCGGAAAAGTCAGAGGAATTTTTCAGACTGGTGCGCTCAAAACAAGCCTGTGCTCTGGGGGTTCAAGAGATCGCCACTCGTCGCCCGAATGACAATCCCGGGACAGCGAAATTCTGGTACTGCTTGCAAAAATTCCCGGGTACGGTCGTTAAAAAGACCCACATCCCATATCCTTGGAGCCCGGCAAAACTGGAACGCTATAAAGAACTTTTCCTGGCTGAATCCTGGAAGGTTTCTTCTTTGCCAAGTTATGAGCCAGGGGTGGCTGAAAATCCCTTCGTGGCATTTAAAGACATTCCGGTGAAGGCCCGCTATCAGTTCCTGCTGGACGATGCCCAGTATCAGGTCAGCACCTTTATCAAAGGCCCGGTTTGTAACGGCAGCATGGCGGTGAACTCCATTCAAGAACAGTTCTATGTCTTTTTCCTGAATCCTTCTTCTGACAACATGGTGCTTTCGCAAAAGTATGCAGACAAAGCGGCGGGCCTATTGATGATGCCGGGGGTGTGGGGCAGTGATGTGGATGTGAAAGAAACACCGCTATTCTATAAGAAACTGGTCGATCATCGCGAAAACTATCGCAAGCTTCGCACGGAAGAACTCTCCAAACTTCGTCCTGAGGGGTACACCCTGAAAGATGTCTGGGACGGCGGGGGCTTTAATTCCAATGCCACTTTGACGGTGCTTCGTCACGATGACAATGCGGTGGTTATGAAGGGTGCTGTGGGTGATCTTTCCAAGACCGTCTTTATGCTGGATTATCCTTTGTTCGAGCGATTGGTTTATAACCTGGTGGTGAACTTTGATGTCTTCGGCAATGTGTCGCACCAATTGCTGACTCGTGTTTACATGGATATGATCCGGATGGAGGCAGAAGAGCTGTTCCTGGCCTTCCTGCCAGCGGAAGAGCGTTTAATCTATCGCCGCGAGTGGTATCGCGGTTTGCTGACTCAGGCGAAAATGTCCTATGTTTTCCCGACCTTGGGCTCTGGCGAACCGACCGGCATCAAATTCAACGAAGACAACCACACCAAAAAGCAGTTTGTGCAAAAGGTGCTGTTCTTCCATCAGAACGCAACCGTGCGTGGCGACTGGGACTTTATCAACTGGAAGAATCTGGAAGTCCCCGACAGCATGCAGGCTCAATGGAAAGTGCAGGGACTGGACAAAGAACTGCGCAAAATCGCGGCGGTAAAGGCCGAAGCCTCTTCGCCGTTTTCCCAGTTCTTCCCGGATCTGGCGTTACTGAATATCAAAACGCCCAAGGGATTGAAGATCTATTCACTCATTCACAACAAAGAGCATGAAAACATCTCTTGGATTCTGGGTGAGTCTTTGCGCATGGATCCCAAGAGCGACACGCTGACGGTGCGTGAAGGGGTGTGGGGTTCTTACCCGAACATGATCTTTAACGTGAAGGAAAATGAACTGCCCGCGTTCGTTATCCAGGTTCGCGCCATGAAGTCCGCAGAGGACTATCAAAACCTGGTCACTCGCTATGGTCTTCGCCGCAGCAATGCCAGGTTCTGGTCTTTCTATGATGAAATGCACGCCGCGATGAGAAAATCAGATCCGGTGAATTTCGGTTACCTGGATCTGACCCGCTATGAATTAAAGTAGAACTCTTTGCTTTCTGAATCCCACTCGATTGTGTAAACCACGCAGTTCGGAGTGGGCAGGCTTTCGGTGATGTCCGGTCGCAATGAATGCAGGAACCGGCGCATCGCCAGTCCATGTGTGCAAAGGCCGATGCTGTCAAAATCGTGCTGTTCACACAAAGCGCTGAGCGCCGCGGAAAAACGCTCTACCGTCGCCCAGGTGTTTTCTGCATCCGGGAATGCAAAATCAAAATGCTCGCGATCCACAGACACCCATTTTTCCCAGGCCTGGGGCCCGTACTCCTGGGCTACGGCTTCACGGGTCATGCCTTCGATTTTACCCATATTGACTTCACGGAAGCCGGGCTGAAGCAGCATTGGTTTTGCCAGATGATGATTGGCGATATGCGCTGTTTGTTGGGCGCGGGTCAGGTCACTGCTGACAAAGAATTCCACCGGGTTGTCGCGGAAGAACAGTTGCAGACTCAAGGCCTGCTGGCGGCCCTCTTCATTAAGAGGAATATCTGTGTGTCCCTGCAGGCGAAGCTGCGAGTTCCAGTCGGTAAGCCCATGACGGAAGAGATGAATGGTTTTTCGCATAGTGGCTCTATTGAAGCACTTGCCAGTGGCATCGGAAAGAGAAAAAATCAGAATATGAAAAACATTTTTCGCGCTCTGAAACAGGCCTTTGAATCACTCTTGCGACTGCGGATGTTTCTTTTGATTTTGGGACCTCCGGTGGCCACGGTTTTTGTGCTGCTGGTGCTGTTCATTGTTTACTGGAGCGCATGGACCGCGGGGGTTGCCGGCCTCATTGGCAATCTGTGGGGCTTTCAGTGGGTGCAGCAGGTCACGGGTTTGACGGACTTGTCGCTGTGGCTGGCAATGCTGTTTTTGGTGATGATCTTCATTCCTTTGGCCTATGTGATTTCGGTGTTGATTGTGTCGGTGTTTGTGATGCCGATCGTGCTGAAGTGGGTTGGGGATCAGGATTTCCGCAATCTTGAAAAACGCCGGGGCGGGACGGTGGTGGGAAGTGTCTGGAATACACTCAAGGCCACGATCCTGTTTGTGGTAGGCTTTATGGTGACTTTGCCACTGTGGCTGATTCCGGGCTGTCAGCTGGTGGTGCCGCTGGTTCTGACGGCCTGGCTGAATAAAAAGGTCTTTTTGTACGATGTCCTTCAGGATTATGCCTCCAAAGAAGAGCGTAAAAGCATTGAATCTGAAGAATCCGGGTCCCTGTATCTGATGGGGCTTTTATTAGGACTCCTCTCATATATTCCGCTGGCTTTCTTCTTCGTCCCCATTATATCGGCTTTGAGCTATACCTATTACGGCCTCAATGCCCTGGAAGACCGTAGAAAGTGAATTTTCCTGCCCGGAAAGTGGATTTTGGGCGGCATTTGGTGTATCTCCTAGGGTATGACAAAGTGCAGCCACGATCGTAAAAACATTGATATCGACTCTCTGAACGAGAGAGTGCGCAAAGCCGGGATGAAACTGACCCAGCAGCGCAGTCAATTGCTGGGGATCCTTCTGCATCATCCAGAACCTATTTCCGCCGACGAGATCTTTAAAAAGATCGACGATAAATCCGACGGCATGGACCTGGTGACCATCTATCGCATCTTGAAAAAGTTTGAAGAAGCCGGCCTGGTTTCCCGTTTGGAATTCGGTGATGGGGTGGCGCGTTTTGAACTGACCTTGGAATCCGGCCACCATCATCACCATGTGATCTGCCGCCATTGTCAGCGGGTGGAGCCTTTGCATATTTGTGATCTGGATCAGCACATCAAGATGGTTGAGGCGATGGGGTACAAACAAGTGGCCCACCGCCTGGATTTCTTCGGTGTGTGCTCCCGCTGTCAATAGCTCAGCGCTTCGTCTTCCTGCCAGCGCGGCAGACGCACCACAAATGTTGTGTTCGCCGCCTGAGAGTCCAGCAGCAGTTCGCCTTTATGGCTTTTCATAATCCCTGCAGAAATACTTAGACCCAAACCAGTGCCTTTGCCGACTTCCTTGGTGGTAAAGAATGGCAGCATGATCTGTTCGGCAACCTTTTCCGGAATGCCATCGCCGGAATCAATCACGTGGATTTCAATGCTGTCGACAAGCTCGACAACTTTGATGCGAATCCATTTTTCCTGCAAATCACTGATCGCATCAAAAGAGTTGTTCAAAAGATTCAGCAGAACCTGTTCGATCTGAATCAGGCGGCATTCGACTTCAAGTTCCGGATCAATTTCACCGACTTCGACTTCCACACCGTGGTTGTAAAACCGCGTGCGGCAGAATTCCAAAGTTTCTTCGATGATTTGTTTTACAGGCACCACTTCAAACGGATCGTAAGTTCCTTCCCGGGCAAAAGAGCGCAGGGATTTGATGATACGGGCAATCTTGTCGGCGGTGCGGCTGATGCTTTCTGCGGCCTGTTTGATTTTTGTCGGGTCCATTTTGCCGGCGTCGACCATTTGCTGCAATTGAAACGCGCGGGCCTGAATAACTGTCAGGGGATTGTTGATTTCATGCGCGATACCACCCGACATTTCGCCCAGGGCCGCCATCTTGGTGGAAGAGATAAGCTTGGCCTTGGCTTCGGCCATTTCCCGTTCGGTCTGGAATTCTTCGGTGGAATCCCAGGCCACGCCGTACATGCGCGGGCTTCCGGTGTTGGTCATGAATTTGCCATAACACTTGATGTGATGGATTTGCTGGTTTGAATGGGTCACCCGGTAAGTGACATAGAAATCCTGGCGGTTTTCAACGGCCTCTTGGATGCGGCGATTGACGTTTTCCATGTCCTCGCGAATGGCACGTTTCCAGATTTCGTCCATGGGGTTCAGCCCCGGCAGCACCGGCACGTCATGCATTTCGTACATTTTCGTGTCCCATTGCAGACGGTTTTTTTCGATGTCCCATTCCCAGGTTCCCATGTTGGCGGCAGACAGGGACAGATTCATTTTTTCGATGGTCTTTTTTAATGTCTCTTCATAGCTCTTGCGGTCATCCACGTCGGTGGCAATGCCTAAAATAGTGGCGACATTGCCGTTTTCATCACGGGAAAAGGGGGTGATGCGGTCATTGATCCAATGGTATTGGCCGTTGTGATCCTTAAAACGGTACTCGATGGAAATAACCTCGCCCTCTTTCAGGGTGCGGGACTTTTCGATCGCAGCGTTTAAAACGGGAATATCATCCGGGTGCATGGACCTGGCATAATATTCCGCGCCCAGAGCACGAAGTTCTGCCAGTGTATAGCCGTACAGATCTTTTACCCGGTCGTTGAACCACACCATATTGACCTCGTTCAGGTCGAAAATATAGACGCTGTTGGGGATCGTTTTATTGATCTTTTCGAGCAGAGTACTTTGGTCTTTCAGAAGATCTGTAATCATAGATTTATTTAGTCTATCCTAGGTTTTGGTAACGCGAAACGGCTAAAATCATAATAAAACCTTAACAATACAGCGCAATATCATAGTGCTAGAGTTTGGCTCATAAATCCATAGGGAGATTTTATGTTGACCAACTTTGTAGTGTCTTTGTCCGTTGTTATGGGCGCGGCTTTTGCGCACGCTCAGGCTCCAGTTATCAAGATTGATGGTTCTTCCACTGTGTTCCCGATCACTGAGGCGATGGCAGAAGAATTCCAGACATCCCAGCGTGGCAAAGTTCGTGTGACCGTGGGTATCTCCGGAACAGGTGGCGGCTTCAAAAAATTCTGCCGTGGTGAAACGGACGTTCAAAATGCCTCCCGTCCTATTCAGGCCTCTGAAATCGAAGCTTGCCGTAAAGCGGGGATCAAGTTCCTAGAGCTTCCAGTTGCTTATGACGCTACTGCTGTGGTGGTAAATCCTAAAAACACATGGTTGAAGTCCGTCACTGTGGCAGACCTTAAGAAAATGTGGGAACCAAGCGCTCAAGGTAAAATCAGCACCTGGGCTGACGTCAATCCAGCTTGGCCAAAAGAAAAGCTGAAACTTTATGGTGCAGGTTCTGACTCTGGTACCTTTGACTACTTCACTGAAGCGGTTGTGGGTAAGTCCAAGTCTTCCCGTGGTGATTATACGGCTTCTGAAGATGACAACACACTGGTGACGGGTGTTTCCAACGATCTTTACGCTTTGGGTTATGTGCCATTGGCGTACTATGAAGAAAACAAAGGTAAGCTGAAAGTCGTAGCTATCATTGGCGGCGACAAAGCCCCTAAGAAAAACGAAGCGGTGCTTCCAGGTCGTGAAACCGTTGAGAACGGTTCTTACTTCCCTCTGTCTCGTCCGATCTTTATCTATGTCAGCGAAAAATCCATGGCGAAAGCGGAAGTAAAAGATTTCGTGAACTTCTATATCAGCAAGTCTTTCGAAATCGTTCCACAGGTGAAGTACGTTCCACTTCCAGCCAAAGCTTATGACCTGGTTAAAGAACACATCAAAAAGAACAAGCTTGGCACCGTGTTTGGCGGCCACTCTGAAGTGGGTTTGAAAATTGAAGAGTTGATGAAACGTGAAGGTTCGTTGTAGTTTAGCCTTGTGAGTAAAAGCCAACTTAGAAAACTTTCTGAATTCACATCCGCCGACCACCCGGTCCGGCGGATGCGTCGTTTAAGGGAACGCGCCATTGAAACGGTTCTGTTTCTGGCAGCGGCTTCCTCAGTTCTGGTCACTATCGGCATTGTCGGTATTCTGGTGACGGAAAGCATGCCGTTCTTTGCGCATGTATCCTTGAAAGACTTTTTAACCGACACGCAGTGGACTCCGCTTTTTGAAAATGCCCGCTATGGTATTTTGCCTCTGCTCAGTGGAACTTTGCTTTCCACCGTTATTGCTTTGTCGGTAGCGATTCCACTGGGGACGGTTGCGGCAGCGTTCTTAAGTGAATACGTTCGTCCGTCGGCGCGCGAAATTTTAAAACCCGTCCTAGAGCTTCTCGCCGCTGTACCAACCGTCGTGTACGGCTATTTTGCTTTGTTATTTGTGACGCCTCTTTTGCAAAAAATCATTCCTAATCTTGGTGGCTTTAATGTCCTGAGTGCGGGGATTGTGATCGGGGTGATGATCGTTCCTTATGTGTCCAGTCTTAGTGAAGATGCCATGCGCTCAGTGCCTAATCACCTGCGCGAGGCGTCCTTTGCTGTGGGGGCGTCGCGCATGCAGACGGCCTTCCGCGTGGTGATTCCGGCGGCTTTCTCCGGGATTACCTCTGCTTACATCCTGGGTATTTCCCGTGCTTTGGGTGAAACCATGGTTGTGGCGATTGCGGCCGGCATGCAACCAAACCTGACCATCAATCCTACGGAACCCGCGGCGACCATCACGGCCTTTATCGTTCAGGTCAGCCTGGGTGATTTGCCTCACGGTTCGATCGGGTATCAGAGTATTTACGTGGCGGGGTTGAGTCTTTTGGTTCTGACCTTGTGTTTCAATATCGTGGGCCTGTGGCTGCGTAAAAAGTTCCAGGAGAAAGAGTAAATGGATTCACGTCAGGAACTTTTGGCGAATATCAAGCGCCGTCAGATGTGGGATTTTGCTTTTGCCATGATGGGGCTGTTATCACTGCTTTTTGCGCTGGTGACTTTGCTGGCTTTGATTGTGGATCTGGGTATGACCGGGATCCCGCGCATCAATGCTGAATTTTTTGTGAACTTCCCGTCGCGCTTTGCTGAAAAAGCGGGGATTTTGTCGGCGTGGGTGGGGTCTTTCCTGATCATGGTGACCACCGCATTTTGTGCGATTCCTTTAGGGGTGGCCGCCGGGGTTTACCTTGAAGAATACTCCAAGAAAAACTGGGTGTCACAGATCATTGAATTGAACATCATTAATCTGGCGGGGATTCCATCAATCACTTACGGTTTGATGGCGCTGGGTCTTTTTGTTTACAAGCTGAAACTGGGTCAGAGCATTCTGACGGCCGGTCTGACTTTGGGTCTTTTGGTTTTACCCATCATCATCGTGACCACACGGGAAGCCATCCGTGCGATCCCAAACACAATCCGCGAAGCGAGCTACGCCATGGGGGCCAGCAAGTGGCAGACCATCCGCTATCATATTCTGCCTTATTCTTCCGGCGGCATCCTGACGGGCGTGATCATTTCACTTTCTCGCGCGATCGGTGAAACGGCTCCGCTGATCACGATCGGGGCGTTGACGTTTATTGCGTTTTTGCCGACTCCGCCGATTGACGGGCAGTTCCCTTACTTGAACTTTAACTGGCTCATGGATCCATTCACCGTGATGCCGATTCAGATGTTTAACTGGTTGTCACGACCTCAGCCGGAGTTCCACGTGAACGCGGCGGCCACCGGTGTGGTGTTGCTTGTGATGACTTTGATTATGAACGGTGGGGCGATTTACCTGCGCTCCCGTTTCCGTAAAAAGATGAAGTGGTAATTTATGCAGTTGAATTTGCGCGCTGAAGTTAAAAATCTGGTTTTTTCTTACGGTGATAAAAAGGTTCTGAACGGCATCACGCTGCCGATCTATGAAAATCGTGTCACCGCTTTGATCGGTCCATCCGGTTGCGGTAAGACCACGCTTTTGCGTTGTTTCAACCGCATGCATGACCTTTACGCCAATGCCCAGTACCAGGGCGAAATTCTGCTTTATCCAAATCAAAGCAACATTCTGGGTAAAGAAATCGACCCGATGGAAGTGCGCATGCGTATCGGGATGGTTTTCCAAAAACCGAATCCCTTCCCAAAAAGCATCTATGACAACGTCGCGTACGGTCTGACGGTGCGCGGGGTGAAAAAGAAAAGCTTCATCGAAGAACAAGTTGAAAAGTCCCTGCAGCAAGCCAGCCTGTGGAATGAAGTCAAAGACCGTTTGCATTCTTCAGCAACCGCACTTTCCGGCGGGCAGCAGCAGCGTCTGTGCATCGCGCGTGCTTTGGCGACGGAACCAGAAATCCTGCTGCT